>JAFLDQ010000081.1 GCA_017302355.1 Dechloromonas sp.
TCGACCTCGATCGCTTTCTGGATCAATCCTCGCGCCCCGCGCCGGATCAACTCCTCCAGCGACAGCCCCATTTCCGATTGCTCGGCACTTCCCTTCTTCGTATCCTTCATCCTGGCGTGTCCTCGTTCGTTGCTGGAAATCGTTCTCGACAAACCATTCTCAGCAAAGACACGCCACCTCTTCAACCCCCAGCCGTCCCGCCAGGGTCATACACCAGTTTCGACTTTAGCTCGTTGCTCAATCCGTTCTTCAACGACCGCGCCATCGACGATCTTGTGCTGGAGCATGGCCTCGACAAACGGCCAATCCTTGTCACGGCCTGCCGCCAGTTTGGAAGCCGCGAGATCATGCGGCTCAAGGCAATAGCCGATTTTGAGGTCGGTGTTTTCGTTCTGGATCTTGACCAGGCGACTTTCCCAACCCACCGGGAGAATGGCGGTTTCCGGCCCGACGCCCTGGGCGTAATAACCAAATCGCTCGTCGAAGGGCGAGAGTTCCCCGATCGCACCGTCGATCACATCGGCGAGATCAGGACGATGCAGCGGATAACAATCCGCCTCACGCGATTGCAGCAGTACCGCCGGCGCATCCGGCACCGCACCCAGAACGGATTGACTGCCGACCACCACGATTTCGTACTGGTCGGTAACCGCTGCGGCGGCGCGGATCAAATGTTCAAGTTCGCTGCGCTTCATGATCGCTGCGCCATTGTTTCAGAAAGGCGAAACGCTCCCGATTGGTCAGGACACCGGAAAACGGGGACGATTGGCGCAACGCGGCCGCTCGCTGTGAATCCTCAAGCGCCACGGAAAGGCAAGCCTCGACCCCCTGATTCATCAGGCGCTCCCACTCTTCCAGATAAGGCTGTGAAGTAACGCACACAGTCTCGCGCCACCGCGCCAGTGTCATTCTTGCCTTTTCGAACAAGGCAGGATCACGCATGACCCGCTCCGCAACCAGACGATGCAGCGCAAGGCTACGCCGATCGATCTCCTGATGGGTTCTCATGGGAAGCCTCCGGACTTTTTGCGATGTGCCTTCGCAACATCTATGCGCACTTTAGCAAAAACAAAAGGCACCCGCAGGTGCCTCTTGCCTTGTGCCGTGCGACGATCAGACGGCAGCCAGCGCCTTGATCTGGGCAGACAGGCGGCTCTTGGTGCGCGAGGCCCTGTTCTTGTGGACGATCTTCTTGTCGGCGATGCGGTCGAGAACCGCGACGGACTGCTGGTAGACGCCCTGGGCGGCGGTCTTGTCGCCTGCTTCGATCGCCTGGCGCACGCGCTTGACGGCGGTACGCAGGGTCGAACGCAGGCTGGCGTTGTGGGAGCGCTGCTTGTCAGCTTGACGGGCGCGCTTGCGGGCTTGTGCGCTGTTGGCCATCGTTGTCCTTCGATAGATTTCGTAAAAGGCCGGGATTCTAACAGCTTGCCCGCATTGCGGGCAAGCTCGTTGTCGACCTATCCGTTGTAGACCTACTGCACCATTTCCCGCCAGATCGCGCGCCGGCCTTGGAACTGCCCTCCCGCCGCAGGCGCCGGCGGATCCTCGCCATACCTTTGCGGCGTCGGACTGTTCGCCGTGACCAGGCGGAAGACCGGCCTGCCGCCCACGTAGAGGACGTTGACACCGACGATGACATTGTTGACAAGGTAGGAAACCCCGTTGTTCGGCGTACCGGGCACCGCACCACCGGTCAGGTAGTTGAAATAGTTGATATAGCCATAACCCCCCGGATTGCAGTCCGAACTCGCCGGCACCGTCGTCGGTACGGCGAGGATGCCGAGGGCAAGCTCCATGGTCACGTTCACCCTCTCGGAGCCCTCGTTGGTTCTTGCGGCAGGCAGATCCACGTACCAACCACGCGTTTGGGTCCAGTCCACCGTTGCAGGCGAGGCTACCCTGCGAACTGCCGAATTGCTCGGATCGACCGAAAGCGTCTGCTCGACCATGTCATTGGCGCCAGTTCCATTCCGCGGGTTGTCCAGCGTGGCGGTGGCGTTGTCGTCCTTGATCGCGTAGATCGTCTGGCGCTGGGTCGTGGTCAGATCCGCCGATTCCAGATACTTCCCTGTGCCTACGAAGACCACGCGCTTGTCGCTGATCTGCCCGAGTTCGGGTTGAACGGTGATCGGTTGAACGACGCCCGAAGGATCCCTCAGGATGGCGAAATTCAGAACCTGCCCCGGATTGCCTGAAGTTCCGCCGTTGTTGATGTCGAAACGCCAGAGGTTCCCGCGAAGGTCGCCGGCATACACGTAGGGCGAGGTGTTGTTCTTGTCCAGGTTGGCCACCCACGCGGCAATCTTGCCCAGGCCGCTGGGCGTACCCTCGCTGCCGACGCCGGTGGCGATCTTGCTGAGCCTGGTCCCGGTATTGGCATCGAGCACGTAGAGATAGCCCCTGCCATCGCCCTGCGTGAAGTTACCGCTCACCCCGCTGCCGTTGTTGTACCCGGAGCTGAAGATCACCACCCACCTGCCATTGGCATTCTTGGTCACGACCGGGTTGCCATAAGTATAGCCGAGGTCGGCGTCATCGGCACTGGTGTACTCCCAGAGCAACGATGGGGCGCTCGGGTCGGTCACGTCGAGGGCGTAATAGCCTCGCCCGCCACCGTTCAGGCCGCCGACCAGGATGGTCTTCCAGTCCGCTGCAGTCGCGTTGGTCGGGCAGGTCCGACCGGCGCCCGTGTTGTCTACGCAGATGTCGGCCACGAACGGGCTGCCATTGACAAAACTGGCATGGTTGCTACCGTAAGCCGCATCGGCCAGCCGGTAGAGGTTGGGAAGGACCGGCGTCGGGATGAAGGCCCAGCGCTCCTGACCGGTGCTCGCGTTGAACGCATGCAGCATGCCGTCATTGGCGGCCGCGTAGACGGTGGCGCCATCGTCCGTCGCATCCAGCGGCAAACGGTCGGCCATCGCGGCAGCGTAAGCGGCATAACCCGGATCTCCGTACGAATACTTCGGGTTGCCCATGAAACTCGGCTTCGCCTCGATCAGGTCACCCAGGACTGCCTCCCTAGCCCGGAACAGGCGATCAGCCGCCAGGTTGCTGGCTTCGTCCTCATTGCCGGTCCGGCCGCGCAGGTAATTCACCAGAGTCGCGCCGACCGCCTGAGTCCTCTGCGTGGTTGTCAGCGCCGGCCACTGCGACAGGTTCGCCAGCTTCGTCGCATCGAAGTAGCCCGGGTTGGCCGTGGCAAAGGCTGAGTCGAAGTCGACCAGCGCCCCCGAAGCGCCCCTGACCCTGATCGTTCGCGTATCGCTCGCCGTGGAGACCCGGGTCGGCAGCGTCCCGCTGCAGGCAGCCGGAACCTCCGCCCTGCAGGTCGTCCCGCTGAGGACGGTGCCACCGCCCGGGCAGGCCGGCCTGGTGCAGGTCGTGCCGACCAGCGTGAAATCGCTCGGGCAGGTCGGCCCCGCCTGTTCGCAATTGTCGCCGTTGCGGGTACTGCCGGTCGGGCAGGCCGGCAACGTCGTGCTGCAGTAATTGACCAGCGCGCCATTGACCGTCGCCGAGCTTCTGGTGCCCGAGCAGGCGCCGGCGAGGATCGACTCCGCACACCAGACGGCGGTTTCGCTGACCTCGCCGGTCGCCGTGTCGATGCCGCGCCGTTCGAGGTTGCCGGTCCACTTGGCGGTGGTGTAGCTGGCGACGTAGGCGAAGTTGTCGCCAGACACCGGCGACAGCGTGCTGGTCGCCGCGGCGGCGCCCGCCCCCGTCTTGGCGGTGATCGAGGCCAGCGCCCTGGCCAGCCCGCTGCCCAGCTCCGCCGGATCCTTCGGGCTGAAATAGCGCCCCTGTCCGCTGACCGCCGCGTGCCAGAGATCATCGACGGTCGTCTGCGCACCGGATACTGGCACCGGCCAGTTCACCGTCGGCGTCCCCGTCCCGGTCCTCAGCTTGTAGAAGTCGGAATTGGAATCCGTCGTCGTCTGATAGTCGTCCTGGAACTGCAGGTTGCCGTCCATCCCGAGGCCAAGCGTGAAGGTGGTGATGTGCTGCCTGGTATTGTTGTCGGTTGGCGTCACGAACACGTTGTTTTCGCAGACGTTTCTCGTGAAACTCACGCCGGTGTCGTCGTCGGTGCCGGTCACCGTGCAATTGTCGGCCGTGGTCGTGCCGTTGTAGCCGGCGCGGGTGGCGTCGCGCAGATCGGTGTCGTAGAGATACCGGGCGACGTCGGCGAGCGTGTTGTAGGTGGCCGTCGGCCCTTCGAAATACGGCCGCGGCGTCGGCGAGGCGTCCTGGTTGCCGATTTGGGTACGGTTGGCCGTACCGAAAGGATCGAGTCCCCGGACATCGCTGTTATTCGTATCACTCGTGTCGTCCTCGTTCCAGTAGCCGTCCGTCGTCAGCAGGACAAAGTTCTGCTGGCACGAGTATTCGATGGGGTCCTCGTCGCCCCTGTTGATCCTTTCCTGCCCGGCATAGATCTGGCCGGCCAGGGCCAGCGACGAGCGCAGGGGCGTGCCGCCGTTGGGGATGGCGGCAAACAGCCTGTCGAACCAGGTCGTCTTCTGCGAGGTGTTGAATCTGGAAATCTGGAGATTGTTGAAACTCGACGTGCGGTAGTTGATGGTCATGTAGCCGACGCGGTAGCGCGTATCGACCGTCTGGAAGGCGCGGCTCACCGACGTCTTCATCATCTGCATCCGGCTGCGGTACCAGGCCACCCAGTTGGCGAAGTTCTGCATTTCCTGGGCATAGGTACAGACGCCGTTGGTACAGTCGCTCCGCCGCGAGCGGTCGATGATCCTGGCCCCGTTGACATCAAGATGGCCGTAGGTTTGCCCGGAGACGATGTCGATGCGGCGGAACTCGCCGGGAACGGCGACCAGCCCAGACGCAGCTGTGCCTCCGGCAAAATTCTGAGTGGTCGTCAGTCCAACAGTGGTAAGGCTGTAATTCAGCGCCGCATTATTATAGGTTGCCCCGACCGGCGTCGTGACCTCGACGGTCCGGTTCCATCCGTTGTTACGCCAGCCACTGAAGCCGTTGCCCATGTTGGCGATGATCGCGTCGACAAGGCCACGGTTGCGCGTATCTTGGTCCGTGTTCCTGCTGCAATAGGTAAAAGGCTTCGTCGCCAGAATCGACTGGCCGTTGAGGGTAATGTCGGTCACTTCCACTCTAGTAGCCGCCGTCGCGTTGGCACAGTTTGAATTACTGGCCCGCGGCACATCACCCACTCGAATTTGCCCCGTGCTCCCCGAACCATTGGTTGCGTTGGCGGTAATCACCGTCGGATAGCGCGGGTACCGGTAATCGGTCGTGTCGCCGGTCGCCCGGCAGTTGGTCAGCGCGGCGTCGTTGCACCAGCGGACATGGGCCGGGAAGGGATGAGTCGTCGTGGGGGCGTTTTGCGCCACGCAGGTGGTCAGGCTGGCCGTCGTGCAGTATTCCCCCGGGACGATCACATAGTAGAACGGGCCGCGACTGGTCCGGGTCGTCGTGGTCGGGTTGGCCACGCTGCCGGTGGCGAAGTTGTTGGTCCCCGTGCTGACCGTGACAGCATGCTGAACGGTGTAGTTGCTGCCATCGACGACGCCGGGCAGCAGGTAGTTGTCGTTGCGCAGGCAGTTACTGTAGTTGTTACTGGTACACCATTCCACATCCGGGTAGTCGGTTGGCAGGTTGACGGTTCTGACCGGGTAGTTGCCGCCAATCTGGATGTCGTCCTGCACGTCGTAGCCGTCATAGGGCACGGCGCTGTAGTTGGTGCCGAAGCTGACCGGCCTGGGCGTCCCGTCGGCATTGAGCGGGGGCAGATAGGTGATCGCCGGGTTGTAGTAGATGCGGTTGAAGGTCGATGTGACGAACGGCGGCATCCCGCGGACGGTCGAGGCGGCGGCGCGCGGGTTGCAAACGTCTTCTTCGGAGTTGGTACCGATGGCGTTTCCATCGTTGTTCCGGCAGCAGCGGAAACTGGTGCCGGTGCCGCCACCCTTGCAGTAATTTCCGTCGACAATGCGGTCCGGGATGTAGTCCCAGTTCATACTGCCCGAGTTGTCCTGGATATACATCAGGTTGGGCAGGACCCTGGTCGTCGTCGCGGTGGTCAGCGGGACGCTGGAGAGATTGACGTTGGCGGACCAGGCGAGCGGAGACAGCGCCAACAGCAGCGCCGACACGGCGGCGGCAACGATCGGTTGGCGGGCAGAAGAATCAGGACGGTTGGTCATGACGCGATCCTCAGTAGACAAAGCCTTGGAGATAGGAGACGGTGTTGCGCGGCCCGGCTACCCGGGCGGTAATACGGTAGATCGGCGAGCCCGCGCCGGGCGGAGGCGGCTCCTCCCCTACCCGTTTCGAACTGGTGTCGGTCGCGTCGGTCAGGCTGCAGTTGGCCAGCGATACGGTGATCGCTTGGCCGGACGACAGGTTGGCGGCCGCCACCGGCGGGTGCAGACAGACGCGCTGGATGATGTAGCGGACGGAATTCCCGGCGGGATCGTTGGCCTGGGCGCCTGCCGTTAGGGGATCGCCATCGACCAGGACACTGTTGTTGTTGTCCCACGCCAGCGTCGCCAGGTCGATGGCGCGGTTCAGCGAGTTGTAGTAACCCGATGCCGGCGCATTGACATTGAGATTCGTGTTGACCGGATTGGGGGGCAGGGCCAGCACCGCCATCGCCGCCTCGATGCCGTTGTCGCCGGACGAGGCCGCCGACTGCTTGAAAGCCAAGTTGCCGGAGATCAGCGAGGCGGTGTCGACCGAACGGACCAGCGCAATGGCGGCCAGGGTCATGACGACAAGGGCGATCAGGGCGAAGAACAGCACCGCGCCGCCCTGCCGCGCCACCCGGCGACCGGCTTTGCCGCGCGGCGCAGGGCACGGGATGTCGATGATCATAGGGAGGTTCTGTTCCATATGAGGTTGCGCAACGGGATGATGGTCTCGAATACCCGGTAGCGGTAACGCTGCCAGTCCGGATTGGCGTTGTTCGGGTTGAGGTTGATGGCGGGCGCCGGTGACGCCGTCGTGATGGCTCCACCGGCCGGGACGTCCGCCCAGGCGCACAATCCGGTGGGAGGAGCCGTGGACTGGTCGCAAGCGGCGGTGACGTTATCCCTTTCGAGCACTCCGCTCCGAGCGACCACGGCGATACGGACCGCCTTGATCCGGTTGCGCCGCGCGACATCCGCTGCCTCGTCGTTCAGGTTCGCCCAGACGCCGGTCGCATCGACCCACTCGCGGATCACGTTGTCGTTGGCTGCAGCGGAAATCCCGTACTGGGCCTGCAGGTTGACGATGTCGGGAATGGCCGGTGAGGTCGTCGTAACCCCGTTCGCCGCGGTCGCCACTTCGAGGCGCTCGTTATTGACCGCGTAGGTGAGCTGCGTCCACGTGCCGAGGCAGGCTAGCACGGTCCTGTTCGGATCAACGAAGGCGCCCAGGGCAGCGACCGCGCCGCTGACGGTGACGTTGGTGGTAGCCGGCGCCGCCGGAAGTCCGGTCACCGCCGCCACGAAGCACCCGTTGGGAGGCGTCATCAGAAGAACATTGTCCCCGAGGGTGCAGGCCTGGTTGTTATCGACTGTCAGCACATTGCCGGTCGCATTCTGAACGGTCGAGTGAACGCCGGCCAGCGGGGAGGTGCCGAAACGCACCCGGATTGTGTCGCTGCCGGTACCGCCATCGACGATCTCGACCGGAAAAAGACTGACGCCGTTGCCACCCAGCGGAGCCCCCTGGGCACATGGACCACTGTTTCCGCCGACGGTGCAGTCAGTTGGACATTGTTGCAGGACGTTGTTCTGGGTCGTGAACACCGGCAGCCCGTACCCCGCCGCGACCAACTGGCGGCGCAGGGTATAGAGCGCGAGCGCCCCCCCGGTCTGTGCGTCCGACGCACCCATGGTGGTCCGCTTGTCGCCTTCGAAAGCCGAAAAGACCTGCGCCACGACGAGCACGGTGATCAATCCGACCACCAGCGCGACCATGACCTCGACCAGGCTGAGGCCCGCTTCACGCATTCTGTGAGAACCCGCACACGCCATTCTTTCACCCTCCCCCGGTGATGTGCGCCACCGTCGTCAGACTGTGTGGGTCGGAGCCGGGCTGTTGCCAGGTGACGACCACCTGGATCCGTCCGGCCACTGGCTGGGTCACCGTCCGCGTTCCGGCGGGAAGCACGCCGGAAATATCAGTCCCGGCCTCCACAAAAGTCGCGATATTGCCCGACGTGGGATTGCCAACGTACGTCCTGATCTCGCCTATCCGCTGCTCGGCGACATAACTGGCAATCGCCCGGTAGCGCGCATCGGTCGAGTTCTTGATCATGACCGCCTGTAAACCGACCACGGCGAGTATCCCGATCGAGAAAATCAGGATGGCGACCATCACTTCGATGAGGAGGAAGCCCCCCTCGCCGCCCCTGCCCTGCGGAACGGACATGTCAGATCTCATTCGCCTTCCTCAATTGACACACCGGCGCGGATCGGCGCCACCCAGGTTGGGGTCGCACATGCGGACCGCGCCGCCGCTAAAGACGCTTACCCGGAGATTCCGGCTGTCGGCCGCGGCCAGCGTCGCCGAGTCCACATCGACATCGACCCGGGCAGGCCCGGCCGCTCCAGCAGCCGTGACACTGGCGCCGAAACTGTTGAAAAACACCGTATTCGCCGTTCCAGAATTGGTCTCGACCACCGTCGCGCCCGTGCTGCCCTCGCTGGCCGCCCGGCTCTGGATAACCGCCGGGCACTCCGCCGTCACGGCGACACACCCGACCGTCCAGCCGGAATCGGCGGCAACCACGAACGAGACGCGGGCATTTCGCCTGACCGCTTCGGAGCGCGCCAACTGCAGGCCGTTCTGGATCGATTCGGCGGCGTTGCGAATCCGCGAATTGGCCACCCAGTTCGCATAGCTCGGCAGGCCGACGAGCAAGCCGATCCCGACAATGGCCAACACGATCATCAATTCGATCAGCGAGAATCCGGAATGTCGCATCATCATCGGCTCAACGAACTAGCACTCGCCACCACGAACCAGCCAGCAAGCGCGGTTGACCGCCGCGCCCTTGAAGCTCGTGGTCGCCCTGGCATTCGCATTGTTCAGGGTGTACACGTGCCCGACCGCCCGCTCCAGGTTACCTGTCGCCGTCAAGGTGTAGGACTGACCGTTGTTGGCGAGCGCACATGCATAGGTGAAGCGCCCCCCTATGTTGAAATTGACCGCTGGCACGCCATCGCCACACGCGGCCGCGCCGTAGTTCCGGTTGTCCTGATAGTACTGTTCCAGCTTGATGCGCAGGTTCGCCAGTTCGGCAAACGCCTCCTGAACCTGCGAGCGGCGGAGATAATCCGTGTAACTCGGCAACGCGACCGCAGCGAGAATGGCGACAATCGCGACAACCATCATCAGCTCGATCAGCGTGAAACCCTTCGCCCTGTTACCTGTACCCATAAGTCCACTCTCCATTGACCCATCCCGCCTTTCAACAGACCCCGGCGCACTGCTTTCAAGCTGGATCGTATTCGCTTTTCTCGCGAATGCCATCCAATCTGGATCGGCGGCCGGATTCAGGAGACAGGCGGTAGTTCGCTGCGGCCACGTTTTGCTACCCTTCCAGGCATGCTCAGCCGCTGCCCAACCGAAGTTCCACACCCATCGCGACGCCGCCAGCAGCATTCACTCCTGCTCGCCGTGCTTGCCTCGCTTTGCGCGCACTGGCTTGCGGCCAGGTCGATCGGTGTGCCGCCTCGCCTCGAAATGGCCACCCACATTCAGCCGTTGACCAACATTACGGTTGTTGCAACACAACGCTTGCCCGACATTCGACAAGCTGCCGGCAATTCAACCGGATCCGGCGCCCTGCTTAGCGAGGCGGTGCAACAGTCAGCCCACGCCGGCGCGACGGAGGCACCCACCCCCTCCTTCGCGCCGGACAACCGGCCTTCCAGCATCGTCGCAGTGGGGGATCTGCCACCTCCCGAATCCCATGTCGAACCGGGACGAGCAGTCCTTGTCGTCCTGATCGACGAACTCGGGCTGCCCGAGTCGATCGCGGTGGAAGAAAACACCCTGCCGGAGGACTACCTTTCCAAGGTTCTGGAAGTCTTCCACAACGCGAGTTTCACACCTGCGCTGATCGGCGGAAAGGCAACGAAAAGCACGCGGCGGATCGAAGTACTTGTTGACGAACCCGCGCAACCCCCGGCAGCCACCTGATCGATCCGATGCCGGATAGGGTAATCAAGTTCCATGATTGCAATGATGATTACCCGAACCCTTACACCAAGGCTACTTGAGACATTGGCCTGTTCGCCCGCTACCGGCCTGCTGGGTCCGCGTCAGGCAGGGAAGACGACGCTGGCACTGGAGGGCGCGAGGGTAAGCGGCTTGCCGTTCATCTATCTTGACCTTGAATCCGAGCAGGATCGCGCCAAGCTGGAGCAGGCTGGACTCTACCTTGGCGATCACCTCGACAAGCTGCTCATTCTGGATGAGGTGCATCGTGCTCCCGGGTTATTTCCGATGCTGCGCGGCCTGATCGATCGCAACCGCAGAGCGGGCCTCCTCGACACCGATCGCCTGCGCCACTTCCGCCCCGGTAAGCCGGCTGATGCGGTCGACCTCCCTTCTGACGGGAATTTCCGGAGCGGAGGCGTCGGCGGTGACGCCGATCTTCTGCCTGCCGGCGAGCCATGCCGGATCGATCTCGTCCGGCCCGTCGATCAGGTGGCCGGCGATGCCACGGGCAATCGCCACTTCCTTCAGGCGCCGGGAGTGGGAACTGTTCGGGTTGCCGACGACGATGACCAGGTCGCACTGTTCGGCCAGCGCCTTGACGGCGTCCTGACGATTCTGCGTGGCGTAGCAGATGTCATCCTTCTTCGGACCCTGAATATCGGGGAACTGCTCCTTGAGGGCAGCGATGACGACCGAGGCATCGTCGACGGACAGCGTGGTCTGGGTGACGAAGGAGAGTTGGTCCGGGATGCCGATCCCAGGACGCCTGACGCCTTCCGGGGACTTGACCAGGTGAACGTCCGGCGCGCGATATCGTGAAGATTACATCTTGCCTGTTCCGACCGCCTGCCCCGCCGGGGAGCCGTTGGGCAAGTCCATTGCCGCCGCCAGTCCTTGCCAGCCAATGACGGAAACTCTTTTCCGTTGTTGCTTCTGATCGCCACCGTAAATTAACCAGGCCTGATCGCTGCCGGTGATGTCGAGAAATTTCTCGATGCCGCCAAACCAGTCGGTGGCGACGGTTTGGCCGGCTTTGCATTCGATCGCCAGCAGACTGCCATCTTCTTCGACGAGGAGGTCGATCTCGTAGCCATTGCTGTCGCGCCAGAAGTAGATGTCCTTGTTCTGGCGCCGGTTGAGCCGCCATTTGAGTATTTCGCCAACCACCAGACTTTCGAATAGCGGCCCGCGCAAGTTGCCGAGAGCGAGTTCCTCCGGGCTCTTGACATTGACCAGCCAAGCGGCCAGCGCTGTGTCGAGGAAGTAAAGCTTGGGCGTCTTGACCAGCCTCTTGCCGAAATTCTGGTGGTAGGGTTGCAGCTGGTAAATGATGTAGCTGGCTTCCAGCACCGATACCCATTCCTTCGCGGTGTTATGTGTGATGCCGCAGTCCGCGGCCAGGGCGGAAAGATTGAGCAACTGGCCGGTGCGGGCGGCGCACATGCGGAGAAACCGCTGAAAGCTGCCCAGGTTGCGGACGTTGAGCAAGCGACGAACATCGCGCTCCAGGTAGGTGTTGATGTAATCGGAGAGCCATATCGCGGGTGGTATGCCTTCGATCCGTATACGTGGATAGCCGCCCAGCCATAGCTGTTCGGCCAGCGTGACCGGTTCGTTTCGACGAAAGAGCTCGCTCAATGAAAGCGGCAGGAGTTCGAGAAGACCGACACGCCCGGCAAGGGTTTGAGCGAGGTGATCGCGCAGGCCGAACTGCTGCGAACCGGTGAGGATGAATAGCCCTTTTCTGCGATCGTTGTCGACCATGGTCTGGAGATAGGAAAGCAGCGTTGGAACATGATGGATTTCATCAAAAATGGCACCGTCGGGATATTGGCTGAGAAAGCCGCGGGGGTCCGTGCCAGCGAATTCTCGTTGGTCTAACTCTTCAAGCGTGATGTAGGCCTTGTCGGCCATCAGGTGGCGGACAAGCGTGGTCTTGCCTGATTGGCGGGGGCCAGTAACGGCAACGATGGGATACCACTGGCTGAGTTGACGCAGGGTCTGCTCGGCGTCTCGATTCAGGTACATTTCTTTAGGCTGATTGTCATTTGAATTGACAATATACATATTTTGCTATGGCCGCGCAAAATCCCAGGCACCCGTTCGGCGCGGGAGTTCCTTTGGGAAGGCAAACGAAACGCCCTCTTCGAAACCTGTCGCCTGCAATACCACTACCCCAGTCAGCAGGCTGATGCGGTCGAGGGCCCACTGGACGAGCATTTCAAAGGCTGACGCAAATGTCGTCCGTCTTCGGTCATTGAGTTTGCTGACCTGATCATTGACCATGACGATCAATATGGTCATAATGATTGCAGCAGATCAATGAAGGGAAAACATGATCACGGTAACCAGTGCAGTCGCTTTCAGACAGAACCTCGGAGAAATGCTCAGCCAGGTACAGCATCGGCATGACAGCGTAGTGATCAACAAGGACGGCAAGCCGGTTGCCGTACTGGTCGACGCCCGGCTGTTCGAGCGCATCCGTCGCCTGCAGGAACGCTTTGATCGGCTATGCCGGCGCATCGAAGAGGGCTTTTCCGAAACACCGGAAGCCGATGGCCTGCGGGAAATCGATGATGCCGTTGCCCGCGAACGCTCAGCGTGTCGGAATGCCTTGACTGGGCTTTGAGCGGCCGATGGCAACACTGCGCATCGTGCTCGCTACAAATGTCCTGCTTTCCGGTATCGCCTACCCGGCAAGCATTCCGGGAAAGATCATGGCCGCCTGGCGTCACGGATCAGTCGAGGCCATTCTGTCAAACTTCATCCTCGACGAACTGCGGCGGGTTCTTCCCCGGCTAGCCAGCAGGCATGGCCTGACAGCAATGGAGATCGCTGATCTTGTTGATATTCTTTCCATCCAGGCCAATTTGATCGACCCATTGCCGGATCACGAACCTGCCTTGCGTGACATCAACGACCAGCCTGTGCTGGGCACGCTGCTGGCTGCAAAACGCTCGACGGGAGCCGACTATCTTGTCACTGGCGACAAGGACTTGCTGGCGCTGGCCGACAATTTTCCAGTTGTCACGCCGGCCCAGTTCTGGGCTACGCATGGTGGTCTCTGATAGCGCGGGGCGCTTCCTTCCAAGCGTGGCTTCGGCTCAGAGACCAAAAAGCATTGCCGGGGGAGTCACCTGTACGTTTTCCGCAAGCGGATAGGGATCGGTTACGGGGGCGACGACATAGACGCGTTCGACGCCAAAATCCTCGCAGCCGTTCCAGAAACCCTTTCCCAACTTGGGTGACTGGGAAAATTTTATTTCATAACCGATGCGGCGATCGCCGGTGGTCACCACGACGTCCAGTTCCGCGCCGGCCGCCGTCCGGTAGAAATTGATCTCCGAGAAAGCCGGCATGTCGCTGGCGATCTGTTCGATGACGAAGCCTTCCCACGAATGCCCAACCACCGGGTGGCCGAGGAGGTCATCGAAAGATTGTATGTTGAGCAGCGCATGCAGAAGCCCGCTGTCCCTGACATAGACCTTGGGCGACTTGACCAGGCGCTTGCCGAGATTGGCGAAGAAGGGTTCCAGGCGCCGCAACATCATCGCATCGACAAACAGGTCGAGATAGCGGCCGATGGTCGCATGCGACATGCCGCCCAATGCCTGGCCGATCCGGGAGGCGTTGAACAACTGGCCATTGAGGTGACCGCACATGCGCCAGAAATTGCGCAGGGTTTCGGCCGGAATGGTTACGCCGGCCTGCGGCAAGTCCCGCGTCAGGAAGGTTTTCAGGAAATCGGCGCGCCACAGGGCCGACACCCGATCGGTGGAAGCGGTGAAACTGGAGGGGAATCCCCCGCGTAGCCAGAGTTTTTTCCAGGCATCTCCCTCCTGGCCAGTCTCGGCCAGCAGAAACGGCGCAAGTTCCAGATAGGACACCCGCCCGGCGAGCGATTCCGAACCCTGATTGAGCAGTTTGCCGGATGCCGAACCGAGCAGCAGGAAGCGCCCCGGTTTCCGTAGGGCGTCGATCTCCGGCCGTAACGCCGAAAGCAGTTCAGGCATCACCTGCACCTCGTCGAGGATGACCAGGCGGTCCCGATATTGCGCAAGGAATAGTTGAGGATTGGCAAGGCGTGCGCGATCCGGCTCTTGCTCCAGATCGAGGAACAGCGCGCCGGGAAACTCTGAAGCCAGCGTTGTCGCGAGGGTCGTCTTGCCCACCTGACGCGGGCCGAGCAGGACGGCGGCCGGTTGAAGGGCAAGCCGTTCTTTAAGGGAATCGTGAGCAAGACGCGTTAGCATTATTGCATTCTGATCGCCTATCGATCAATTTACACGGTAACACCGGCATCAACCGGCCAGTGAAGCAGCACACGACGGTCATTGAAACCCACTCAGGTCGACGCAAGTTCCTTCGGCAACGGGAACGAAACGCCCTCCTCGACACCGATCGCCTGCGCCACTTCCGCCCCGGTAATCCGGCTGATGCGGTCGACGACCCGCCGGACCAGTATTTCGGGGGCGGAGGCGCCGGCGGTGACGCCGATCTTCTGCCTGCCGGCCAGCCATTTCGGATCGATCTCTTCCGGGCCGTCGATCAGGTGGCCATCGACGCCGCGGGCAATCGCCACTTCCTTAAGGCGCCGTGAGTTGGAACTGTTCGGGCTGCCGACGACGATGACCAGGTCGCACTGTTCGGCCAGCGCCTTGACGGCGTCCTGGCGGTTCTGCGTCGCGTAGCAGATGTCGTCCTTCTTCGGACCCT
>JAFLDQ010000082.1 GCA_017302355.1 Dechloromonas sp.
ACCCGCCTGGGTCGCTCCGCCATCGCCGCCGCCTGCTCGCTCACACGCTTCAGCATCGTTCCAGCCATGGCCGCTACTCATTGAATTCTTCGCAGAATCTGTCAAGACTGAAGTGGTTAGTGACTAATAGGTCTGCGACAGCCAGCACGCTCGAATCGCTCCACCCCTCCGGAATCTCCCGCTTCAGCGTGGCGTTGTAGAGCATCTTGCCGCCGGAGGATTTGTAGGGTTTGCCGTGGGCGTCGGGGAAGTCGAACTGCACAAACCAGTAGTCGTACAGCGCCTTGGCCATCGCCTCCAGTTCGGCGTTGATGCGGTTGTTGCAGTCGATTTTGGCGTCGAGGGCGCAGAGGACGGCGGCGATTTTTTGGCTCTTCCGGTAATTTCTACGGTAAGAAGAGATGACCGACACCCGCGGGTGAGCGCCTGCAACAGGTTGTGCGCCTTGATGATGCGGCCAAGGTAGAGCTTTTTCAGGCGCTTGGCATCAAAGCCGGTAAGCAGCATGTTGTAGACAAACAGCAGGTCGATCTTGCCGGCCTTGAAGTCTTCCACCCAATCTTTGCGCTCGTCTTTGCTGCCGACATCGTGCAGGATGAGCGCGGCGGTTTTGGCGCGGTTTTCCAGCAGGGTGCGGGCGGCGTAGCTGTCGGGTTGGGCTGCGGCGATCAGAGCTTGTGCGGAGTCGTGCACGGCATAGGCGGGTGTGGGCTGTGCCGCGTACACCGCCGCAAAGATGCGGAACATCTCGCGCGCCTGTTCGGCGCTGTCGCAGATCACCATGCCGCCGATACTGGCGTCACCCAGAGCGCTACGGCTCTTCTCGAAGTCGTGCACGATGTAGTCGAGCATGGGCTCGACAAATTTCGGGTGTGAGTAGATGAGCTTGCGGTCGATGTCGCCTTGCTGCAGCTTGACGGCGGCAAGCGCTTCTTGCAGCGAGAGCTTGTAGTTGGTGGCGATTTCTTCGCGGATCAGGCGCAGGGTGTAGCCATCGGCGATGGAGGCGTTGTAGTAGTACTTGTGAATGTAATCGCCGAACAGGGCGCGCGAGTTGTAGTCATCGCCCAAGAGCGGCGTGCCGGTGAGGCCGATCTTGATGGCGTTGCGGTCGGACTGGCTGAGGTTGGCCAGAAAGCTGCCCTGCGGGTTGTAGCTGCGGTGCACCTCGTCCAGAAAATAGACGCGCTGGATGCTGAAATCGTAATCCTCGGCGCGGACTACGTCCGGGTCGTCCTGGAATTTCTGGATGTTGACCACGGTGATTTCGGGCTTGCCGCTGTGGTTGTGCAGCACCTGCGTGGTTTTGATGTCGCGGGCAAAGGCGTCGCGGCTGTCGATGGTGTGTACCACCAGCCCGCGCCCGGCAAATTCTCGTTGCGCCTGTGTGGCCAGATCCAGCCGGTCCACGATGAAGTAGAACTTGGGGATGACGCCCTGGCGCTGGAAGTAATCGGTGAGGAAGCGGGTGTTGTAGTAGGCCAGCGCGGTTTTGCCGCTGCCCTGCGTGTGCCAGATGATGCCTTTCTTGACCCCGGCATTCAGCTTTTTCTCGATGGCCTTGGTGGCAAACAGCTGGGGGTAGCGCATGACGTGCTTGTGCAGGCCGTCGCTTTCATTGACGTAGGCCAACGCAAAGCGCAGCAGGAAAGCCAATCGGTCCCGGCTGAACAAGGACGTGCAAATGCGGTTGGTGGGTGTATCCGGCGACTTGTTGGTTAAAAATTCCGGGCTGTGCTTGATGACGTTGAGGTTGTTGTCGCGCAGCACCTCGTTTTCGAATCCGTCGTCTTCAACGGCCAGGAGTTGGGTAAGGTCCAGCGTTTCTTCTTCGCGGAAATAGTTGAAGATCGGCGCGTCGTAGGATGGGCTGGCGTAGAACGCGCCCTCGATGGGCTGCGGCGAGCCATCCTCGTACTCCATGTTGTTGGAGAACACCATCAACTGCGTGATGTTGATGAAGCGCCGGAATTTGGGATTGCGGCTGCGCGTGATGATGCGGTTGCGTTCGGCCAGCACACCTTCGCGGTTGTTGGGCTTCTTGACCTCGATAAAGGCCAGCGGCATGCCGTTGATGAGCAGGGTGATGTCGGGCCGGAACTCGTCATCACCGTTTTTGCAGGTCAGTTCCGTGACGACGTGGAAGCTGTTGTTGTTGAAGTCTTCGAAGTCGATCAGGCGGATGCCCGAGCGCTCGGTGAGCCTGTCGTAAAACGCTTTGCCGAGGTCTTCGTTATCCAGCAGCAATTTGACATCGGCCAGCAGGCGGGTGACGTCATCCGCACTCAATTCAGGATTGATGCGGCCGATGGCTTCATTGAAAAGTGCCGGAAAGATGTTGGTGTCGATATCCCAAACGGCATCCTTCAGGGACAGATAGCGGTAGCCCAGCCGCATCAGGTGCAGGATGCACGGAATCTTGACCCGAGAGTCTTCGCTGAAAACCACCAAGCTCCCCTCAGTCTCTTTCCGCAACCCATGCCGGCAGAAACAGTAGCAGCGGATTATCCGGCGCGGCCTCGAAACCGAAACGGCGGTAATACCCAGCCGCCTGCTCATCAATCGCATCGACGAACAAGCCGATCCCGCCCGCTTCGGCATAGATGCGCCGCGCACGCGTCAGGGCGTCGATCAGCAACAGTTCGCCCAGCCCCTTGCCCTGGTATTGCCGATCAACTGCCAGCCGGCCCAACCGCACGCCAGGGATGCGGCGCGGCAGCTTCTTGCGCCAGACATCCGGCAAATGCCGGCTTTCGAGTTCGGCCAAGGTCAGCGCGTAGTAGGCACAAACGCGGGCCGGCTCAATCTCACGAATGGCGACGAAGGTTTTCGACAGCCCTTTGTCCTGGTGCTGGCGCGCAACCTGCCGCAGCCAATCATTCAGTTCTTGGCGACCGCAGTCGAACGCCTGCCGGTCATGGCTCCCAGCTAAAGGTAGTACCTGCATCGTCTCGCCTGGCTTTTTGATAACGCTTCATGGCAGCCTTCAGCTTGGCATTTGGCTTGGACGGGTTTTCCATCAAATCGAGAAGCCAGTTCCAGTCGCGCGGACTGAGGCGGATGATCTCCTCACGCTCGATGACTTCCTGGGCTTCTTTCAACGCAGCCTGCACCAGAAACTGATTGACCGTCGCGCCGGTCAGTTCGGCGGCCCGGCAAAGCGTCTCGTACACCTCATGCGGAACCCGAGCGCCGATACGGTCTTGCTTGGCAACTGCGGTACCCATATCAACCTCCAACAATCATCTGAGCGTCCAGTCTATCATTGTCGCCATTCTGACGCCAGCATGTCATGGCAATCAGAAGTGGCTTGGCTTCCTGATCAAACAGCGCCTGAATGATGGCGTCGTCAATCACCACCCGGAGCCCACGATGAACGCCAAGCCAACCACTCTCGACGCCTACCTCGCCCGTACTGCCGCCATCCACGCCAAGCTGGAACGGCTGCAACGACTCGCCGACGACCACTTCGGTCATGACCCCGACGCCATCCGTTGGGGCCACGTCGGTGACCTCGGGCGGGTGGAGGCCGAGCTGGATGAACTGCTGGCGATCTTCGACGGCGACGAGTGGCGTCGCCGCTGAACCCTGGCCAACCGCTGTCCGTCGACGCGAATTTGATGGCGGCGCTGGCGAAGGCATTCTTCTGGCAGGAACTCATCGATTCGGGCCGTGTGAAGAACATGACCGAACTGGCCAAGGCCGAGAAGATCGGGCTGGCGCGGATGCAGAAGATGCTCAAGCTCGCCCGACTGGCTCCCGACATCGTCGAGGACATTGCGCGTGGTCGGCAGCAGGTGGGACTGTCGTTGCGGCTCTTCGTCGAAAATCCGTTGCCGGATGACTGGAACGCGCAACGCGGCGTGATCGGCGGGCTGGCCAGTTGACCGTGAGAATACGTTCGAAACCCGACCGCTATGCGTTGTGGAGTGCAAACTACCGCCAGAAAACCCGCATGATTACAGGGTGTCGAGCCTTGACCGGGCTAGACAAAAACAGAGAAAAGAGAGGAATTTCGGTGGCCGGCGGGGCGAAATCGGGGCCGACCGGCGATCACGGAAATTCACACCGCCCGCGAAACCCCGCCTGTGCTGGCCCTTCGCGGGGCGTGAAAAAGGCCAGCGCGAAGTCTGGCCTTTGAAAATGGTGGGGCGCCAGAGATTCGAACTCTGGACCTACGGATTAAGAGTCCGCTGCTCTACCAACTGAGCTAGCGCCCCGGGTTTCCCTTCAGGACTGGTGGGTCGGCCGAGATTCGAACTCGGGACCAGCGGATTAAAAGTCCGATGCTCTACCGGCTGAGCTACCGACCCGGCCAAGGGGAGCGCGGATTATAGGGACGCGGTGAAATGCTGTCAACGAACAGGACGGCGCTTCGAGTATTGGGAGGCGTCCCCGTTCGCGCAGCGGCTTCGTCCGGATTGTGCTGTTCAGGAAATGTCTTCTAGAATGAGCACGGCACGCTGATTCCTGGCCGGAACTCGACGTGTTTCCCCCTTCTGATGGAGAAAATGCATGAACAAGGAAGATATTTCGCGCTGGCAGGACCTCATTCTGACCACTGCAACCGATGTGGGTCTCAAGATACTGGCGGCAGTCGCATTCTGGGTGATCGGCCGCTGGCTGATCGGTGTCGCGGTGAACATGGTGCGCGGGTCCCTGGAGCGCCAGAAGGTCGATCCGACCGTGTTGCGTTACGTCGGCTCGATCGTCACGGTGACCTTGAACATTCTGCTGGTCATCGGCATCCTCGGTTACTTCGGTATCCAGACGACGACCTTCGCTGCCTTGATCGCCGCGGCCGGCGTCGCCATCGGCATGGCCTGGTCGGGACTGCTGGCCCATTTCGCCGCGGGAGCCTTCCTGGTCGTGTTGCGGCCGATGAAGGTCGGCGACTTCGTGACGGTTGCCGGCGTGACCGGAACGGTCACCGAACTCGGGCTGTTCACGACCGTCATCAACACGCCGGATAACGTGCAGACGATCATCGGCAACAACAAGGTGTTCAGCGACACGATTCAGAATTTCACGGTCAACCCCTTCCGCCGCGTCGATCTCAAGTGCCAGCTTTCCGGCGCCGCCGATCATCAGGCGGCGATGGCGCTGCTGCGCGCGAAGATCGCGACGATTCCGAACGTGCTGGCCGAACCCAAGGTCGATGTCGAGATCCTCGATTTCACGCTGGTTGGTCCGGTGCTGGCGGTGCGTCCGTATTGCCACACCGACCATTATTGGCAGGTCTATTTCGACACCAACAGGATGATCCGCGAAGCGCTGGGCGAAGCCGGCTTCCCGGCGCCGATGCCGGCACAGAATGTGATCGTCACCCAGGCTGCCTGAGTCCGGATCGGCAGCGCAAGGAAGAAGCCCGCGAAAAGCGGGCTTTTTTGCCGGTCGACCGTGACAGCCCGCGGTCAGCCGAGGCGGCGGCAGATTTCGCTGGTCAGCGCCGACTGGTTCATGGAGTAGAAGTGCAGGCCGGGGGCGCCGCCCGCGAGCAGGCGTTCGCACAGTTCGGTGACGACGTCGAGGCCCAGGGCGCGGATCGAGTCGGCATCGTCGCCGTAGCTCTCGAATTTCTTGCGCATCCAGCGCGGGATTTCGGCGCCGCAGGCATCGGAAAAGCGCGCCAGCTTGGTGAACCCGACGATCGGCATGATGCCGGGCACGATGGGCACATCGACGCCCAGCGCCCGGGCCTGGTCGACGAAATGGAAATAGGCGTCGGCGTTGTAGAAATACTGCGTGATCGCCGAATTGGCGCCGGCCCTGACCTTGCGCGCGAAGGCCGCGAGGTCGGCCTTGGGGCTCCTGGCCTGCGGGTGCCATTCCGGGTAGGCGGCGACTTCGATGCTGAACCAGTCGCCGGTTTCCTCGCGAATGAATTCGACCAGTTCGTTGGCGTGACGGAATTGGCCGGCCTGCGCCATGCCCGAGGGCAGGTCGCCGCGCAGGGCGACGGTGCGCTTGATGCCGGCGGCCCGGTAGCCGTCGAGGATTTCGCGAATGCTGTCGCGCGTCGACCCGATGCAGGAGATGTGCGGCGCGGCGGGAAAGCCTTGGGCGGCGATCTCCTTGACCACGGTGAAGGTGCGTTCGCGCGTCGCCCCGCCGGCGCCGTAGGTGACCGAGAAGAAGGCCGGCTGTAGCTCGGCGAGCCGGGCCCAGGTGGCGCGCAGCTTTTCCATGCCTTCCGGCGTCTGCGGGGGAAAGAACTCGATGGAGATTTCAGGTTTCATTTGCTCAACCAGATGAAGAATTCACGGTTGCCATCGCCCCCGGCAATGGGGCTGGCGAACCAGGCTCGCACAGTGAGGCCGAGGCTTGCGGCGCACTGACGGAGTTTCCCTTCGACTTCGCGATGGAGGGCCGTGTCGCGGACGATGCCACCCTTGCCGACGTTGCCGGGACCGGCCTCAAACTGCGGCTTGACCAGCAGAAGCATGTCACCGTGCGCGGCGAGCAGGGGTTCCAGTTGCGGCAGGATCAACGTCAGCGAGATGAAGGAGACGTCGCCGACGATCAGATCGAAGCCGCCGGCCGGCATCGCATCGCCGAGATCGGCGGCGGTCAGCGAACGGCAGTTGATGCCCTCGATGGCGGTAACCGCCGGGTCGGTGCGCACCTGTGGGTGCAACTGGTCGTGGCCGACGTCGACACCGACGACGCGCCTGGCGCCGCTCTGCAGCAGGCAGTCGGTAAAGCCGCCGGTCGATTGGCCGACGTCGAGGCAGACCCCGCCGGCGATCTCGAGGCCGGTTTGCGCCAGTGCCCCGGCCAGTTTCTGGCCGCCGCGCGAGACGTAGCGCGCGCCGGCGTCGGCTGTCACGGTCAACGGCGTTGCGTCCGGCAATTCCAGCGCGGGCTTGGTGATCGTGCCGCCTGCCCAGCTGACCCGGCCCTCGCGGATCAACCCCTGCGCCGCCGTGCGCGACGGCGCCAGCTTGCGGGCGACGAGCAGGGCATCCGCCCGCAGCGCCCCGGCCGGCCGTTCCCGTGAAGGCTGCGCCGCCGGGGCCGGCTTCCTCTGCCGCGCGTGGAAGGAATTCATGCTCATCGCCGCACGAGCCGTCAATAGCGGTAGTGTTCCGCCTTGTAGGGGCCGTCGACGGAGACGCCGATGTACTTCGCCTGGGTCGCGGTGAGCAGGGTCAGCTGCGCGTTCAGCGTCTTCAGCTGCAGGCGGGCGACCTTCTCGTCGAGGTGCTTGGGCAGCGTGTAGACGCCGACCGGGTAGTCGGCGGTGCGCGTGAACAGCTCGATCTGGGCGATGGTCTGGTTGGCGAAGGACGAGGACATCACGTAGGACGGATGGCCGGTGCCGCAGCCGAGATTCACCAGGCGGCCCTTGGCGAGCAGGATGATGCGATTGCCCGAGGGCAGGGTGATGTGGTCGACCTGCGGCTTGATCTCTTCCCATGGATAGCCTTCGATCGAGGCGACGTTGATCTCGGAATCGAAGTGGCCGATGTTGCAGACGATGGCGTTGTGCTTCATCCTGACCAAGTGATGGTGGTCGATGACGTGGTAGTTGCCGGTGGCGGTGACGAAGATGTCGGCCTTGTCGGCGGCGTAGTCCATCGTCACGACGCGATAGCCTTCCATGGCGGCCTGCAGGGCGCAGATCGGGTCGATTTCGGTGATCCAGACCTGGGCCGAAAGGGCGCGCAGGGCCTGGGCGGAACCCTTGCCGACGTCGCCATAGCCGCAGACGACGGCGATCTTGCCGGCGACCATGACGTCGGTGGCGCGTTTGATGCCATCGACCAGCGATTCGCGGCAGCCGTAAAGGTTGTCGAACTTCGACTTGGTCACCGAATCATTGACGTTGATCGCCGGGAACTTGAGTTCGCCGCGCTCGTGCATCTGGTAGAGGCGGTGGACGCCGGTGGTGGTTTCCTCGGTGACGCCCTTGATCCGGGCGAGGCGGGTCGAGTACCAGGTCGGGTCGGTCTTCAGCTTGGCGCGGATGCTGGCGAAGAGCACGGTGGCCTCCTCGCTGTCCGGGTGGTCGAGCACCGACAGGTCCTGCTCGGCGCGGGCGCCGAGGTGCAAGAGCAGCGTCGCGTCGCCGCCATCGTCGAGGATCATGTTCGAGTAGCCGCCGTCGACCCACTCGAAGATGCGGTGGGTGTAATCCCAGTACTCGGGCAGCGATTCGCCCTTGACCGCGAAGACCGGGATGCCATCGGCGGCGATGGCGGCCGCGGCGTGGTCCTGCGTCGAGAAGATGTTGCACGAGGCCCAGCGGACCTCGGCGCCGAGCGCGGTCAGCGTCTCGATCAGGACGGCGGTCTGGATGGTCATGTGCAGCGAACCGGTGATGCGCGCGCCCTTGAGCGGCCGGCTCTTCGCGAATTCCTCGCGGATGGCCATCAGGCCCGGCATTTCGGTCTCGGCGATGCGGATCTCCTTGCGACCCCAGCCGGCAAGGTTCAGATCGGCCACTTCGTAGTCTTTGAATTCAGCCACAGTAAGCTCCTGAATAACTGTGGCCGGGAGAGGGATGGGGCAAATTCGGCTCACCCGCCATCCCGTGCCCGGCACGGGGTTGATTGGGTGAGCGCGGTTTGAAACCGAGCCTGAGAGAAAATTCCCCTGCAGCGCTCCTCGGTAGGTCGCGGATTATAAACCAGTTTCCTCCGAACAGGGATGGTTGCGGTCGACGGTGAAAAAGGGCTTGTTTTCGCCGTCGACCGCAACAGGCCTTACAGGCCGGCGTCCGACTTGAGCAGGATTGCCCGATCGACAGCTTCCCACGTGAATTCCGGCTCGTCGCGGCCGAAATGGCCGTAGGCGGCGGTCTTCTGGTAGATCGGCCGCAGCAGATCCAACATATTGACGATGCCCTTCGGGCGCAGGTCAAAATGCTTTTTCACCAGTTCGGTCAGCGTTTCATTGTTGATCTTGCCGGTGCCGAAGGTGTCGATCATGATCGAGGTCGGCTCGGCGACGCCGATGGCGTAGGAAATCTGCACCAGGCAGCGCGTGGCCAGGCCGGCGGCGACAATGTTCTTGGCGACATAACGGCCGGCGTAGGCGGCGGAGCGGTCGACCTTGGACGGGTCCTTGCCTGAGAAAGCGCCGCCGCCGTGCGGCGCGGCCCCGCCGTAGGTATCGACGATGATCTTGCGCCCCGTCAGGCCGCAGTCGCCCTGCGGGCCGCCGACGACGAAGCGGCCGGTCGGGTTGACCAGGTACTTGATGTCGCCCTTGATCAGCTCCTTGGGCAGGACCGGCTTGATGATCTGCTCGACGGTCGCCTCGCGCAGGTCTTCCAGGCTGATGTCCGGCGAGTGCTGGGTGGACAGCACGACGGTGTCGATCGAGTGCGGCTTGCCGTCGACGTAGCGGATCGTGACCTGCGACTTGGCGTCGGGGCGCGCCCAGGGCAGGCGGCCGTCCTTGCGCAGCATGGCCTGGCGCTCGACGAGGCGGTGCGACAGGTAGATCGGCAGCGGCATCAGCGACGGGGTTTCGTCGCAGGCGTAGCCGAACATCAGGCCCTGGTCGCCGGCGCCCTGGCCGAGGTTGTCGTCGTAGGCGGCATTGACGCCCTGGGCGATGTCCGGGCTCTGCTTGTCGTAGGCGACGAGCACCGCGCAACCCTTGTAGTCGATGCCGTATTCGGTGTTGTCGTAGCCGATGCGCTTGATCGTGTCGCGGGCGACCTGGATGTAATCGACGTTGGCGCTGGTGGTGATTTCACCGGCCAGAATGACCAGGCCGGTGTTGCACAGCGTCTCGGCGGCGACGCGCGAATGCTTGTCCTGGGACAGGATGGCGTCGAGGATGGCGTCGGAAATCTGGTCGGAAACCTTGTCGGGATGGCCTTCGCCCACCGATTCCGAGGTGAAGAGATACTCGCTCATGAAATGCTCCAGTGGTCCTTCGATCCGGCGTTACCAGCTTCGGACCACGAGCGGTGACGCTTTAGCAGTATTTCTGAATCGCCCTGCAAGTTGTCTGTTTAACTCGGCGAGTCGATAATGATAGCCTTTTCGCGGCAGGTTTCAACCCCCGGAGTGCCATGGTTTTCATTTTTCGCGTCCTTTCCTGGTTGCCGTTGAGCGTGTTGCACGCGCTGGGCGGCGGGCTTGGCCGCCTGACCTATTGGCTGTCGCCGACCTATCGCCGCCACCTGCGGGAGAATCTCGCCCAGGCGGGTGTCGATCCCTCGCTGCGCGGCGCCGTCGCGGCCGAGGCGGGCAAGCAGATGCTGGAACTGTCGCGCATCTGGATGCGGGCGCTGGAAGAGGCCATCGCCCAGGTGGTCGAGGTCGTGGGCTGGGAACATGTCGAAGCCGCGCGCCGGTCGGGCAAGGGCATCGTCTTCCTGACGCCGCATCTCGGCTGCTTCGAGATCACGGCGCAATACCTCTCGGCGCATTTTCCGATCACGGTGCTCTACCGGCCGCCGAAGCGGACTTCACTGCAGCAATTGATCGAAATGGGCCGCCAGCGCAGCCAGTTGCACCTGGCGCCGGCGGACCTGACCGGCGTGCGCTCGCTGATCAAGGCTCTCAGAAGCGGCCAGGCAATCGGGCTGCTTCCCGACCAAGCGCCGAAGACGGGCGAAGGCGTCTGGCTCGATTTCTTCGGCCGCCCGGCGTACACGATGACCCTGGCTGCCCGGCTGAGCGAAACGGGCGCGACGACGCTGATGACCTGGGGCGAGCGGCTGCCCGGCGGGCGCGGCTACCGGCTGCACTTTTCGCCGCCGCAGGCGGCGCTCGCGGGCAATACGGTCGAGCGCGCGCAACGCATCAACCAGGAAGTCGAGCATCTGGTCCGGCGCTGTCCCGCGCAGTATCTGTGGGGCTACAACCGCTACAAGCGCCCGGGCGGCGCCGAACCGCCGCCGGACAGGGGGCGCGGACGATGAAGGCGGCTTTCTCTCACCTCCTGGTCGCCTTTCTCTGGTTGCTCCACTGGCTGCCGCTGCCGGCCCTGCGCGCGTTCGGCTGGGGGCTGGGGAGGTTGCTCTTCGTCCTGGCAAGCGCGCGGCGCGAGATCACGCTGACCAACCTGCGCCTGTGCTTTCCGGAAATGCCGCAGGCCGGGCGCGAGCAGCTGGCGCGGGCGCATTTCGTTGCCTTCAGCCGCGCGGTGCTCGACCGCACGCTCGGCTGGTGGGCGTCGAAGGAGCGCCTCGAACGCATCATCCGCGTGACCGGCGTCGAACGCCTGAACGATCCCGGCGGCCGTCCGGTGATCATGCTCTGCCCGCATTTCGTCGGGCTCGACGCCGGCGCCACGCGGCTCTCGATGTTCGTCACGGCGTGCAGCGTCTATTCGAAGCAGAAGAATCCGGTATTCGACCGGTTGCTTTATGCCGGCCGCAGGCGTTTCAGTGATACGATCCTCCTGTCTCGGCACGAAGGAATGCGGAGGATTCTCAAGGCGTTGAAGGACGGCTACCAGTTCTACTATCTGCCGGACATGGATTTCGGGCGCAAGGAGTCGATCTTCGTGCCCTTTTTCGGGGTCCAGGCAGCGACCATTCCAGCGCTCTCGCGACTGGTGCGTCTGACCGGCGCCCGGGTGGTGCCGTGCATCACGCGGCAGGTGCCGGACGGCTATGAGGTGGAAGTCATGCCGCCGTGGGAGGATTACCCGGGAGAGAGCGTCGAGGCCGATACCGCATTCGTCAACCGTTTCATCGAAGGCCAGGTGCTGCGCATGCCGGAGCAGTATTTCTGGTTGCACAAGCGGTTCAAGACCCGGCCAACCGGAGAGCAAAGGTTCTACAAATGACAGACAGTCTGGACATCCATATTCGCCCCGTCACGCTACCCGACGTGCCGGCCATCTCGGCCCTCGCCCGCGAAATCTGGCAGGCCGCCTACCCGGGCATCATCACCCAGGAACAGATCGATTTCATGCTCGAGCAGCGCTATGGTCTTGAGCGGCTCTACGACGATCTCGATGATGCGGACAAGTGGCTGGACCAGGCGTTCGACGGCGAGCGCCGGGTGGGTTTCGCCTTCAGCGAGATCTACCGCGGCGAGTTCAAGCTCGACAAGCTCTACATCCACCCCGACGTCCAGCGCCGCGGTGTCGGCGGCCACCTGATCGGGCATGTCGCGGCGCGGGCCAAGAAGCTCGGCTACCCGTGCGTGATCCTGGCCGTCAACAAGCGCAACGAGAAGGCGATCGGCTCCTACAAGAAATATGGCTTCGTCGTGCGCGAAGCGATCGTCGACGACATCGGTGGCGGCTACGTCATGGACGACTACGTAATGGAGAAGATCCTTTAGCGTTTTGAAACAAGGACCTGCCTCTGCCATCTTCTTCCGGTGACGACCTGGATCCCGTGATGAAACTTGCATTCGTCAAGATGCACGGCCTCGGCAATGACTTCGTCGTCATCGACGCCATTCGCCAGCAGGTTTCGTTGACGCCGGAGCAGCTGCGCTACATCGCCGACCGCCATTTCGGCATCGGCTGCGATCAGATCCTGCTGGTCGAGGCGGCGACGCGACCCGACGCCGACTTTCGTTATCGCATTTTCAACGCGGATGGCGGCGAGGTCGAACAGTGCGGCAACGGCGCGCGCTGCTTCGTGCGTTTCGTGCATGAACGGGGGCTGACCGACCGGCGCGAGATCCGCGTCGAGACACTGGGCGGCATCATCGCCCCGCGTCTCGAGGGAGACGGCAATGTCACGGTCGACATGGGAATTCCCCGCTTTTTGCCGGGCGAGATCCCGTTCCTCCACGAGGACGACACGGTGGTCTACTCGCTGGACGTCGCCGATGAAACGCTGGACATCAGCGTCGTTTCGCTGGGCAATCCGCATGCCGTCCAGGTCGTCGCCAGCGTGGACGACGCGCCCGTCGACACGCATGGCCCGCTGATCGAGAGCCACGCGCGCTTCCCGCAGCGCGTCAATGCCGGCTTCATGCAGGTCGCCGATCGCCACGCCATCCGGCTGCGCGTCTATGAACGCGGCGCGGGCGAAACACTGGCCTGCGGCACCGGCGCCTGCGCGGCGGCGGTGACCGGCATCCGGCGCGGCCTCCTCGATTCGCCGGTGCGCGTGACGACGCGCGGCGGCGACCTCAACATCGCCTGGGGCGGCCCCGACCGGCCGGTACGGATGACCGGCCCCGCGGTCACCGTTTTCACTGGAGAAATCGAACTATGAGCGCGCCCTTTCCCGAGGATGTGGCCGATTACCTGAAGAACAATCCCGGATTCTTCGAGCAGTATGCCGACCTGATGGCGCAGATCTTCGTTCCGCATCCGCATGGCGGACGGGCCGTTTCGCTGGCCGAGCGGCAGATGCTGACCCTGCGCGACAAGAACCGCGAGACCGAGAGCAAGTTGGCCGAACTGATCGCCTTCGGGGAAGAAAATGACCAGATCGGCGAGAAGGTGCATCGCCTGGCGGTCGGCCTCATCGCCGTCGAGACCTTTTCGGCGGTCATCCACCTGCTGCGATTTCATCTGCGCGACGACTTCGCGGTTCCGCACGTCACCCTCCGCCTGTGGAAGAAGCCCGAGGGCGTCGCCGATTTGCCGGAATTTGCGGCGGTCACCGAAGAACTTCAGGTTTTTGCCGACACGCTGGCGCAACCGTACTGCGGTTCGACTTCCGGTTTTGGCGCCGGCGCGTGGTTCGGCGAACAGGCGGCGCACCTGCGCTCGCAGGCGCTGGTCGCCCTCTGCGACGGCGGCGCGACGATCGGCATGCTGGCGCTGGGCAGCGAGGACGCCAGGCGCTTCTATCCCGAGATGGGCACGCTTTATCTCGAGCGGATCGGCGAAATGGTTTCGGCCGCGCTGATTCGTGTCGCCAAGCCCGCCCAGTGACCGCGACGGCGACGGTCGACGAATATCTGGCCGAGCTGGCCGAGCAGCGCCGGCAGTCGCCGCATACCATCAGCAACTACCGGCGCGACCTGGCGCGCCTGCTGGCGCTGGCCGGCGATGCCCGGCCGGGCAACCTGCAGTCGCCGCAGATCCGTCGTTTCGTCGCCCGGCTTCACGCCCAGGGCTTGTCCGGGCGCTCGCTCGCCCGCATGCTGTCGGCCTGGCGGGGCTATTTCGCCTGGCTCGGCAGGCGCGGCGCCCTGACCGCGAATCCGTGCGACGGGGTGCGCCCGCCGAAGTCGCCGCGGCGCCTGCCGAATGCGCTCTCGGTCGATGAGGCCGCGGCGCTGCTGCTGCCCGAGGGGGACGACGATCCCGTCCTCGCGGCGCGCGACACGGCGATGTTCGAGTTGTTCTATTCCTCGGGTTTGCGCCTCGCCGAACTCGCCGCCCTCGATTGCGCCGCGCTGGATGCGATGCTGGCGGACGGCGAGGTGAGGGTGCTCGGCAAGCGCAGCAAGGCGCGAATCGTTCCGGTCGGGGCGCGGGCGCGCGAGGCGCTGGCGGCCTGGCAGGCGCTGCGGGCGCAGCTTGCCGCCGCGGACGAACCGGCCCTGTTCGTCGGCCGGCGCGGCACGCGCCTTGGTCACCGGGCCATCCAGGACCGGCTGGGACGCCACGCCCTGCGCGCCGGGCTGCCGCGCCACGTTCATCCGCACATGCTGCGCCACTCGTTCGCCTCGCACGTCCTGCAGTCGTCGGGCGACCTGCGGGCGGTGCAGGAAATGCTCGGGCATGCCAGCATCGCCTCGACGCAGGTGTATACGCATCTCGATTTCCAGCATCTGGCCAAGGTTTACGATGCGGCCCATCCGCGGGCCAAGCGCTGAACGCTTGCCGCGGTCGACCGTCGGAAGAGCCGGAAATTCCCCCAGTTTCCGCGATTGAAACGACATAGTTTCTGAGGATCCCCGCCACACAAGCGATCCGGTAGAGTTGAGGTGATCGAGACACTCACCTATCGGGTGACGAAAGGAGGCGGGGCGATGGGGACTTTGGCACAGACGGTGCTTCCGTTCAAGCT
>JAFLDQ010000083.1 GCA_017302355.1 Dechloromonas sp.
GGCGGGGGGCGCGAAGACGGGGGCGCCGGGAGTATGGCTGGCCATGGGAAATCTCCTTGGGTTCTCTATCAGGCCGGGGTGGGGCCGGGGTGTCTGGCGATCCAGTGACGGGCAATGTCCACCCGGCGGCACACCCATACCCGGTCGTGCCTTTCGATGTGGTCAAGGAAGCGCTGCAAGGCCCTGAAGCGGCCGGGTCGGCCGAGCAGGCGGCAGTGCATGCCCACGCTGAGCATGGCCGGGCGCTCGTCCCCCTCGGCGTACATCACGTCAAAGGCGTCGCGCAGGTATTCAAAGAACTCGTCGCCATGGGAAAAGCCCTGGGGCAGGGCAAAGCGCATGTCGTTAGTGTCGAGGGTATAGGGCACCACCAGGTGGGGCACGCGGCTGCCGTCAGTCTTCTGCACCTCGGTCCAGAAGGGCAGGTCGTCACCGTAGTAGTCCGAGTCATACAGAAAGCCCCCGTAGTCGGCCACCAGACGCCGGGTGTTGGGGGAATCGCGCCCCGTGTACCAACCCAGGGCACGCTCCCCGGTGAGCTGCTCGATGATGGCCATGCCGACGCGCATGTGCTCGCGCTCGGTGGCTTCATCCACGTCCTGGTAGTGGATCCAGCGCCAGCCGTGGCAGGCGATCTCGTGGCCAAGCTCGCGGAAGGCGGCGGTGAGTTCGGGGTGACGTTGCAGGGCCATGGACACACCAAAGACGGTCAGGGGCAGAGCACGCCGCTCGAACTCCCGCAGGATGCGCCACACACCGACCCGGGAACCATATTCGTAGATGCCCTCCATGGAGAGATGGCGCCCGGGGAAGCTGGCCGGGTTGAAGAGTTCGGAGAGAAACTGCTCGCTCCCGGCGTCACCGTGGAGCACGCTGTTCTCGGCCCCCTCTTCGTAGTTGAGGACAAACTGCACCGCCACCCGCGCCCGCCCCGGCCAGTCGGCAAACGGCGGGTTGCGGCCGTAGCCGACGAGGTCGCGGGGATAGGCGGGTGGTACTGGCATGACGATGGGGCTCCTTGGTGTATCCGGCACGCCGAACGCAAGGGCTGCGGGCGCTGTCACAGGCAAAGGCGAAGGCGCGGCCCGCGTAGGGTGTGCTGGATCGTCACTGACGACGATGGGGCGAGTTTAGAGCGCCCGGCGCCAAACGGCACCCACGGCGGCCTATAAGCGATATCCGGGTTTCGATATTGTGCCCGGCCCTCCCCTTACCCACACCACAGAGAAGGAATACACCATGTCCGTCAAACTCCTCGGCATCGCCGGCAGCCTGCGCGTAAAATCCACCAACAAGGGTCTGCTGCGAGCAGCGCAGGCCAGTCTGCCGGAAGGCGTCAGCATGGAAATCGCCGAGCTTGGCGACATCCCCTTCTATAACGCCGACATCGCCGAAAAACCCGCCGCGGTCAGCCGCGTGCTGGCCCAACTGGCCGCCGCCGACGCCCTGGTACTGGCGTGCACCGAGTACAACTACTCCATGGCCCCGGCCCTCAAGAACATCCTCGACTGGGCTTCGCGCGAACCCGACAACGCCCTGCTTTCCGGCAAGTGCGCGGCCATCATGGGCGCCGGCGGCGGCATGGGCACCTCGCGCGCCCAGTACCACCTGCGCCAGGTCTGCGTATTCCTCAACCTGCACCTGCTGAGCAAGCCGGAAGTATTCTCCAACGCTTTTGCCGGCGGCTTCGACGCCGATGGCAACCTGACCGACGAAAAGATCGCCACGCTGATCGGCAGCCAGATGCAGGCGCTCGCCACGTGGACGCGACGGCTCAAAGGTTGAGCCACGTGCCGGGCGACGGGACCCGTTGCGGTCGACGGTCAAAAAGACCCGAAAACGACCGGCGCCTCACTTCAGGAATTCGTCGATCTTCTTCAGCAGATCCTTGTCTTCCGGCTTGGTGAAACTGGTGTAGGCAACGACCTGCGTGGCATCGCGGTTGATCAGGTACTTGTGGAAATTCCAGCGCGGCTTGCTCCCGGTGATTTCGGCCAGCTTCAGGTAGAACGGGTTGGCGTCCTTGCCCTTGACCGTCGTCTTGGCGACCATCGGAAACTCGACCCCGTAGGTCAGGCGGCAGAAATCGGCGATCTCCTGGTCGCTGCCCGGCTCCTGCTCGCCGAAGTCGTTCGACGGGAAGCCGAGCACGACCAGACCCTTGTCCCTGAGTCGCGCGTAGAGTTTTTCCAGGCCGTCGTATTGGGAGGTGAAGCCGCAGTAGCTCGCCGTATTGACGACCAGGATGACCTTGCCGGCGTACTGACAGAGCGGCATCGGCTTGCCGTCCTGCAATCCGGGGAAGGTATGGTCGAGCAGGGCCGGACATTCGGCCGCCGCGGCGTGCGGCACGATCCCCAGTGCAAGGGCGCCGGCAATTCCGAGACAGCGTTTCAGGATTTCCCTCATGTTGGATTCCTTGTCGATTCGTCGCGGACACGGCGCCTGTTCGTCGGACAGGCGCCAAAACCAGGTCGCCAATGATCTTCCCAAAATGTCTTCCGGACAACCATGAATACGGCGGCGGAACCGCCTGCTTCACTGGAACATGCCCGCGTCGCACGCGGAGCCTGGCGGGGGAACCGGATGGAGTCCCCGGCGAATGCGAAAACACCAGGTCGCGCGAAAGACCCTATAGAATGCAAGCTTTTCCCGAGCTGCCGGCGGCCTGGTCAAAGTGGATTATCCCGCACCCGAATTCGAAGCGAAAATCTGCCCTCCCGAGGCGTTGACCGTGCGCGTCGCCGACCTGGCGCGCCCCCTGGCATTCACCAACGGCTGCTTCGACATCGTGCACCGTGGCCACGTCACGTATCTGGCGCAGGCGGCAGCCCTTGGCCGCAGCATGGTGGTGGCGCTCAACTCCGATGCCTCGGTCAGGCGCCAGGGCAAGGGCGACGAGCGGCCGGTCAACACGCTCGCCGACCGGCTGGCGGTGATCGCCGCGCTCGGCTGCGTTTCACTGGTCACCTGGTTCGACGAAGACACGCCGCTGCAGCGCATCATCGACTGCCGCCCGGACATCCTGGTCAAGGGCGGCGACTGGCCGTTGGAGAGAATCGTCGGCAACCGGGAAGTGGCCGGCTGGGGTGGAACGGTGCATTCGATCCCGTTCATCCATCAACGGTCGACGACGGCGTTGCTGGAAATGGTCCGCCGCCTCTAGCCAGCAGAAGGCGACTCGATGGCGATCATGTCCAGCACGACAACCGCCGAGCAACTGCTGCACGCGCATGAACGCGCCAAGGCATTCCTCGCCATCGGGATTCCGGTCATGGCCGCCTACGGCATCGCCGCGCTGCGCAGCGGGAGCTGGCCCCTGCTCGGACTGATCGTCGCCAACGTCGTGATCATCTGCGTCAGCTATGCGGCCATGCTGCGCGGGCACCTCCGGACATGGATACTCCGCCCCGGGATGGCGACGTACGCGGCGCTGCTCATCTACCTGGTTGCGCATTCCGGGGAAGAGCACAGCCATGCCCTGTGGTTCTTCTCGTTCCCGGTGGTTTCGCTGATGCTCCTGCCGCCGCGCGAGGGGGTCGTCTGGTCATCCCTGGGCATCGCCGTCGCCGCCGCCATCATGGCACTGGGCGGCCCCGAAAGCGGAACCAGCGCCTACTCCGCGGCCTTCGCCGTTCGCTTCACGATCACCGCCATCCTGATTACCGCAGGCATGTTCTGGTCGGAGGTCGCGCTGCGGCGCTACCAGGAAGAGACGAGCGCGCAGCGGACGGCCAGCGAGGCCGAAAGCGCCCGGATGAAGGCGGAGATCGCGCGGCGCGTCTCGCTCGAGTCCGACCTGCGCGTACTCGCGTCGACCGACGCCCTGACCGGCCTCATCAACCGGCGCGCCTTCATGGACCGCTTCGCGCACGAACTGCTGCGCAGCCAGCGCCACGGCCCGATGCCGACCCTGCTGATCCTCGACATCGATCACTTCAAGACGATCAACGACCGCCATGGCCACCCGGTCGGCGACGCCGTGCTGGCGCACCTCGCGCACCTCCTCAAAAGCAGCCTGCGCAACGTGGACATCGTCGGCCGCATCGGCGGCGAGGAATTCGCCGTCGTGCTGGTCGAGACCAACGCCGAAACGGGGCAGCCGGTCATCGAACGGCTACTTCAGCGGATTCGGGAGACCTCCGTCCTCCTGGCGGACGGAACGCCGCTGCGGTTCACCGCCAGCATCGGCAGCAGCGAAATCGTCCGCGGCGACACCATCGACACGGCGATCCAGCGAGCCGACGAGGCCCTGTACACGGCCAAGAAGAGCGGCCGCAACCGCCATTGCCGGCGCCAGGACAAGGCCCTGCAGCGTACCCCGGGCGCCCGGTGAAGAAAGCGGTACGGGCGCAGATCTCAGAACGGGATGTCGTCGCCCAGGTCGTCGAAAGCCGGCTTCGGCTTGTTCCTGGCGGGCGACGGCGCGAAGTCGGCGGGCTCGCTGTCGAAGCCCCCTGACGACGCCGGCGCGCCCATGCCCTGGCGAGAGCCGAGCATTCTCATTTCGTCGCCGCGGATCTCCGTGGTGTAGCGTTCCTGGCCTTCCTTGTCGGTCCATTTGCGGGTGCGGATGCTCCCCTCGACATAGACCTGCGACCCCTTCTTCAGGTACTGCCCGGCGATTTCCGCCAGCTTGCCGAAGAAGGAGATGCGATGCCATTCGGTCGCCTCCTTCTTCTCGCCGGTGGCCTTGTCCTTCCACGTCTCGCTGGTGGCGACGGTGATGTTGCACAGCGCCTCGCCGCTTGCGGTGTAGCGGACCTCGGGATCCCTGCCGAGATTGCCGATGATGATTGCCTTGTTGACCGATGCCATGCCCATGCCTCCTAGATAGATTGGGTCGCGACCGCCGCCGCGCGCCGCCGCGGGAAATTCATTGATCCGGCCACCGCCAGCCAGAGCAGCGCCAGTGCGGCACAGGCAGCGAAAACCGCATTATCGCTGAAATTCTGCGCGATATATCCGCCCGCCGCACCGCCGGTGAACAGCCCCAGCGCCTGTGTCGTGTTGTAGACGCCGAGCGCCGCGCCCCTGGCCGCGGCCGGCGCGGTGCGCGAGACCAGCGAGGGCAGCGAGGCCTCGAGAATGTTGAAGGCGACAAAGAAAAGCAGCAGCGACAAGGCCAGCGTCCACAATCCCTGGCCGAGAAACAGCAGGCCCAGCTGGACGACGACCAGCAGTGCGATGGCGCCGCGGAAGACCGCCGGCATCCTGTCCTTGCGCTCGGCGGCGATGATCGCCGGAACCATGATGACGAACGAAGCCAGGACGGCGGGCAGATAGACCTTCCAGTGTTGCGGCGCCGCCAGGCCGCCATGATCGACCAGCGCGTGCGGCAGGACGACGAACATCGCCATCTGCACCATGTGCAGCACGAAGATGCCGACATTGAGACGGAAGAGGTCGGGGTCGACGAGCACCCGGCGCAAAGGCAGCTTGTCATGGCCGCGGCATTGCGGCGCCGGGGGCACGGCCTCGAGCAGCAGCACGATCGCCAGCAGGGCGAGGACGCCGGTCAGGACGAACAGCCCGCCCATCCCGATCCAGCCGTACAGCACCGGCGCGCCCACCAGCGACAGCGCGAATACCAGTCCGATCGACGAGCCGATCATCGCCATCACCTTGGTGCGTTGCTCCTCGCGGGTCAGGTCGGCAGCCAGCGCCGTGACCGCGGCGGAGATCGCGCCGGCCCCCTGCAGTACGCGGCCGGCGATGATCCAGTGCATGTCCGGCGCCCAGGCGGCGACGAAACTGCCGAGGGCGAAGATCAGCAGGCCGATGACGATGACCCGCTTGCGCCCCCAGAGGTCGGAGGCGATGCCGTAGGGAATCTGGAAAATTGCCTGGGTCAGGCCGTAGGCGCCCAGCGCGAAGCCGACCAGCGCCAGGTTGTCGCCGCCGGGGAGCGTTTTCGCATATACGGAGAACACCGGCAGGATGAGAAACAGCCCGAGCATGCGCAGGCCGAAGATGGCCGCCAGAGACGCACCGGCGCGGCGTTCTTGCGGAGTCATCCGGTCGGCGGCGGGAATCGACATCGGGCGAAAGTCTTTGTGCAATGCAGCGAAAGGTGAAATGGTAGCAGGTTTGTCGCTCTTCCCGGCGCGGCGCCGCCGCGTTGGGCGGACGATCGGCTGGCTCGGGCCGGGGCGACCGCGCTAACATGCCGGGCATCCGCTCCTTTCAGGTTGACCGCATGCGCCTGCTGCCCCCGCTTCTCCTGGCTTTCGTCGCCGGTTGCGCCACCATCGTCGGTACGCTGAAACTCGACGACCGTTTCGGCCCGCCCGACCCGGCGCGCTTCGATCGCCCGACCGCCGCGGTCAGCGGCGCGCCGGATTACTGGACCGAGGTGCGGCCGCTGCTCGACCGGCGCTGCGTCTCCTGCCACGCCTGCTACGACTCGCCGTGTCAGCTCAATCTGACCAGCCATGCCGGGCTGACCCGCGGCGCCAACCCGAAGATCGTCTATTCCAGCGTGCGCCTGGTCGCCGACGACCCGACCCGGCTCGGCTTCGATGCGCTGACCAACGCCGGCTGGCGGGAAAAAGGCTTCCACCCGGTCCTCAACGAGCGTGAGCAAACGCCGGAAGCCAACCGCGAAGGCGGTGTCCTGTACCGCATGCTCGCCCTCAAGCAGGCGCATCCGGGACCCGAGCGCGGGCCGCTGACCAGCGCCGATCTCGACTTCTCTCTCGGTCGCGACCAGACCTGCGCCCGCGCCGAGGATTTCGACGGCTACGCCGCCAAGCACCCGGAACGCGGCATGCCCTTCGGCCTGCCGCCGCTGCCCCGGGACGAGCACCAGACCCTGGCGCGCTGGCTGGAAGCCGGAGCGCCGTACACGCCACCGCCGCCGCTGCCGGCCGCGGTGCAGGCGCAGGTCGCCGAGTGGGAGGGCTTCCTGAACGGCGACAGCCGGCGCGAGCAGCTGGTCGCCCGCTACATCTACGAGCACTGGTACATCGGCCAGCTCAATTTCCCCGAGGCGCCGGGACGCTACTTCCAGCTCGTGCGCAGCCGGACGCCGCCGGGACAGCCGATCGACCTGGTCGCCACGCGCCGTCCCTACGACGACCCCGGCGTGGCGCGGGTCTACTACCGCCTGCGCTACACCGAGGCGACGCAGGTGGAGAAGACCTTCATGCCGCTTCAGCTCGACGCGGCCCGCATGGAACGGGTGCGCCATTGGTTCTTCAAGGCGCCCGATACCGTCACCGTGCTGCCGGGCTATTTGCCGGAGCAGGCTTCCAACCCCTTCGCCACCTTCCGCGCGCTGCCGGCCGAAGCACGCTATCGCTTCCTCCTCGACGACGCGCGGTTCACCATGATGGGTTTCATGAAGGGTCCGGTCTGTCGCGGCCAGGTGGCGCTCAACGTGATCAACGATGTGTTCTGGGTCGCCTTCGTTGCGCCGGACAGCAGCGAAGCCCGGATGACGGCCGCCCTGCTCGACCGCGACATCATCAATCTCCAACTGCCGGCGGAACACGAGAGTACGGCCGGGCTGCTGGCCTGGCGCCGATACTCCGGGCTGGAAAAGCGCTACCTGGAAAGCAAGAGCCAGCTCGCCGGCGAGCTGAAGAAGCAGGACCTGCCGCAGCTTGCCAGCCTGTGGGATGGCGACGGCGACAATCCGAACGCCGCGCTGACGGTATTCCGCCACTTCGACAACGCCTCGGTCATCCACGGCTTTGCCGGCGAACGGCCACAGACCATGCTGGTCATCGGCTACCCGCTGTTCGAGCGCATGCACTATCTGCTGCTCGCCGGCTACGACGTCTTCGGCAACATCGGCCACCAGCTGGCGACCCGGCTCTACATGGATTTCCTGCGCATGGAAGGCGAACTCAACTTTCTCGCCTTCCTGCCACTCAAGGACCGCCAGCCGGTCCTCGACTTCTGGTACCGCGGGCGCAAGGAACAGACCGACCGCTACTTCGCCGATGCCGCCGCCTATTTTCCGCGCGAGAGCGGCGTGCATTACCGCACCGGCGACCATCTCGATGAGCTTTACCGGGCGCTGGCCCGGCGCATGGCCCCCCTGCGCGCCCCGGCGCTCGACTGGAAGAAGACCGGACTGAGCGTGGCCGAAGTGGCCCAGATGCGGCGTCTCTCGCAAGTCAACGGCATTCCGGCATCGGTGATGCCCGAGTTCAGCCTGCTCTTGTTGCGCCGGCCGGGCGAGCGCCTGCAGATCGTTTCGCTGGTGCGCAACAGCGCGCACAGCAACGTCTCGCAGATGTTCGACGAGGAAGAACGGCGGCTGCCCAAGGAAGACACGTTGCTGGCGCTGGACGGCGTGATCGGCGCCTACCCCAACGCCCTGTTTGCGGTCGACCCCGAAAAACTGCCCGAATTCGTCGACGCCGTCGCGCGCCTGGGCGACGAGGCCGGCCTCGTGCAACTGACCGAGCGTTTCGGTGTGCGCCGCAGCGACCGGCGCTTCTGGCCGACGAGCGACGCGCTGCACGCCGAGTGGGGGCGCACCGCGCCGCGCGAGGCGGCCATCCTCGACTACAGCCGCCTCGACAACCGCTGATCAGCCCTTTTCGGCGCGGGCTTCCTTGCGCAGCGAAGCCCACACCGAGGCGCCGATGATCACCACCACGACAGCCAGCGAGAAGCCGACCGGAATCTTGTAGACGTCGATCAACAGCATCTTGACGCCGATGAACATCAGCACGACGGCCAGTCCGTACCTGAGCAGCGAGAAGCGGTCGGCGACGCCGGCGAGCAGGAAGTACATCGCGCGCAGGCCGAGGATGGCGAAGATGTTCGAGGTCAGCACGATGAACGGGTCGGTGGTGATCGCGAAGATGGCCGGAATCGAATCGACGGCGAAGATCAGGTCGGAAGCCTCGACCAGCACCAGCGCCAGAAACAGCGGGGTCGCGTAGCGCACGCCGTCCTGCCAGGTAAAGAAGTTCTGGCCGTCGAACCCGGTGCTGATGTTCATGTGGCGGCGCAGCCACCGGACGACCGGATTCCTTTCGAGGTCGGGCTTCTCGTCGGCGAACCAGTACATCTTGACGCCGGTGACCAGCAGGAAGGCGCCGAAGACGTAGAGAATCCAGTGGAACTGGGAAATCAGCCAGGCGCCGGCGAAGATCATGACGGTGCGCATGACGATGGCGCCGAGAACGCCGTAGAGCAGCACGCGCTTCTGCAACTCGGCCGGCACCGCGAAGAAGCCGAAGAGCATGAGCCAGATGAAGACGTTGTCGACCGCCAGCGCCTTTTCGATCAGGTAGCCGGTGATGAACTCAAGCGCGGTGGTATTGGCGATCTCGCGCCCCAGGCTGCCGTCGAGGTACCACCAGAGACCGCCGGCAAAGGCCAGCGTGACGCAGATCCAGATCACCGACCAGACCGCGGCTTCCCGGAAGCCGACGCGGTGCTCCTTGCCGCCGCCGACCAGAAACAGGTCGATCGCCAGCATGACGAGAACGATGGTTGCGAATCCGGCCCACAACCCCGGGTTGCCTATGGTTTCCACAAGGATCTCCTTTCGCGCATTCAGAAAAGCAAACGACCCGCGCCGGAGTGGGCGAAGGGCCGCTGAATGCCAGAAGGAGCCTCGCCGTCACGGCAAAGGTCTTGCTCGCAGCGCTGACTTGCTGCCCGGGTGCCGGAAGCCTGCGCTTCGTGGTGACGACACACCGGTCGGGAGCTACTCCCCCTTGGGATGGCCTCGACTCTATTGAACCCTAGTGGAATTGTCAACTTTCTGCGGGATCTCCGGGATTGGGCCGGCGCGCCGCCCGTGCGGCGCGGCCGGTGCGGGGCCGCAACGGGCCGGATGCTATAATCGCCCCCCGTTTCGCGCCCCTGCCCAACCCGGTGATCTTTACCCTCGGCATCAACCATCACTCCGCGCCGCTCGCCATCCGCGAGCGCGTGGCCTTCCACGCCGAGAAGCTGCATCAGGCGCTGGCCGACCTGACGCACGGCGGGCGGGTCAGGGAGGCGGCGATCCTGTCGACCTGCAACCGTACCGAGATCTACTGTGCGGCCGAGACGCCCGACACCGTCGTCGACTGGCTGACGCGCTACCACCGCGTCGAGCGCGGCGAGATCACCCCCTACCTCTACCTGCACGATCAGCCGGAAGCGGTGCGCCATGCCTTCCGCGTCGCCAGCGGGCTGGATTCGATGGTCATCGGCGAGCCGCAGATCCTCGGCCAGATGAAGGAGGCGGTGCGCGTCGCCGAAGAGAGCGGCACGCTCGGCACGCAGCTGCACAAGCTGTTCCAGCGTTCGTTCTCGGTCGCCAAGGAAGTCCGCAGCACGACGGCGATCGGCGCCAACATCGTCTCGATGGCCGCCGCCGGCGTCCATCTCGCCGAGCGCATCTTCGAGTCGCTGGCGACGCAGCGCATCCTGTTCATCGGCGCCGGCGAAATGATCGAGCTGTGCGCCGCCCATTTCTGCGCCCGCCAGCCGAAACAGGTCACCATCGCCAACCGCACCGTCGAGCGCGGGCGGGCGCTGGCCGAGCGCTTCAACGGCACGGCAATCCGCCTCGACGAACTGGGCGAGCGCATCGCGCAGCACGACATCGTCGTTTCCTGCACCGCCGCCCCGCTGCCGATCATCGGCCTCGGCATGGTCGAACGGGCGGTCAAGGCGCGCCGGCACCGGCCGATGTTCATGGTCGACCTCGCCGTCCCGCGCGACATCGAGGAAGAGGTCGGCGAACTCGACGATGTCTTCCTCTATACCGTCGACGACCTCGCCAATGTCGTCGAGAGCGGTCTCGAGTCGCGGCAGGCAGCGGTGGTCGAGGCCGAGACGATCATCGCCAACCGCGTGCACGATTTCCTCGGCTGGCTGGAGGCGCGCGACACGGTGCCGGTCATCCGCTCGCTGCGCGATTCCGCCGAGCGCATGCGCCGCCACGAATTCGAGCATGCGCTGAAGCTGCTGGCCCGCGGCGAACCGCCGGAAAAGGTGCTCGAACAACTGTCACAGCGGCTCATCAACAAGATCCTGCATGCGCCGACGCAGACGCTCAATTTCGCCGAAGGCGCCGATCGCGCCGACCTCCAGATCCTGACCGAGCGTCTCTTTCACCTCCATTCCGGCGAGTAGCGCCCCCCGCGCGCCCTCGGACACAGCCATCATGAAGCCATCGATCCGCCAGAAACTTGACCTGCTGATCGACCGTCTCGACGAGATCGACCGCATGCTGTCGGCCCCCGAGACGGCGAACGACATGGACCAGTTCCGCCGTCTTGCCCGCGAACGCGCCGAACTGGAGCCGATCATCGTCCAGTTCAATGCCTTCCGCCAGGCCGAAAACGACATCGCCGAGGCCGAGGCGATGCGCGCCGATCCCGAGATGCGCGAATTCGCCGATGAGGAAATCGCCGCCGCAACGGAGCGCCTGCCGGCGCTTGAACTCGCGCTGCAGACGCTGCTGCTGCCGCGCGATCCCGACGACGAACGCAGCGTCCTCCTCGAAATCCGCGCCGGAACCGGCGGCGACGAATCGGCGCTGTTCGCCGGCGACCTCTTCCGCATGTATTCGCGCTATGCCGAGCGCCAGCGCTGGCAGGTCGAGGTCATCTCGGCCAGCGAGTCGGATCTCGGCGGCTATCGCGAAATCATCTGCCGCATCGCCGGCGCCGGCGCCTATTCGCGCCTGAAATTCGAGTCCGGCGCGCATCGCGTGCAGCGCGTGCCGGAAACCGAAACCCAGGGCCGCATCCATACGTCGGCGTGTACCGTGGCGGTGATGCCCGAAGCCGACGAGGTCGACGAGGTCGCCCTCAATCCCGCCGATCTGCGCATCGACACCTTCCGCGCCTCGGGAGCCGGCGGTCAGCACATCAACAAGACCGATTCGGCGGTGCGCATCACGCACCTGCCGACCGGCATCGTCGCCGAATGCCAGGACGGCCGTTCGCAGCACGCCAACCGCGCTTCCGCGCTGCGCGTGCTGGCCGCGCGCATCCGGGACATCCAGGTGCGCGCCCAGCAGAGCCACATCGCCAGCACGCGCAAGCGCCTGATCGGCTCGGGCGACCGTTCGGAGCGCATCCGCACCTACAACTTCCCGCAGGGCCGGATCACCGACCACCGCATCAATCTGACCCTGTACAAGATCGCGACGATCATCGAAGGCGACATGGACGAACTGCTCGACGCGCTGGCCGCCGAGCATCAGGCCGATCTGCTGGCCGAACTCGGGGAGCAGAACCGAGAATGACCCTTTTCGAGGCGTTGACCGCGGCAAGGCGGAAGATCGACCGGCTCGATGCCCGTCTGCTGCTGCAGCATGCCACCGGCTGCTCGCACAACGACCTGCTGGCGCGCCCGGAAACACCGGTCGCCAGCGCGGCCGTCCAGCGTTTCATGGGCTGGGTCGAGCGCCGCGCCGACGGCGAGCCGCTGGCCTATCTGGTCGGCGAGGCCGAATTTCGCGGGCGCGTCTTTGCGGTATCGCCGGCGGTGTTGATTCCGCGGCCGGAAACCGAAGTCCTGATCGACCTCGCGCTCGCACGGCTGCGCGGACTGACCGCGCCACGCATCCTCGATCTCGGCGCCGGCTCGGGGATCGTCGCCATTGCACTGGCGCTGGAATGCCGGGCGGCGTCGGTGGTTGCGGTCGACCTCTCGCCCGCGGCGATTTCCGTCGCGCGGGACAACGCCGGCCGCCTCGCGGCTGCGGTCGATTTCCGCCAGGGCGACTGGTTCGCGCCGGTCGCCGGGGAACGCTTCGACCTGATCGCCGCCAACCCCCCTTACGTCGGCGCCGGCGACCCGCATCTGACGCGCGATGGGCTGCCTTTCGAGCCGCAACTGGCGCTGACCGCCGGCGCCGACGGGCTGGCCTGCATCCGCCGCATCGTCGCCGGCGCGCCCGACCATCTGAAGCCCGGCGGCTGGCTGCTCTTCGAGCACGGCCACGATCAGGGTGCCGCCACCCGGAACTTAATGACCGGCGCCGGTTTCCAAGGCGCTGCAACCTTTCCCGACCTGGCCGGCAGCGACCGGGTCAGTACCGCTTATCTTCCCTCTGGAGCAACCATGTCCGACGTGCAGCAACGCATCCACTCGACCGTCACCAACAACCCCGTCGTCCTCTACATGAAGGGCGACGCGCGTTTTCCGCAGTGCGGCTTTTCGGCAACTTCCGTGCAGATCCTGCGGGCCTGCGGGGTGAGCGACCTCGTCACGGTCAACGTGCTGGCCGACGAGGAAATCCGCAGCGGCATCAAGGAATACGCCAACTGGCCGACGATTCCGCAGCTGTACATCAACGGCGAGTTCATCGGCGGCTGCGACATCATGAAGGAGATGTACCAGTCGGGCGAACTGCAGCAGTTGCTGGAAGGCGTCGCCCAGACCTGAGCCGGCGCTTGCAGCGCGGCCCCGAACCTGCCGGATTGGCTCAGGCCATGATATGGACGCCGCCATCGACATACACCGTGCCGCCGGTCAGGCGGCGGGCGTACGGCGTGGACAGAAAGGCGCAGGTGTAACTGGCATCCATGACGTCGACCAATTCGCCGAGCGGCGCCCGCTGCGCCGCCTCGTTGAGCAAGAGGGCGAAATCCTTGAGCCCCGAGGCGGCACGTGTCTTAAGCGGTCCGGGCGGGATGGGGCGCCTCCCATGCACACCGCACGGCAAACTCGACACTGTTTCCGGCACTCCGCGACAAACTTCCCTGTCTCGGCAGGAAGCCCGCCGGGTGCCGAATCGATTCCTGGCTGGAAACGCCTACCTTGGCGCGGTGAATTCCTCGTAGGCCCGCACCGCCTCGGCGGCATACATCAGCGTCGGCCCGCCCCCCATGTAGACGCAGACGCCGAGCGTTTCCATCAACTGTTCGCGGGTGACGCCCAGGCGAATCAGCGCCTTGACGTGAAAGCCGATGCAACCGTCGCAACGCTGCGCGACGCCGATCGCCAGCGCCAGCAACTCCTTGTCCAGTTCGCTGAGCGCGCCAGCCTTCATCGCCCCGTTGTGCAAGGCGCTGAAGCCCTGCATGGTGTCGGGGATTTCCTTGCGCAGGGTGCCCATGGCTCTGGTCAGATCGGAAGTGATGGTGACGAAGGATTTGCTGGGCATGGTCAACTCTCCATATATAAGCGAATGGTCATATTACGCTCAGCAACCGTAGTTGGCAATCAGGTGAACATTCCGCCGACGCCAGGCGGCAGGCGGAACGGATCCCCATTGCGCGCATGCCCTGATGAACGCCTGGTTCCAGAATGTCCTTCGGCATCCTGCCCGGGCAACGGACCCGATGAAGGCCTGCCAACCGGGGAAGGGGTCGACCAGCATTGATTTGAAGGTGTCCGTGCCCGTGACGGCGCCTCTTCTTCAGAGCCAGGGCGGTGATCCGCCATCATCAGGAGCATCTTCCCGAAGACGGATCAAGTGCATTGGATACGGAGGGTCCGAAGAGAAATGAACATCGCACACGACGGACGGTGCATCGCCATCGTTGCCAATGACCACACCTGAATCCTTTTTCCACTAGAATCAGGAAGCCAGCAGGCCCCCAAGGGTCGAATCACGGTATTTGCAACGCGAATGGCAGCGCAGCAGAGGCGGCAAACCACTCCAAACTTGCCCAGGCAGGAGAAGTCATGACATCCAATCCATCCACCCTTTCCTCCGCCGCCCACACGTTCAGATGGGCTGCGGCCGGGCTGGCCGGCATCGCCCTGCTGATCGCCACCGCCTGCGAGAAGCAGAAAGCAACGCCGCCGCCGACGCCGACGGTCGAGGTCGTCAGCGTCGCGCAGCGCGACGTGCCGATCTACATGGAATGGATCGGTTCGCTCGACGGCGCCGTGAACGCCGTCATCCGCCCGCAGGTGACCGGCTACCTGATCAGGCA
>JAFLDQ010000084.1 GCA_017302355.1 Dechloromonas sp.
GACGACGATGGCGCGGCGGTCGTCCGGCGCCGGATGGCGGTCCGGGCGCCGCGAGCGGAAGCGGCCGACCAGCATCTGCCGCTTGCCGGCGAAGCCTGGGCGCTTTTCGAGGTCGAACTCGGCGGTGGCCAGCGCTTCGCGCACCTGGCCGGCGACCGACCAGGTGGCCAGCGTGGCGCCCGGCACGGCCAGGCGGGCCAGGGCCTTGCACAGGTAGGGCGACCACAGTTCCGGGTTCCTGGCCGGCGCAAAGCCGTCGAGGAAAAACGCGTCCACGGCGGCGTCGATCTCGCGCAGTTGCGTCGTCGCATCACCGAAGACGAGGGTCAGGATGACGCGGTCGCCGTCGAGATGTAGCCGGTGGATGCCGGGCGTCAGCGGCGGCCAGTGCTGGCGGAGGAGGGCGGCAAGGTCGGCGAACTCCGGCCACGCCTGCTGGGCGACGGCGAGGCCGGGTGCGGTCAACGGGTGTTTCTCGATCGAAACGAAATGCAGCCGGCGGCAGCGGCGGGGGTCGGCTTGCCACGCCTGCCACGTGGCAAGAAAATTCAGGCCGAGTCCGAATCCGGTCTCGAGAACGACGAAGCGCTCTCTGTCCTGCCAGCGCGCCGGCAGGTCGTTGCCGCCGAGGAAAACATGGCGCGCCTGCGCCGGCCCGCCGTGGGTCGAGTGGTAGACATCGCCGAAGGCGGAAGAGAATGGGGTGCCGTCGGGCGTGAATTCGAGGCGGGCGGGCTGCAGGGGCATGGAAGCGATTCTAACCCGCCGGATGCGCGGGGCCGGCGCGGCGCGGGGTGGGGCAGGCAAGCGCCGTTTGCAACTGGCAACGACAGGTCCATAATCCGCGGGAACCCTGGGGAACAAGATGCGCTCGAGACTGGCTCGCTACCTGCTGACACTGATCCTCCCGTCCGGACTGCTCTGCGTGATCTTCGTTTCCTCGCTGCACCGCGAGGACCAGGTCAGGGTCAGGGAGAGCCTGGAGGCGGCCGAGGAATTGCGCCTGGTCGCCGGCGCGCGCTCCCTGGCCGGCGATGTCGAGATGCTTGCCGGCGACATCCGCCTGATGGCCAGCCTGCCCAGCCTTGGCGCGATTCTCGACAAGGGCGATGCCGCATCGCTTGCCGCCTTCACGGCCGATCTGGTGGCGCTTTCCGGGAGTCGCCGGATCTATGACAAGTTGCGCTGGATCGACGAGAAGGGAATGGAGCGTGTCCGCGTCGACTTTGTTCACAACCAGCCCGTCGTCGTTCCCGCGGAGCGACTGCAGGACAAGGCGCAGCGTTACTTTTTCATCGACACGATGCGGCTGGCGCCGGGCGAGATCTATGTGTCGCCGCTCGATCTCAACGTCGACCGGGGCCGTGTCGAGACGCCGCTCAAGCCGACGCTGCGGCTCGGCATGCCGGTCAGCGATCGGGCGGGCCGTCCGCGCGGAATCGTGCTGGTCAACTATTTCGGGCGTCACCTGCTCGACAAGTTTGCCGACGTCACCGAAGCCAAGGAAGGCGGGGTGCGGGTCAGTCTGCTCAACCGCGACGGATACTGGCTGATCGCGCCGCAGGCGGGAGACGAATGGGGTTTCATGCTCGGGCGCAAGGAGCACTTCGGGACGCGTTTCCCCGAAGCCTGGACGCGTATTTCGGCCGGCGAGCACGGGCAGTTCGAGGATGACGATGGATTGTGGTCGTTCAACACCGTGCGTCCGCTGACCATGGGGATGGTCTCGGGAGCAGGTGCGCCGGTGGCCGGTTCCGGCGCCTCGGCGCCGATCGGCGCCGGCCAGTATGTCTGGAAGGTCGTGTCGCGGATTCCCCCCGACCTGCTGATGCGGGCGGGAAATCGCAGTCTCGGCGGCTGGATACTGATCACGCTGCTCTTCATGGGCGCGCTTCTCGCCGGCGCCTTTGTCCTGGCGCGAGCCAATCAACGGCGCGATGCCATGGCCGAGACCCTGCGGGGGTTGAATCGCCGGCTCGAGGAGAGGGTGCGCCAGCGCACCGAGGAACTGCTGCAGCAGGCGATTCGCGATCCGCTGACCGGCCTGTTCAACCGGCGTTACCTGGACGAGACGCTGCCGCGGGAAGTCCATCGCGCCCTGCGCGAGGAAGAGCCGCTGGCCGTGGTGATGATCGACCTGGATCATTTCAAGCGCTTCAATGACCGCTGGGGGCACGAGGCCGGCGACATCGTGCTGCTCGGGGTCGCCGAGGCGCTGCTCGATGGATTGCGGGCGTCGGACATCGCCTGCCGCTACGGCGGCGAGGAACTGCTCGTCGTCATGCCCGGCGCGGATGCCGACGAGGCGGTGCGGCGGATCGCCGCGATCGCCGCGCGGGCGCGCACTGTGGGCGCCCGGGTGATGGGGCGCGAGATCGAGGCCATCACCTTTTCGGCCGGTGTGGCGACCGTTCCCGAAAACGGCGACAGCGCCGAAGTCCTGGTGCGCGCCGCCGACCGCGCGCTGTACATGGCCAAGGAGACGGGTCGCGACCGCATCGTGGTGGCGCATTCCCCCGGCGCGGCGGAATGAGTGCGTCCCGGGTGGCCGGGTGCGGGGATGTCCGGCCGGCGGCCGGGTGCGCTGCGGTGACGGCTCGCGCAGGAAGCGGTGCGTGCGGTGGATGGGGAATCCGCCGTTGGCCCGCGCGGCGCTGCGCACTACGCGGTGGTCCGCCACGCGCTCGATGGCAACCCGAGAAGGGCGGATCCGCCTCTATGCCAACGCCGAAATGACGTCGACCATGATGAGCACGCGGGGTATGCCCCTCCTCGACCAGCGCCGGAACGGGCGGGCCAGCGCCGCGAGTCTCCGCAGCAGCGGCAGGGCGCGGCGGATGATCGCCATGATCTCCGGATCGGGATTGGCGGCGCGGTAGCGGTCGATCAGTTGCGGCAGCAATTGCCGCGCCTCGCTTTCACCGATCGGGCCGCTCAGCGGAATCGAGTTGAGAAACAGGACGAGATCGGCGGCCTGCGTCACCTCCAGCGGCATGATCTCGCCGAAATCTTCCTCGAAGTCGATGCGGTAGCTGACGCCATCGTGCAGCGTGACGTTCCGGATCTGCGCGCCGCCGTGCCAGTGGCCGGCCCGGTGGAATTCGCCGAGTTCGGCGGCCAGGCGCGGCAGTTCGCGGCGCCAGGTTTCCGGCGTCCAACTCCTCAGTTGCGTCTGCACGACCGTGCCGCAGTAGTCAAGGACGAAGAACCCGGCAGTCACGAGAGCGACCCGCGGCACGCGAATGCCGGCGGCCGCCAGGTCACGCAGCCGGGTTGCCTCGAACTCCATGCTGCTGGTCGCGTTGGCGAGCGCCAGCGTTTGCAGCGGCAGGCGCTGCCCGGTGAGACGCCTGACCAGCCAGCGCATGAACAGCATCTGGATCAGCCGGCGCGGCCTTGCCGCAAGGCGTTTGACGACGTAGCGCCGGCCGTCGTGCGCGAAGACGTGCGTGCGGCTCGAATCGGCCGCCAGGGCCGCGCGCGCGGCGGCTTCCAGCGCGACCGGATCCCCGTTCACGGCAGCCGGATGCCTGGGCGAGGGCCGGCGAGACCCGCCCGCGGGGCGCACTCGCCCATCATTCGGGACGCATCTGCGGGAAGAGGATGACGTCGCGAATCGCCGGCGCATCGGTGAGCAGCATGACCAGGCGGTCGATGCCGATGCCGCAGCCGCCGGTCGGCGGCAGCCCGTATTCGAGGGCGCGGATGAAGTCGGCGTCGTAGTACATCGCTTCCTCGTCGCCCGCCTCCTTGGCCTTCGCCTGCTCCATGAAGCGTGCGGCCTGGTCTTCGGCGTCGTTGAGCTCGGAGAAGCCGTTGGCGATTTCGCGGGCGACGATGAACAGTTCGAAGCGCTCGGTGATCTCCGGGTTGCTGTCCGAGGCGCGGGCCAGCGGCGACACCTCGACCGGGTAGTCGATGATGAAAGTCGGCTCCCACAGTTCGGCCTCGGCGGTTTCCTCGAAGAACATCAGCTGCAGCGTGCCGAGGCCGGGATCGCCCTTCATCTCCACCTTGCGCGCGGCAAGCTGCTCACGCAGCCAGGCGGCGTCGGTGAGCTGGGCGTCGCCGTATTGCGGGAAATAATGCTTGACCGCCTCGACCATGGTCATCCGCCGGAAGGGCCTGGTGAGGTCGAGTTCGCGGCCCTGGTAGTGGAACACCTCGCGGCCGAGCGCCTCGCGCGCCGTGTGACGCAACAGCCCTTCGGTGAAGTCCATCAGGCTCTTGTAATCGGCATACGCCTCGTAGAATTCCATCATCGTGAATTCCGGATTGTGGCGCGGGCTGAGCCCCTCGTTGCGGAAGTTGCGGTTGATCTCGAAGACCTTCTCGAAGCCGCCGACCACCAGGCGCTTGAGGTACAGCTCGGGGGCGATGCGCAGGAACTGCTGCATGTCGAGCGCGTTGTGATGGGTGACGAAGGGCTTGGCCGAGGCGCCGCCGGGGATCGGGTGCATCATCGGCGTCTCGACTTCGAGGAAGCCGTGCCCGCTCATGTAGTTGCGGATCGAGGCGACGATGGCGCTGCGGGCGAGGAAGGTGAAGCGCGTTTCCTCGTTCATGATCAGGTCGACGTAGCGCTGGCGGTATTTCATTTCCTGGTCGGCGAGGCCGTGGAACTTGTCTGGGAGCGGGCGCAGCGACTTGGTCAGCAGGCGCACCTCGGCGGCATGGATGGTCAGCTCGCCGGTGCGCGTCTTCATCAGGGCGCCGGCGACGCCAATGATGTCGCCGAGGTCCCAGGTCCTGAAATCGGCGTAGGCTTCCTCGCCGAGGCTGTCGCGGGTGACGTAGATCTGGATGCGCCCGGAGAGGTCCTGCAGCGTCGCGAAAGAAGCCTTGCCCATGACCCGCTTGAGCATCATGCGCCCGGCGACCCTGACTTCGACCGGCATCCCCTGCAGTTCCTCGGCGGTCTTCCCGCCGTAGCCGTCGAGCAGCCTGAGCGCCGTGTTCTCGCGCTGGAAGTCGTTGGGGAAGGCTTTGCCGGTCTTGCGCCATTCGGCGAGCTTGGCGCGGCGCTCGGCGACGAGCTGATTCTCGTCTTGCTGGACAGGCTGTTCGGCGTTGGACATGAAGGATCCTCGGGAAATGGGGTCTGCCGCGGTCGACCGCGTAAAACGCTGAATTTTCGCCGATTTCACCCGACCGGAACAAGCATGCCCGAATTTTTCGGGTGGCGCCGGAAGGCGGCGGCCGGCGCGCCGCCGTTTCTGGCCGCGCTGTCTGCTGTCAGCGGCGGCGGCAGTGAGATAATTGCGCCGTGGAAACCTCGTCGGGTTCTCACGGCCGGCCGCCAGGCGGGGGATTCCACCGGTGGCCGGAGATCGACGGGAAAGGAATATCCGTATGGCCAGACCTTGGCAACTGATTGGCGTCCTGTGCTCCGGCATCTTTCTGGGTTCGGCCGTCGCCGCACCGCTCAACATCCTGGGCTTTGACGACATGTCGTGTACTGCCTGGAGCGCTTCCCGGGACGACGCGGAGCAGCGGCAGATCTACGTGGTCTGGATCCGCGGGCTCCTGACCGGACACAATTACGGCCAGCAGAGCCAGCAGGTATCGAGCATTTCCAGCGCCACGATCGATAATTTCGTCAATCGCTACTGCAGCCAGAACCCCAGGGGCGACTTCAGCGACGCGGCATTCCGCCTGAGCGACGAGTTCTCTGGCCGCAACCGGCCGATCAGGAAATGAACCCCGGTCCGCTCGGGTGGCGACCCCGGCGGCTGACGATTTCAGGCTGCCGCGCTGCTGCCCGATGACCGTGCGGGCGGGCGCCGGCGCACCGGCCTTTCCAGCCAGCGCGCCACCGTGCCGGCAGCCTCCTGCCATTTGTGTTCGAGCATCAGCATGTGGCCGCAGTCCGGGATGTAAGTCTCGCGGGCGCGCCAGCGCAATGCGGTATGACTCGTGGCGAAGGGCGGGAAGACCGCGTCGCGCTCGCCGCCGATCACCATGACTGGGAGCTGCGGCCGCGGGCGATGGCGCCTGATGCCGGCGACCAGCATGTCGGAGATGGCCCGGACGGATTCCGGTTGGATCAGATGCGCGAAGTCGAGGAGTTCTTCCGGCCGGGTCACCGGCGAGAAATAGATGTCGCGCATCAGCGACAGGCTGGTCGGGCCGAGTTCGCCATGGTGGCTGAGCCGGGTGATCTCCGAGAACATCTCCGGGCGCTTCAAGGCAAGCCGCATGATCGAGCCCCAGGTGCCGGTCGGCGGCACCGGCGCCATGAGCACCGCGGCGCGGGACGTGGTCTGCTCGAGCGCGCGCTCGATCACGCTGCAGCCCATCGAATGGCCGATCAGCACGGGTTCACCGGGCAGGCTGGCAATGACCTGGCGCAGGTCGGCGGCGTAGTCGTCGATGCCGAAGCGGTCGGCCTCGTCCTTGCCATCGCTCAGACCGTGACCGGAGAGGTCGAGCGCGTGGCAGTTGTAACCGAGCGCGGCGAAGTAGGGCATGAAATGGATGTCCCAGCAGCGCGAGTCCATGTAGGCGCCGTGGACGAACAGCAGGTCGGGCGCATCGGTCCGCATCGTTGCCGGGCGGCGGCGGGTGTGTAGCTCGCGTGGGGGCATCAGGTGGTCTCCGTATGGGGGGCGCGGGCGCTTTCCCGGCGACCCGTCCGCTGGATTGCGGAACGGGTCGAGGATGCGGGACTCGCGTCGCCGACGCGGCGCGAAGCGCGGCAATCGCCGCAGCGATTGCGCGGATGAGCGACGAGGCGAGCGGCGCAAGGACGGGTCTTCATGCTTCGTGATCCGCGGGGCAGGCTAAGCGACCCGCAGTAGCGCAATTTTAAGCGTTGGCTGACCGTCGTGGCCGGGAAATTTTCCTCCGGCATGATCCACGCCGCCTCACCGATCTTCCGGCCGTTCTTCGCGGCGCGGCGTGCAGGCAGATCCGCCCGGGCCTCACGGCGAGGCTCCGCCGCCTTGTTGCAACCGATCGGGGTTCCGCCCGCGGGCTGGCCGCTACCCGCGACTTGGCGCATGGCGGCAAGGCAGACGCCGACTGCGCTGGTTCAGGCGAACGGGTCGAGCAGCGATCTTCCGGACGCCGCCCGGGGGCGGTGGCGCAGAAGTCTTCGATGATCGCCGTCGAGCGATGTGTGCAAGGTCGGGATCAGCGGCAGAGCACCGCAGCGGTCGACGGTCAGGATGGGCCGCTTTTCGCCGCCAGGCGCGCCAGCGTTCGCCGGTGGCGCAGGGCTTTTGTTCGACCGCCTGGATCAGCAAGTCTTCCCGGCGCGGCAGGCGGCAATGCTCTGGGCGGCCGGCACGACGGCTCCGCCGCTGCCGATCCAGCCCTTGATGCCGTTCCGGACGTTATAGACCTTGCCCTGCGCCGCCTGCTGCGACAGCAGCTGGCTGACCGGTCTGGTCCGGTTGCCGGAACGGCAGATGACGACGACGGGATCGCCGGGCCTGGCCAGAGGTTTCAGCTTTTCGAGCCAGGCCGCCGGGTCGGCGCGTCCGCGCTCGTCGAAAAAGGTCAACAGCTTGCTGCCGGGAACGATGCCGGTTTCTTCCCATTCGGGCTGGGTGCGGATGTCGATCACCGTCACCCCGCTGCTGATCAGTTGCGCCAGTTCGGCATTGCCGATGTCGATGACTTCGGCGCGGGCGAGCAGGGCGCACGGCGCCAGGCAAGCGAAGAGAAGGAAACGGCGCATGACAGAGTTCATCGATCGGCGATCGCCAATCCACTTCCGGGTGCGAATCATGGCCGTCCCTGTTGCTGGCGTTTCATCATTTCGCGGACCTGCGGGTCCTTCATCATTTCCTGCATGTTGCCGGCGTTCATCGGCGGCATTCCCGGCATCACGATGTCGCCGGGCTTCTGGCCCGGCTTGCAGGGGCCGAGCCAGCGCGCCTCCTGCGTCAGCTTCGTTTCGCTCATGCCTTGCTGCGGCGGGTCGTAGCGGACACGCATGTCGTTGCGGTAGGCGCTGTCGAAATTGCCGGTGATGACGGCGTCGGAAGTGGCCGTGACGCCGTCATGCTTGCATACCGAATGGATGGTCACCGCGCCGGCGCCGCGACTGACGTCCATCACCGGGCAATTGCTCTTTTCCCGGGCGCGTTCCTGCATCAGGTTGTCGCTGGCTTGATCGATGCACATCTGGATCGGCCCGCGCGCAGGTACTCCGGTCATCTCGGTCCGGATTTCCCAGAGGCCGGACTTGCGTCTGGGCAGATCCGCCGCGCCGGCGGTGGCTGCCAGCAGCGCGGCGAGGAGGGCGAGGCTGATGCGGGCGGTGTTCATGGATCGGGCTCCCTGGCGTCAATGGTTCTATCGTAGCCCGATTTGGCTCGGTCGACATGGGATAATGCGGACAGTCAAGGGGGAGGCATGGCGCTCAAATCGACGATCCACAAGGCGGAACTGCATCTCGCCGACCTCGACCGGGCTCATTTCGCCGACCATGCGCTGACCATCGCGCGCCACCCGTCGGAAACCGGCGAGCGCATGATGATCCGTCTGCTGGCCTTCGCGCTGAACGCCTCGCCGACGCTGGCGTTCGGGCGCGGGCTGTCGACCGACTCGGCGTCGGCCTGACCGACGAGAAGGCCATCCGCCGCGCCTGCAATCGTTCGCGCCGCGTCGTGGTGCTCAGCTACGGCGGGAGGAGCGCCGAAAACTGGTGGCAGCGGGTCGCAGGCAAGCTCGCCGGCCAGAAGAACCTGCGGGTTCTCGCATTCAGTCCCGGCGACTGCCTGGCGCTGACCGGCCTGGCGCGACGCAACATGCGCCTGTAATGCACGATTCAGGACGGCGCGATCTGGCTGGGCAGCGAAGACCGGCATGTCGAGGTGACGCCGCGGGTTCGGTTTCCGCTCGGGGAATGGTAGAATGCCAAGCTGTTCCGGGGGGAGCCCGGCCAATTACCTTGAGCGAGGCGAGCATGGCGGCAAATGATGATGACGAATCCACGGCGGTAATCGTCGGAGTTCTGGCGGGGATCGCGCTGGCGGTGGTGGCGGTGGTCTACGCCGGCAAAGCGACCAACGCCCCCGTGCCAGCCAAGGCGCCTGGCGTTGAAGTGGTCGAGATCGCGCCGCAGGGCGAGCCGCTGGCCAGGGTCTATTTCGCCGTGGGCCAGGCCCGGCTGACCGACGCCGACATGGCGGTCGTCGGTCTGACCTTGCAGGCGCTCGCCGCCAGTCCGCGCGCCATCGTCCTGTTGTCCGGCTTTCACGATCCGTCCGGCGACCCCGGGCAGAACGCCGAACTTGCCCGGGCACGCGCGCTTTCCGTGCGCGATGCGCTGATTGCCGGCGGCGTCGCCGCCGACCGCTGCAAGCTGCGCCGGCCCGAATCGACTGTCGGCAGCGGCAACCCGGAAGAAGGACGTCGCGTCGAAATCCGCGTCCAGTAACACCTCGGTTTTCAGGGAGGGCGAGCCATGGCGGCTCGCCCTCCGTCTGTGTACGCTGACCACGACCCTGTACCGCCCGCTCATTCCGCTCCGCCCGGCGCGATCCGGTATCGCCCCACGTCTACCCGCCGCCGCAAAAGGTGTCGGTGTCAGAAGGGGGACAGGGTCGCCACCACCTTGCCCGTCTCGATCCTGATCCGCCGCAGCAGCCAGCGCGCGGCGATCTCCTCGGCGCTGCCGTCTGCACGCAGCACGTAGACCGGCTTGTCGCGGAAATAGGCGGCCATCAGCTGGGTGACCGCGCGCCGGACCTGTGGCTGGAATTCACGGGGAAGGGCGACCGAATCGACGGAGTCGGCCGCCGGGCTTTCGAGAAAGAACGCCTTGGCCTGGTCGTCATAGCGGATGCCGGCGTTGCCTGTCACCTCGACCGGAAGCGGCGGGTTGCCGAGCAGGGTGATCTCCATCCGGGCGGCGATTCCGACGCGGCCTTCGGGGATGCCCAGGCGGACTCTGGGCGCCTCGCTCAGCGTGACGGCCAGCATGGTTCCGGCGCGCCTCTGCCGTGGCGCATTCCGGTCGATCGCGGTCTGGACCTCGGCTTCGGTGAAGACGATTTCCTTGTCGAAGAGTGCGGCCATTGCGCCCGCCGGGAGGCAATGCGCGATGATCAGCAGCAGGGCGGCGAGGGCGGATTTCATGCTCATGCTCCGGGCAGGATCGCGCATGATTGCCTGGCGACCGAGCGGAGACCACCTCAGCGCAGCATGGCGACGTAGATGCCGGTGAAGATGGCCGTCGTGATGACGCCGCTGATATTCGCTCCCAGCGCATGCGGCAGGATCATGATGCCCGGACTGGCCTGGGTCGCGATCTTCTGCACGACCTTGGCCGTGGTGGGCACGCAACTGACGCCGGCGATGCCGATGATCGGGTTGTACTTGCCCTTGTACCAGAAATACAGGGCGTAGCCGCCGATGATCCCGCCGATTCCCGAGAGCAGCAGGGCCAGCATGCCCAGCAGCAGGAGCTTGAGCACGACCGGATTGAGGATGGTGCTGGCTTCGCACAGGACGCCGAGGGTCAGCCCGAGAAAGAAGGTGGCGCCGTACAGGAAGGTTTCGCCGATCACGCTGGAGAAGTTGACCAGGCCGCTTTCGCGCACGGCGACGCCGATGAAGAGCGAGAGGAACAGCGGCGCCGCGACCGGGAAGAGCAGGCACATGAGGGTGCAGATGACCACGGCGAACATCAGCTTCTGCCCCGAGGTGATCTTCCTGACCTCCTCGACCGGCATCGGTATGGCGCGCAGCCGCTCCGGAATCAGCAACTTGATCAGATAGGGATAGCCGCCGTAGGCCAGGCCGAGGTAGAGGTAGCCGACGACGGTGATCGGCACGAACAGGTCCTTGGCGAGGATCAGCGAGGCGAAGAGGACCATCGGTCCATCGGCGCCGCCGATCAGCGCCACCGAGGCGGCCTCGCGTTCGGTCATGCCCAGCGCGACCGCGATGGGAAAGACGGCCACCGTGCCCAGTTCGGCGAACAGCGCCAGGATCATGCTCTGGAAGGGGCGCGCCATGACGAAACCGACATCGAGCAGGACGCCGATGCCCATGAACACCAGGCAGGCGATCAGACCGTTGCTGAACATCAGCGTGTAGATCGGCTGCAGCCAGTCGATCTGCAGCATGTTGACCACGTCGTTGGTTTCGCTGACCAGGGGGTCGACGAACAGCGTTCCCATCCGGCCGTTCTCGAAGAACATCACTCCGGCATTGACCGAGGCCATGCCGAGTCCCATCGGGATCATCAGCAAGGGTTCGAGGACTTCCTTCTTGCCCAGATAGATCAGCAGGAAACCGAGCAGCATCAACGCGATCCGGCCGATGGCGATCGCCGGGTCGGCCGCCAGCAGTGTCGCGATCCCCTGAAACAGGTCGAGCAGATGGAAGTCTTGCATCGTCGTGAGCCCGGTCAGGAAATCGTCAGCAGGATCTGTCCCGGTTCAACTGGATCGCCCGCCTTGACCGCGATGTTCGTAACCTTTCCTGAAATCCTGGCGATCATCGGCGTCTTCATCTTCATGGCTTCGACGACGGCAACCGTGTCGCCGGCACTGACCGTCTGGCCGAGGACGACCGCGATGCTGTCCAGGACGCCGCCCAGCGTGCTCGTTACGTCGCCCGTGGCAACGGCTCCGGCGGCGGCAGGGGCGGGCGCAGATACCGGCGCCGACGGCGCGGCAGCGGGTCGCGGCGCGGGAATCCTCATGCTGCCGGGGTCCGGGTAGAGCAGACTGCCCCCCTCGCTGAGATCCTCCACGGTAACGCTGTATTCCCTGCCATCGACAGTGATCCTGTACTTCTTTTCCATGATGCGGGTCTCCGGGAAATGTTCGTGTCAGCGAAGCTAATGCTTGGGGTGATGGGGCAGGACATGCGAGGCATGATGCGCCTGGCGCCCTTCGGCAGCCCATCCGGAATGGTGGGGAGCCGCCTCGATGTGGACGATGCGATGCGCGCCGGCCATCGCATGGACCGCCGCCGCGATGACCGCAATGTGATCCGCGTCGACCGCCAACGGTACCGGCGGAACGGCTGCAGGCGGCGGCGGCGCGGCCGGCGTGCGCTCGAGCTTGCCGAGGGCGACGACGATCACCTTGATGACGACGGCCACGGCCAGCGATACGACGATGGCCAGACCGTAGATCCACAGCGTCTTGATGATCACTTCGCTCATCGCCGCCCTCCCGGAATACGCACAAGGAACCTCACAGCGGGATGTTCCCGTGTTTCTTGGCCGGTCGCAATTCGCGCTTGCCGAGCAGCTTGCGCAGGGCGAGGGCGAGCATCGGCCGGGTTTCCGCGGGATCGATCACGTCGGTCACGTAGCCGCGGGCCGCCGACAGGTAGGGCGAGGCGAACTCGGCACGGTAGTCTGCCGCGAGTTCGGCGGACTTGGCGCGCCTGTCCTCGGCTTCGTCCAATTCCTTGCGGTACAGCAGGTTGACCGCGGCTTCCGCGCCCATCACCGCGATTTCCGCGGTCGGCCAGGCATAGACGACGTCGGCGCCCATCTCCTGCGCGCACATCGCCAGATACGAGCCGCCATAGGCCTTGCGCAGGACCACGGTCAGCTTGGGCGTGGTGCACGAGGCGTAGGCATAGAGCATCTTGGCGCCGTGGCGGATGATGCCGCCACGCTCCTGTTCGACGCCGGGCAGAAAGCCCGGCACGTCGACGAAGGTGACGACCGGAATGTTGAAGACATTGCAGAAACGGATGAAGCGCGCCGCCTTGTCGGCAGCATTGATGTCGAGCGCGCCCGCCATCTCCATCGGGTTGTTGGCGATCGCGCCGACCACCATGCCCTCGATGCGCGCAAAACCGACGATGATGTTGCGCGCCCAGTCGGCATGCACTTCCAGCAATTGGCCGCCATCGAACATGCGGCGGATGATCGCATGCATGTCCATCGGCTCCGAGGATGTTTCGGGAATCAATGCGTGCAGCCCGGCATCCGGGGTGAAATTGATGTCGGCGCCGAGAAAGTGCGGCGGATCCTCGGTATTGTTGGCCGGCAGATAGGAGAGCAGGGCCTTGACCAGCGCGACGGCCTGGCGGTCATCGTCAACGACGAAATGGACGTTGCCGCTGACCGTCGAGTGCACCTCGGCGCTGCCCACCTCGTCCATGCTTGTCGCCCGACCGGTCACCGCCTTGATGACTTCCGGACCGGTGATGAACATGTAGGCGTTGTTCCGGGTCATGATGATGAAATCCATCAGCGCCGGCGAGTAGGCCGCACCGCCCGCACAGGGGCCGAGGACCACGGCAATCTGCGGCACGACGCCGGAGGCCAGGACGTTGTGGTAGAAGACCTCGCCGTAGCCGGAAAGGGCATCGACCCCTTCCTGAATGCGGGCTCCGCCCGAATCCTTGAAGGCGACCAGCGGAATCCCGTTCTTCAGGGCGACACGCATCACATCGACGATCTTGCGCGCGTGCATCTTGCCCAGAGTGCCGGCGGCGACGGTGAAGTCCTGGCTGAAGGCAGCCACCTGCGTGCCATCGACATAGCCGGTGCCGGAGATGACGCCATCCGCAGGCAGGTCCCTGGCGGCCATGCCGAAGTGGACCCCGGAGTGATGGATATAGGCGCCGCCTTCCTGAAAGGTGTCTGCATCGAACAGGAGCGCCAGACGCTCGCGCGCGCCGAGCAGACCTTTCTGGTGGCGGGCCTCCAGCTTGCCGGCGCCGCCGCCGGCCCGCACCTGGTTGCGTCGCGCGCGCAGCGTCTCGAGGATTTTCGGGTGGATTGCCATCGCTCTGCCTGTGGGGAGAAGTGTGGCGCACGCCCGCGCGCCGGTACGGTTGCGAAAAATATATCCCAGCGGTGCGTTCCGAATCAAGAGGTCATTTCGAATTACGCAAGGGCCGCGCCAGGACTGTCCACTTTCGGGCACGAAGCGCTGAAAACGGGTTGCCCGCGCCGCAACCTCGCCGAACCGTGCGGCGAGCATGACAGGGTCGATCTTCGCATCGCGGAAGATCCCCGATGCGCGTCATGGGGGGACATTGACAGCGACTGGCCGGGGTCCGCATACTCAACGGCAAGACACCGGGCTTCTCCTTGGCCGTAGCCGGACAGGCGCCGCCGGCCGCGCCGCGGGCGGAAGCGGAACCTTGATGCGGACCGGCGGTCCCAGCCTTCGATGGGCTGATCGACGCCCAGGTCTGCAGCAATCGCCAACCCCCCCATACTGGAGAAGGCCATGCCCCTTCAAATGATCGCAGGTTCAGGCTGGCAGCTGTTGGCCATCGCCGCTTTTGCCTTGGCGCTGGCCTTCGTCTTTTTCCTGATCATCCGCCAGAACCGGAAGGACTTCGAGGAAATCGAAGCCTGGCTGGCCGAAGAGAGGCTGAACTCCTAAGCCGGACGAGCCGGAACCAAACAGGGGTTACGATGGGAGCCTGATGGATGACAGGGAGTCTGATCATGGCTACGGCGACGCTTGAAGAGCGCTATGCGGCGAATCTGCACGGTGTGTTGTCCTGTTTTGATCGAATGATTATTGTCGGCACGTTGCCGGGGGCTTGCTACGCGGAAGGGATGACGAGCTACCTGTACGTGCACGGTATCCGCGTCTTTGATTACCCGCGATT
>JAFLDQ010000085.1 GCA_017302355.1 Dechloromonas sp.
AGTCCACCGCCTGGCTGGCGCGCGGCGACGTCGGCGCCGCGCTCGGCCTCGCCTGGGGCGAAATCCGCGACTGGGAAAAGGCCTGCGCCTGGCTGGAAAAGGCGCTCACCGCCGACAAGGGCGAATGCCCGATGCGCGCCCTCGAACAGTACGCGAACTATCGCGTGCGCCTGGCTACCAGCCGCTGGCACGATGCCCGCCGGCTGCCGGCGGCGAAACGCGAGGCGGCCCGCGCCGCCGGCGTCGACGGCATCGAGGCGGCCATCCTCGACCTCGACACCCTGTGCCGGCGCGCGCCGACGGTCGAGCGTCTCAACCTGCTGGGCGGCGCCTACAAGCGCCTGGCCCAGGTCGAGGATGAAGGCGAGCGGCGCAGCGAGGCGCTGGTCAACATGGCCCATCACTACGACCTGGCCTATGCGCGCAAGCGCGACGCCTATGCCTTCACCAACCGCGTCGCCGCCGCCCTGCTCGCCGAACAGCGCGGGGCGGTGGCGGTCGACCCCGAAAACCGGGCCGAATTGCTGCGCGAACTCGACGCCCTGCAACGCGACGTCGCCCGCCGCAACGCCGACGACCCGAACTTCTGGGACGGCGCCAGCCTCGCCGACCTGGCGCTGACCCGCCTGCTGCTGACCGCGGCCGGCCCGTCACGGCAGCGCGGCGCCAGCGTTGGCGAGGCGGCGACGGCGGTGATTCAGGCTTATCGCGACGCCATCGCCCACGCCGCCAGCCCCCGCGAAATCGCCTCGCTGGCCGAGCACATCGCTTTCCTGAGCGAACTTTGGCCGGCGCGCGACAAGACGATGCAGCAGGTCTTCGCGAGGATCGGCGAGAGCCTGCAATGAGCAGGCGCCCGCCAGCGGCCCCGGCCGGACGACGGCCGGCTTTCCTGTCGGGATTCCGGGAATTCGCCTGAACCATGCTGCCCGGCAAGATCGCCTTCCTGCTGATCGTCGCCACCGTGCTGTCGGTGATCGGCGCGCTGGTCGTCGCCAATCGCTACCGGGCGGCGATGCAGCGGCTGATGAAAATCGGCCAAGAAACCGCGTCGACCGCAACAGCCGCCATTCCGGCGCCAGGCTTGCCGGCCGCCGCCGATCTGCCGCCCGTAACCGTCAGCCTGGACGACAACCGGCGCGCCGAACGCCGGCTGATCGCCGCTTTCGTCGCCCTGACCCTGGTGATGGCGCTGACCCGCACGCTGCAGATGCAGATCATGGCCGACGGCCCGATCACCTGGAAGACGGTGCTGACGCTGGCCGCCGCCTACGCCTGGCCGGTCGTCCCGGTGATCGCCGTCATCGACCGCTGGCGCCGGCGCCGGCTGGTCGGCACACTGCTGCTCTGGTTCGCCGCCGCCGTCGCGCTGCTCACCTGGCGGGTCAACGAAAACGTCAGCTTCGGGCAAGTCCTGTTCTGGATGTCGCTCGATATCGGCCTGCCGCTGGTCATCGTCACCGCCCTCTGCCTCGGCGGCGCCACACGCGCCGTCGGCCCCTGGCTGGCGCCGGTCTTCATCATCCTGTGCTGGGCCTCGCAGGCCGGCGTCGACCTGCTCTCCGAACTCGTCGACCGGGGCAGCCCGGTGGTCTACTGGCTGATCGGCTGGCGGCTGCCGGTGACCGGCGCCATCGCGCTGTTCGCGCTCGCCCCCTGGCTGATCGCCTGGTGGCCGGCCCGTGCGCTCGGCCGCTGGCTCGCCGCCGCCTACGCCCGGCGGCGGATTTCCGAACTCTTCTACCTGTTCACCGCCGTCTGGGCCATTGCCCTCACCGGCCCGGCGCTCGGCGCCATTCCCGACAACGGCTGGGGCGCCCTGCTCGTCTTTCTGCCGCTGCTGTGGATTCCGCTCGCTGCCCAGGTCATGCGCAAGACCAGCGGCCGGCGCCCGCCGGGCCGGCCGCCGACCCTGCTCGTGCTGCGCGTCTTCCGGCAGGACGCCAATGTCCAGGACCTGTTCGACCGCGTCATCGAGCGCTGGCGGCTGACCGGCAACACCGTCCTGATCGCCGGCACCGACCTGGTCGAACGGACCATCGACGCCGACGACATCTTCACCTTCCTCGACGGCCGCCTCGGCGAGCGCTTCATCCACAGCCCCGCCGACATCCCGCGCCGGCTGGCGGATTTTGAATGGCAGCCCGATGTCGAGGGGCGCTATCGGGTCAACGAATGCTACTGCCACGACACCACCTGGCAGCAGGCGCTGGCCGCGCTGCTCCGCGCCAGCGATGCCGTGCTGATGGACCTGCGCAATTTCGTCGCTGAGAACGAAGGCTGCCTGCACGAACTGCGGGTGCTGGCGACGACACCGGGGCTGGCCCGCGTCGTCGTCCTGATGAACGAAAAGACGCAACTCCCGGCCGCCCAGGCCGCCATTGCGGAAGCGATCGTCAGCGCCCCGGCGGGGCGCTTCGTCTGGCTGGCGCAACAGGGGGAAGCGCCTCCGGCCACGGACGAGGTGCTGGCCCCGCTGTTCTTCGCCCCGGCAAAGGCGTAGCGGGCGCCTTCGTTCAGGAGAAAGCATTCGAGCGGATGCTGGCGTTTCGAGCCGGATTGAAGCCGCCAGTTGAAACAGGAGACCGCGGTTGGGCGCTCCCGCGGGTGCGTTCGGGCGGCTGGCCGGCGGGTGATCCGCGGTCGAGGCGCAACGGCGGTCAACCGCGGTTTCCATGCGGAAGGTTGACCATGACGGAAATGCAGGACATACTTTTGGCATAGCCTTGAATTTCCTGCCCTTCGCGGAAGGGACGAGCCCGACGGCCACCCCTGATGGATTTTCCGGCGATTTCTCCGCATCTGCCCGCACGAGCACACGATGATCGGGCGGACGGCAAGGAGGGAGCTTTGCAATTCATCCATTGAACGTCGATAGGAGACAACAGCATGGCAACATCATCCAAGACAGGATCCAAGACCCCCGCCAAGGCTGCGGCCAAGCCGGCAGCCGAGGCAGAGCCCAAGGCCGCGGCAAAGGCGGCGCCCAAGGCAGTAGTCAAGGCAGCAACCAAGGAAGCGGCGGCCCCGGTCGAGACGGAGGCCAAGGCTGCCAGTCCGGCCGCCGAGAAGACAGCCGCGCCAGCCAAGCGGGGGGCCAAGAAGAAGGCGGTGAATGTCTCGCCAGAACAGCGACACAATTACGTCCAGATCGCCGCTTACTACGTCGCCGAGCGGCATGGCTTCACCTCGGGACGCGAAGCGGCGGACTGGGCCGAAGGCGAAGCCGAAATCGATCGCCTGCTTGCGGGCGGCCACTTCAATCCCTGAGGTCATTCCGGCTTGCAGGGCAATCCTGCAAGCCGGTTCACGGTGCGCGCGAGATCATCCCGCCCGCGCGGGGGTCACGATTGCCTGCGGCTCACGCACGGTTTCCTGCGGATGCGCGGGACTCCAAATCCAAATTGGGCGACCCTTCTGGCTTCCAGGCAACCACGCAAGGGCTGGCACGCGTCATCGTGCCGATGAACGAAAGAACGCAACTCCCCACCCAGGCCGCCATTTCGGCAGCAATCGCCACCGCGCCGGTGGGGCGTTTCGTCTGGCCGATGCAACAGGAGGGAAGCGCCTCGGGCTACGGAACAGGCAATCGCGCCGTTGTTCGTAGCCGCTGCCAAAGCGTGGCAGGCGCCCTCGTTCAGGAGAAAGCGTTCGGGCGGATGCACTGCCTTCGAGCTTGAATGAAGCGGCCAACTGAACAGCAAGCGTTGTTCTGCAACCTGCCCTGCTGCCTACGGGGACAAGCCGGCCATTGCCGCCATTGATATTCGGTGAAACATTCGTCTGTTATTCGTTGCAAAGCGGCTCCTGTTTGCCGTCAGGAGCGCCATATCCGCAGTTCCTGCACCAGCATCAATAGGCCATTTGTCATCTTTCTGGCAGAATCTGGTTGCTTCTGCCGATATGCTGAGGCACCAATGACCGAAACGCCCATCCAGTCAATCAAGAACATGACTATCACCACGGCAGTCATCGATCTACCTCCGAGCTTTTTCATGGGGGAGCGCATGGAGAATCTCGAAGAAGTTTCTATTGCCGAGCGCTGGCGGGATGTTGTCCGCGGCATCCGCGATGAATACCTTGACCCTGCCCATCGCTTCCCCTGGGTTGTCGGCTTTTCAGGCGGAAAGGATAGCACGGTCGTTGCACATGGGGTTTTCGAGGCACTACTTTCCGTTCCACCATCGCAACGCACCCGCGATGTTCATATCGTGTCGAACGACACCTTGGTCGAAAGCCCGCTGGTCATCGCTCATCTGGACGTTGTGACCAAGCGCGTCGAAGAGGCCGCGCAGAACCTCAATCTTCCGATCACCGTCGCGCGTACTCACCCCGAGCCTGACAAGACCTTCTGGGTATTGCTGGTCGGCAAGGGTTATCCGAGTCCAAACTTGACGATGCGGTGGTGCACTGACCGCCTGAAAATCCAGCCGACGAGCGGATATATCAAGCGCAACATTTCTCAATATGGTGCTGCCATTGTGGTTCTCGGCGTTCGTCGCGACGAGAGTCAGACCCGCCAGCGATCTATCGACAAGCGCAAGAATGACAGGGGATCAAACCTGACGCCTCACACCGACTTGATGGGAGCTCTTATTTACCGCCCGATTGTCGATCTGACAACTGACGATGTTTGGGAAATCCTTGGCTCATTCCATGCGCCGTGGGGCGGCAACCATAGAGACCTGTTTCAGCTTTACCGGGATGCCGAGGGTGGCGAATGCCCGGTGGTGCTGAGTCCCGACGCAGTGCATTGACCATAGATGCTTGCCGACTGGCTCAAACAGATCCAGAAGCTGCGCGTCGACCGCGCATCGAGAACGCCAGCACCGCACAAGCCCCTATTGCTACTCACAATCCTTGACTTTGTAGAGAGCGGCGACATAGCTACAACGCAGGTAAGGCTCACGCCAGAGTTGGCGTTTCGCTTTCTCGGTTACTGGGAGATCGTTGCTGCGCGTGGCCGCTCCGTGGGACGGGTCGAACTCCCATTCTTCCATCTGCAAAGCGATGGAATCTTGCGTCTTGTCGCTCACGATGGCTTGGAAGCCGCCCTCGCCAGTATTCGGCCAACCTCTGTCGAACTTCTCAATCGTGTCGTTAGTCATGCGGAACTGCCAGAGGGCTTGTTTGCCTTGATGTGTGATCGGCAAGGTAGGGAGGCAATGCGGCGGTCGCTGATTGGGGGCAATTGGTTTCTGCCTGATGAACGTACGAAGTTGAATGCCATTCTTGGCATTGAAGACAATTTGCTGATGCGGGCCGGTGAACTGGCGCCATTAATGGCGCCGGAAGAAGTTTGCCAAGGGCGCGACATTCGGTTTCGACTCCAGATCGTCCCACTGTATGGCTATTCATGCTTGCTGTGCGGCGTGAAGGTGCTTCTCCCCTCCGGAATTACCCTGGTAGAAGCCGCCCACATTCATCAGTTCTCCAAGAGCAGGAACGACGACATTCCGAACGGCATGGCGCTGTGTCGCAATCATCATTGGGCATTCGATCAGGGATTGTGGACGTTGGGCCACGAGTTTGACGTGGTAGTGGCCGGCGGCGCATTCACCGAGGAAGCTCCCAATCAGCTATCGCTGGCTGCGTATCATTCGCGCCGTGTCGACTTGTCTCGGCTCGCAGTCGAGCATCGTCCGAGCCAGAAGCATCTCGACTGGCATCGCAAACAGAAATTCATTGGGGGCCATCGCTAATGGTTGGGATTGTCACTCACGCCCGCCGTCATGGCCTTGATGCCGTTGACTCGATGGATGCTTTTCGCACAGCCGTAAGAAAGCACTGGCATCGCGGCGCAACCCTACTGCTGCAAGACTGGCAGGGGGCGGGGGGCGATTTCGACAAGTTTCTGGAGACATTGATCGTCCGACGTGCCGAGTTGCCGGAAGATGCCCCACAAGCAGCCGCGAAGAAATCGGGGTCCGCGACGGTCGAGAAGCCGACCGATATATCGGACGCTCTCGTCAAGGCACTTGCCGAAATTGGCGTGACAGCGGAGGTCCGTGGATTTACCCACGGGCCGCGCGTGACCCGCTACAAGGTCTATCTGGCAGACGTTAATCAGAAGCCTAAGCTGGAAAAGGGCATGGATAGATTGAGTCTTGTCCTCAATCTACAGAAAGCAAGGCCGACGCTAGGCCCGGGGGAGGAAGCGAAGACTATCAGTCTCGATGTTCCCCGCCCGGAAAACACTTGGCAGCCGGTGCCATTTGCGCGCCTGCGCGAATGGGCTGCATCGACGCCGGTTGATGAAGACCAACTGATTGTCTTCCCTGGTGTTGACGTGCTGGGCATTCCGTACTCGTTCGACCTGGCGGCGGCGCCGCATCTTCTGGTGGGCGGAACGACCGGCAGCGGCAAGAGCGTCTGCCTGCATTCGCTTATCCTTTCGTTGATTCTTAGGCTTCCGCCGTCGCAACTCCAGCTAGCCCTGATTGACCCGAAGCAAGTGGAGTTCTCCGTCTATGAGGGCAGAGACTACCTCTACGGTGGCGATGTTGCTGTCGATATTTCGATGGCGCGTGAGCGAATTCTTGAGCTTATCGCCGAGATGGAGTCCCGCTATCAGCGATTCATGACGGCCGGTGTTGCCAATATTACGGAAGCTAGGCGGCGCGGCATGGCGCTTCCCTATATCGCCGTTTTCATCGAAGAGTTAGCCGATCTGATCCTGCAAGACCGCGATATAGAGGAACACATCGTCAGGCTGGCGCAAAAGGCGCGCGCTGCCGGCATCCACCTGGTGCTGGCAACCCAACGCCCTGACGCGAAAACTTTCTCTGGCTTAATCCGCAGCAACATCCCCGCGCGCATTGCGCTCACCGTGCAACGTGGAACGGAGTCCACCATCATCCTGGATGAAACCGGCGCCGAAGACCTTCTCGGCAAGGGCGACATGCTAGTAAAGGCAAAGCCTGGTGGCGATGCAGATCGCGTTGACGGTGTTGTTGCGCTGCGGCCCGACCAGGAAGCAGTCTTGCGGGAGAGAGCGGCAAGATAGGGCAATTTTGTGTTGTTGTCCCACGGCATCAGCTTATGGACTGGCACGAGCGCGGAAGATGCTGTTCGCCGTTAATCAAGGTCTAACGACAGGTAACCGGTGCCCTGCCGACCGACCACTAAGGTACTAGCGTACTAGCAAGGTCCGTTCAGGCAGTTTCACAGCAGCCCTGCGCCTCGCGTAGCGCCGATTCCAGATTCTCGACCAGCGCATCGCAGTCGCTGGCGCTGACCGCTTCGCCCTCGTTGTAGCCGTAGGGCACGCAATACACCGTGCAGCCGGCGGCGCGGGCGACTTCGATGTCATGGCGGGAGTCGCCGATATGCAGGTTGGCAGCCACGGGACGGCCCATCCGCGTGCAGGCATGGCGCAACGGTTCGGGGTGCGGCTTGCGGAAGGGAGTGGTGTCGCCGCTGACGATGGCCGAGAAATAGTGCTTGAGCCCCATTTGCTCGAGCAGCGGCCCGGTGAAGGCGGCGGGCTTGTTGGTCACCACCGCCAGCGGCAGGCCGGTCGCGCGCCAGGCGGCCAGCCCGGCAAGCACGCCCGCGAAAATTCGCGTCTGGTTGCCGTTGACCGCGGCATAGTGCCGCCGGAAGACATCGACGGCGCGGGCGACGAGCGCTTCATCCGGCGGCGTCCCGTTGTCGAGGCAGCGGCGTACCAGAACGACGATGCCCTGCCCGACGAAGGAGCGGATTTCTTCTTCGCTGCGCAAAGGCAAGGCGAGCTCGGCGAGCATCCGGTTGCTGGCCTCGGCGAGATCGGGAACGGTATCGAGCAGGGTACCGTCGAGGTCGAAGGTAACCGACTGGAAGCGCATCAGACGCTGGCCAGTTCGGCGCGCAGGGCGCCGATGATCGAGTTGTAGCGCCGGGGATCGCCATCCTTGCCGGCGCCAAAGACGGCGGAGCCGGCGACGAAGGCATCGACGCCGGCGCGGGCGATGTCGGCGATATTGGCGGTGTTGACGCCACCGTCGATTTCGAGCCGGATGTGACGGCCGCTCCGCTCCTCGTAGGCGTCCAGCCGGGCGCGCGCCTCGCGCGCCTTGGCCAGCGCGCCGGGAATGAATTTCTGACCGCCGAAGCCGGGGTTGACGCTCATCAGCAGGATGAGGTCGAGCTTGTCGAGGACGTAATCCATGTGGTCGAGCGGCGTCGCCGGGTTGAAGACGAGGCCGGCCCGGCAGCCGCCATCGCGGATCAGCGACAGGCTGCGGTCGACATGCTCGGAGGCTTCCGGATGGAAGGTGATGATGTTGGCCCCGGCCTTGACGAAGTCGGGGATGATGCGGTCGACCGGCCTGACCATCAGGTGGACGTCGATCGGCGCCGTCGTACACGGGCGGATCGCCTCGCAGACGAGCGGCCCGATGGTCAGGTTCGGCACGTAGTGGTTGTCCATCACGTCGAAGTGGACCCAGTCGGCGCCGGCGGCGATGACGTTGGACACTTCCTCGCCGAGACGGGCGAAGTTGGCCGAGAGGATGCTCGGGGCGAGGATGAATTGCGGTTTGGCCATTTCCATCTCCCGTCCCGATCTCCTCCCGGCAAGCCTTACTTGGCGATGTGCTGGACGAAGCGCAGCATGTTGCAGGTGTAGCCGTACTCGTTGTCATACCAGACGACGACCTTGACGAAGGTCGGGTCGAGCGCGATGCCGGCGTCGGCGTCGAAGATCGACGGCATGGAACAGCCGCGGAAATCGGTGGACACGACCTTTTCGCTGGTATAGCCGAGAATGCCCTTGAGCGGACCGGCAGCCGCCGCCTTCATGGCGTTGCAGACCTCCTCGTAGGTTGCCCCCTTTTCCAGTTCGACCGTGAGATCGACGACGGAAACATCGGAGGTCGGCACGCGGAACGCCATGCCCGTCAGCTTCTTGTTCAGCGCGGGAAGCACGACGCCGACGGCCTTGGCGGCGCCGGTGGAGGACGGGATGATGTTCTCGAGGATGCCGCGGCCGCCGCGCCAGTCCTTGCTCGACGGACCATCGACCGTCTTTTGCGTGGCGGTGGCGGCATGCACGGTCGTCATCAGGCCGCGCTTGATGCCGAAATTGTCGTGCAGCACCTTGGCCACCGGGGCCAGGCAGTTGGTCGTGCACGAGGCGCCGGAAACCACTTTCTCGCCGGCATACGTGAGGTGATTGACCCCGTAGACGAACATCGGCGTGCTGTCCTTGGAGGGCGCCGACTGGACGACCTTGCGGGCGCCGGCCGCCAGGTGCTTCTCGCAGCTCTCGGTGGTCAGGAACAAGCCTGTGCAGTCGATGACGACATCGGCGTCGACTTCATTCCACTTCAGTTCGGCGGGATCCTTGACCGCGCTGAGCCGGATCTTGCGACCATCGACCACGAGATTCCCCCCGTCGACCGCAATTTCGCCGGGGAAATTGCCGTGCACCGAGTCGTACTTGAGCATGTATGCCAGGTATTCCGGATCGAGAAGGTCGTTGATGCCGACGATCTCGATCCCCGAGAATTCGGCTTCCCTGCTGACGGCGCGGAAAACCATGCGGCCGATACGTCCGAAACCATTGATACCAATACGAAGTGCCATCTTCATCTCCATCTGCTGTGTGAACAAGTTAAGAGCCGCCGTTGCCGTCATTGTACCGCGCAACGGTGCGCAGCACAGCATCAACCGGCGGTTCCGCCGTGCGCCCGGGGTGTTCGTGGAGCGCCGCGGCCGGGGCGGATTCGCCGAACGGGCCGGGGCCGGGCGCTGCACGGACGCCGGCCAGCGTGCGGCGCAACCGCTCTCGGCTCACGCGGCTCGCGCCCTTTCCCCGGCCCTCAGGCGCGGCGCTTGCGGTCCATCAGGCGCAGGACCATCGGGGTGAAGATCATCTGCATCGCCAGGCCCATCTTGCCGCCGGGGATGACCAGGGTGTTCGGACGGGTGAGAATCGAGTTGTGCAGCATGGTCAGCAGATACTGGAAGTCGATGCCCTTGGGGTTGGCGAAGCGGATCACCACCATGCTCTCGTCGGCGGTCGGGATGTCGCGCGCGATGAACGGGTTGGACGTGTCGACGATGGGCACGCGCTGGAAATTGACGTGGGTGCGGGTGAACTGCGGGGTGATATGGTTGATGTAGTCCGGCATCCGGCGCAGGATGGTGTCGACCACGGCCTCCCGCGAATAGCCGCGCGTCTTCTGGTCGCGATGCAGCTTCTGGATCCATTCGAGATTGACGATCGGCACCACGCCGACGCACAGGTCGACATGCTTGGCGACGTCGATCCTGTCGTCCGCGTAGGCGCCATGCAGACCCTCGTAGAACATCAGGTCGGTACCGGCCGGAACCTCCAGCCAGGGCGTGAAGGTGCCCGGCTCCTGGCCATGGGGCTCGGCTTCGCCGGCATCGTGCAGGTACTTGCGGACCGCGCCGCCGCCGCTGCGGCCGTACTCGATGAACAGATGTTCCAGTTCCGCGAGCAGATTGGCTTCGGGACCGAAGTGGCTGAAATGGCGGTTGCCCTTTTCCTCCTCCTCCTTCATGGTGGCGCGCATGCTCCGGCGGTCGTGGCGATGAAAGGAGTCGCCCTCGACGATCTGGGCGTTCAGCTTCTCGCGGCGAAAGATGTGCTGGAAGCTCTGCATCACGGTACTGGTGCCGGCGCCGGATGAGCCGGTAATGGCGATGATGGGATGTTTGACGGACATGATGATTTCCCTGCGGGCTTGAAATTCGGTGGCGACTCGCGCGAAGACTATTCGCGGTACAGCGAACGCTCGGAGAAGAGCGGCGACTCGTAGGGGCGATCGGAACCGTTGTCATAGTCGCGGTGATAGCGCCCGACGCGCTCGACTTCGTTCTTCGACCCAAGCACGACCGGCACGCGCTGGTGCAGGGTGACCGGCGCGACGTCGAGAATGCGCCCGCGCCCGGTCGATGCGGCGCCGCCCGCCTGCTCGATCAGCATGGCCATCGGGTTGGCTTCATAGAGCAGGCGCAGGCGGCCGGGCAGCGGCGGATCCTTGCTGTCCTTCGGATACAGGAAGATGCCGCCGCGCATCAGGATGCGATGCACCTCGGCAACCATCGAGGCAATCCAGCGCATGTTGAAATCGACGCCGCGCACGCCGCTCCTGCCAGCCTTGCACTCGCTGACATAGCGCTGCACCGGCGGCTCCCAGAAGCGTGCGTTCGACGTGTTGATGGCGTATTCCCGGGTGTCTTCCGGGATGCGGATGCCGGAATGGGTGAGGATGAAGTTGCCGCTCTCGCGGTCGAGCGTGAAGGCGTGCGTGCCGGCGCCCAGCGTCAGCACGATCATCGTCGATGGGCCATAGATGGCATAGCCGGCCACCACCTGCTCGCTGCCGGGACGCAGGAAATCGCCGGGTTCGGCATCGCCCGCGGTCGACCGTCGCAGAATGGAGAAAATGGTGCCGACCGAAACGTTGACGTCGCTGTTCGACGAGCCGTCGAGCGGGTCGAACAGCAGCAGGTAACGGCCGCGCGGATACTGGTCGGGAATGCGGTAGGGCGCGTCCATCTCCTCCGAGGCCATGCCCGCCAGTTGGCCGCCCCATTCGCAGTGACGGAGAATCGCCTCGTTGGTCAGGACATCGAGTTTCTTCTGGACCTCGCCCTGCACGTTGGTGCTGTCGAGCGCGCCATGACTCCCGGCGAGGGCGCCCTTGGCGACCAGCGCCGAGATGGTCTTGACGGCAGCGGCGACGTCGATCAGCAGGGCGCCGAGCTCACCATGCTGCGCCCGCGTCTGCTCGATGACGAATTTGGAAAGGGTCGTACGTCCGAATAGCATGCTGCCTCCCGTGATTTCGGCCTTGCCGCGCCGAGACAAAAGATAAGTGATCCATTAATTAAGTAACCGTCAGGAATCCTTAACGCCACATTAAGCGATGTCTTATTATATTCTCGCTTACGGCACGCTTCAGAAATCCTGAATGGCGGAATCCGGCGGCGCCGGCTATCTTTCGCCCACATGAACGGATTGCATGGACTGATCTTCGATGTTGACGGGACGCTGGCGGAAACCGAACGCGACGGACACCGCCCGGCCTTCAACGCCGCCTTCTCCGAAGCGGGCCTCGACTGGCACTGGGATGAAGCGCTCTACCAACGCCTGCTCGATGTCACCGGCGGCAAGGAACGCATCCGCCATTTCGCCGCCCGTTTCGACCCCGCCGCCGCCGCCCGGCCCTGCTTCGACGATCTGGTCAGGCGCCTGCACGCCGCCAAGACCGCCCACTACATCCGCCGCGTCGAGCAGGGACAACTGTCATTGCGCCCCGGCGTCGCCCGCCTGATCGGCGAAGCGCGCCGGGCCGGCATCCGCCTGGCGATCGCCACGACCACCTCGCCCGAGAATGTCGGGACGCTGCTCCGGGCCGGCCTCGGGCCGCAAGCCGAGACCTGGTTCGCGGTCATCGGCGCCGGCGACATCGTCCCGGAGAAGAAGCCGGCCCCCGACATCTATCGCTGGGTGCTCGACCGTCTCGGCCTGCCGGCCGCCGCCTGCCTGGCCATCGAGGATTCGGAAAACGGCCTGAAATCGGCGTTGACCGCAGGATTGCGCTGCCTCGTGACCGTCAGCGAATACACGCGGGGCCAGGATTTCACCGGCGCCGTCGCCGTGCTCGACGACCTGACGCAGTTGTCACCCGACGCGCTGCCCGGCTGGTCCGGCCGGGCATGAGACACCCGCAACGGCGGACGGAAGCCAGCCCGCCCGGCAAGCGGGCCGGCAACGCCTTCCCGGTCCCCGTCCCGATGGATGGCGGCGCGGCTCACGCCGACCACCCTGCCGGCCCGCGCCGAAGCGGGATGAGGCGGCGATGAACTTTCTCGCCCATGCCGTGCTGGCCGGCGACGACCCGGCGCTCATCGTCGGCGGCGTCGCCGGCGACTGGATCAAGGGTCCGTTGCCCGGCGCCCTGCCGGCCGACCTTGCGCGCGGCGTCGCGCTCCACCGCGCCATCGACAAGCATGCCGAAACCCACCCCGCCTTCCAGCGCAGCCGCAACCGTGTGTCACGTGCCCGGCGCCGCTATGCCGGAATCCTCGTCGACATCTACTACGATCACCTGCTCGCCCGCGACTGGCCCGATACCGAGCCGCTGGCCGACGCCTGCCGGCGCATCTACCGCGACATCGCCGACCGCCTCCCAGACCTGCCCGGCCACGCCCGCCCCGCCATGACCCTGATGGCCAGCGAGGACTGGCTCGCCAGCTACGCCCGCCTCGCCGGCATCGCCGACGTCCTGCGGCGCATGAGCCAGCGCGCCCGCCAGCCGAATCCGCTGGCGGGGGGCGAGGCGGAATTCATTGCCGATGCGGCGGGGTTCGCGGCGGATTTTGCCGCGTGGCATGCGGATGCGCGGGTGTTCGTGGCGCAATGGCGCGCAGGAAGAACCTGAATTTCGGGGTCTTTTTGCAGTCGACCGCGGGAGGCTGCCAACGACCCGCAGCGGCCATTCGCGCCGCCGGAGTTTGCATGATCGGTTTCCGGCGAACGGGTCATGCGAACCTGCATCGGTCAGGTCAGGCGTACCGTCATGCTGGCAATCTTCGGCGCTGGCGCGACGGCGGGCCATCCATCGACATCCGGTTCAGACAAATCCCAGGAAGACCGCCAGGGCACGGTTGATGGCGACGAGCGAGGCGCCGTCCAGCCGGCCGATGACCGTTCCCAGTCGCTCCCGGCGCACGGTAATGATCTTGTCCACCTGGACCTGGCTGTGGCGCAGCAGGCCGTTCTCAGGGCCGGGCATCACGTCGATGCGGAACAGCGGCGCGGCGACGGTGTCGCTGCTCAGCAGCAGCACGGTCATGCTGGCATGGCTGGCATTGAACAGGTCCGACTGGATCACCAGGGCCGGGCGCGGCTTGCCGAAATCGCCCGGCATGGCGACCGTGACCAGGTCGCCCCGCTTCATGGCGCGTCGCATGCCAGGTCGGCCAGGGCCGAATCCATGAACGTCTGCAGGTCGGCATCCTGCCGATCCGCCGCCGCGGCGCGCAGCGACTGGCGGCGGCAGTTCTCGGCAAAGCCGGGACGGCGGGTGTCCGGCACCCAGATCTGGACCGGCCGCAGGCCGGCTGCGCGCAGCCCGGCGCGGTACTTCTGCACGCGACCGGAAACGCCGATAGCCATGTCGATCTCATGTGGTTACGTTATATGCAACGAAAGCATAGGCCTGACTCGCCGTTACATGAAACATCATTTTCATGGCTGGCCGCCTCACGGATGGCATTCAAAGGGTGGCGACAACCGTGGTCAATCCTTTGACATTGCCTTGATTGAAGCCCCGACGCGGCTGTGGTTCCAAGAAGACCTGTACGCCGGCATCGCCGCACCGCGAGCACGGCGCCCGCCAGCCGCTTGTTCCCTGCCTGCCCCAGTCGCCGCCAGCCGCTCATCCTCGGGCCGCGATCGGCAATGCCACGCCCGGCGGCCCGGGCAGTTGCGAAAAACCGGGCGTTACGCGGGTACAATCTGTGCGGCGCCTTGCCACCTTTGCAGCAACCAACTCCTCTGAT
>JAFLDQ010000086.1 GCA_017302355.1 Dechloromonas sp.
GCTGAACTTTGCGGCGCTGACGGCGCTGGCGTAGGCAGCGGTGCGCGGACTGGCGGCCAGCAGACTACTCCAGGCCGCTGCCGGCAGGGCGCGCAAAAGCGCGCTGAGCGCCGCCGTCGCGCGCTCGCCAAGGAGCAGCCGATGCATGACCGGCCACACCTGCTGCGGCTCGCTGGCGAGCAGGGCAATCCCGGCGGCGAGCGCCGCGTCGGCGCTGCAGCCGGCGCGCGCGATCAGCTGCATGCGCTGCCACGCCCATTGCCGGCTGCACTCGCCAAGCGCACTGCGGTAGAGCATGTCGGCGATCGCCGCGCGCCGGCTGGCATAGCGGATGAGCAGCGAGTCGTCTTCGCCGGCCAGCGCCTGTGCGATCGCACGCCGCAGTTCGTCCTGCCATTGCGCACCGACCGCGCTCACCTCGGTATCGAACGACCAGCGCATGGCCACGGGCAGGCGGGCAATGAACAACCACTCGTCGTTGCCGACCAGCCCGGCGCTGAGCGCGTCGCCATCTGCTGCCGCGAAAGCCCCCAGCCAGTCGTCACGACGTCCTGCCGGCAACGGCAGCGAACTGTGGAAGCGGGTACGCAGGCGGTCGATGGCCAGGCTCATGTCGCCTCCCGATCGAGTTCCGGCCGCCCGAGCAGGGTGCCGGCACCGAGCACGGCGTCGCCGAGCACGCCCGCCGCGAAGCCCGCCGACTTGCCGATCACCGAAGAGATGCCGAGGTGCGCGCCGAGCCCGGCGCGGATGCCGCTGTCGGCAGTGCACAGGGTGAAATCGGTGTGCGCCGGCTTGTGCAACTCGAGCAGGCGGCGAACGCAGCCGAGTTGTGGTGCGTCGAGCGCGGCAACGACGCTGACCGTGAAGCGATGCGCGAAATCGTCGAAGTTCTCGAAGTCATCGCCGGCAGCGGGCTTGTCGCTGGCCAGTGCCTGTCGCCGCGGGTCGCCGATCGCGCCGCCGACCCGGTAACCGACACCGAGGACGGCCTGCGAGGCATTTACGTGCGGGTTGCCGACGACGCCACCGCCACGCAGGCGGAAGTGCTCGATGATCACGACTTCTGCTCCGGTGAGGATCTCGACCATCCGCTGCAGGCTGGAGAGCGTGCCGCGGGTCCGGAACAGCGTCGCGGCTTCGGCGATCATCTGCCGTTGCACCGCCGGCGCCCAGCACGCGTCGAGGACCAGACCGAGGAAGGAGGCCAGCCACGACAAGGCGGACTCGGGCGCAATCCGGGAATCAAGCAGGCGGTGGCGGTCGCCGGCAACCGCCTGCCATTCGTCGAGCAGCGCTGCCGGCGGCATCAGGTAGCGGTAGAGGAAGTCGCGCGCCGCCGCTTCGCGCCACAGCGTGCGCGGCAGTTTCTTCAGCAGGTCGTGGCCCGGATACTCAACGCGCGCGCTGCGCAGGCGCGGGCTCTTGCTGCGCGTGCCGGTGAACTCGAAGACCAGCCACAGGTAGCGACCGGGCAAGGCGATCAGTGGCGCGTCGTAGAGCGCGAAACCGTCGGCCGGTGCCGGCGTCAGAGGCCGCGGCGAGGGGTCGCGGAACAGCGCCTGCGTTGCGCGCGCGTCGCTGTCCCAGGTGTGCTGCGAGAGCACCGGCGTCTCGCCGCCCAGGCCCTTGCCGTCGATCGGGTCGGCGAATTCCAGGTCGTCGCGAGTGAACGCGCGGAAACGGATGCCGGTGCCGACGGGGATACACGCCTCGACGACGAGGCGACCCCATGGCGTCTGATCGTGCTCGGAATCGAGTGCGAAAGCAAAGACCTGGCCGCGCTGACGATATTGCGCGCGCGCTGGTGCGGCATGGCGCAGGCCCTGCGCGGTCCAGTAGGCGATGCGGCAATCGGGCGCCAGCGCGATCCCGCGTCCGTCATAGTGCGGCGCCAGCAGCGGTGGCAGCAGCGTCGGCTGATTGCCGAGCAGGCGCAGGCGCAGAAAGTTGTCGCCAGGCAGTTGCGCGACGACGAGCAGGGCGCCGAACTCGGGGTGCTCGGCCTCGCTGGCGATGTCGGTACAGAACGGCAAGGTGATCGACTGGCCGAGGTGAAGCGCGTGCAGCGCGGCGTCGAACTGGCCGGCACGCTCGAGCACCCAGGCCAGATGCCCGCCGCGCGCCGCCGCCGAGACGGCGAGCCGCTCGGCTCCGGGAAGCGCCGGCCAGGGTGTGCGCAGCGGTTCCGCGCAGGCCGCCAGTTGCCACGTCGTACCGTCGGCGAGAAGGACGAAGACGTCGCCACCGCAACCGGCGAGGTCGACTGGCGCGTGGGCGAATTCGATTCGCCGCGCCACTTCCTGCTGCCAGGTGTCGACCAGCCAGACCGCTTTGCTGTCCGGATCCGCGAGGTACAGATAGTCCGCGCTGTCGGCCGCCAGCGCCAGCGGCCGCTGCGGCAGTTCGCCGGTGACGCTGCCGTCGACTTCGGTGCCGGCCGCGGTAATCACGAATGGCTGCGGCGTGCCGGCATGGACGCCGAGGGAAGTCGTCTCGCCCCAGAGCACGCTGTCGACCTTGCCGTCCTCCGGCCGCGGGTGGAAGAGCCGGCAGTGCTGGTCGAAAACCATTCCGGCATAGCCGCCGGCAAAGGGTCCGGCGGCCGCAACCCCGTCGTCGGCGACCGCGGCAGCCGGCGCCAGCATCACCACGTCGTCGACGCGCGCCGTGTCGCGTAGCGCACACAACTGCCAGTGGGCAGTGCCGCGCAGTATCCGGAGGCCGGAATCGGGGATCAGGCGCATGGCGTTCCCTCAGCAGACATCCCTGAGTACCGGCACGGGAACCGGCGGCCGCGCCAGTGGCGGCGCCAGACCGGTCCCCGGTGCCGGCAGCGCGGTCGCGTCATCGACAACGATGATGCCGGCCACTTCCGGGACTTCCCAATCGTCGATCTGCAGCATTTCGGTCGCCGCCCAGCTCACCTTGCCGTCGGCGTCGGTACTGGCGGCGTCGAGACGCAGCTCGGTGAGGTATTCGACCCCCTCGACCTGCATCGCCACGCCTTCGAGCTCGCGCGCCAGCAGCCGCCGGCCGAGCGGCCAGCCCTGCCCGTCCGGACCGTAAGGGGGCAGCGGTGCCAGGTACTGGCGGAGCAGGATGTCAAGCCAGTCGCGGACGGCATCGAGACCGTAGCCGTCGCGCACCTTCAGCGAAATCGCCAGCGCGATCCGCCGGTAGGTCGGCGGGATCACGTACAGCTCGGTAGTCACCAGGCGCCAGCGGTCGAGCCAGCTACATACCTGCATCAACTCCCAGGCATCGGGCAGCGGCGCGTTCGGGTGCTGCGCGTCGCGCGCCGGCCAGACGACGACGCTGACCGTTCCCGGCCGGCGCTTGCGGCTCGGGGCGTGAAACAGGGGCAGGCACTCGGCGCGACCGAGCAGGACGGCCGGCGTCTGTAGCGCCAGTTCGGCGAAATCGTCGCGCGCCACCGCCCGATGGTTGCGCCGCAATTCGCTCGGAATACGGCGCAGCGCCGCGTCCAGGCTCTCGCTGTCGGCACCGCCGCTGGCCGGCAGCGGATTGCTGCATTTGAGCGTCACCTGCCCCGGCCGGCGCAGCGGTTCGGGCGGCAGCGGCCCGTTGAGCGTGGCGCCGAGCTTGTCGATCGCCGCCGCCGGGACATTGCCGGCGGCACCGCCGCCCCAGCGATAACCGGCGACGCGCAGTCGCTCGCCGAGTTGCGGTACGCGCTCGCCAAAGTGCAGCGTGCCGGCTTCGGCGTCGAGCGCAAAGTGCCGGTCGGCCCCGCTCGACGCGTCGAGCGTGTCGACCTGCGTCCAGTCGGTCCACACGCCGCTTTCCTCGATCTGCAGGTGCACCGGGTAGCGCGCATCGCGCAGCACCGGTGCGTTGGCGAGCTGGTAGACCTGGCCGGGCTGGCCGTTGCCGCTGCCCAGCAATTCGCCCGCCGCCGCGACGGTCTGCTCGGCGGCAACGGCATTCAGCGTCAGCAGGCGCACCTCGCCGATGCGGCTGCCGTCGCCGCGCCAGACGCGCAACCAGAACCAGAGTTGCTCGGCGCGGTCGTCGTCGAGTTCAGGCGGAAAGTCACCGGTTCCCGCCAGCCCGACCGGCGCCGCCGGCACACCGAGCGGCGTCAGGTCGGCCGGCAGTTCGAGACGAACGACGCCCTGGCGCGTAAAACCGGCGGTGGTGTCGCCGGCGACGCGCACCGGTGTGTAGTCGGGGCTGCCGTCCTTGGCGAGCTTCGCCAGCGATGCCTGCCAGATCAGCGACGGGCCGTCGCCGGCGCCGCAGGCGGCCACTTGGTCTATGTCGGGATACCAGGCCGCCGGCGCGAAGCCGAGCGACAGCGGCAGCGTTCGGCCGGCGACGCGCTTGAGGTCCGCGAGAGGATCGCCGATCACGCCTGCGTTCTTCAGCACGCCGATCCAGACGCAGGCATCGACCGTCGCCGAGAAATCGACCGGCGCCGACAGACCGTCGGAAGCGAGCGTCAGCACATCGTAGGGCGCCACCTGCTGGTCCGCACCGAGAGCCAGCCTGACCGCGTCTACGCTGCCCTGAACGGCGGCGCCCAGTTCGCTATCGAGTCCGTCGATGAAACCGCGCACTCTTGTCGTGTCGGCGAGTTCCTCGTCGCTGAGCAGGCTGCGGCGCGCGACCGTCACGCAATCGAGCGGCCAGATCGTCGCGTCCTGGGTCAGCGTGAACAGCACCTTGCCGGCCTTCACCTGATCGCCGCCGTAGAGGACGACGCCGTTGGCGACCTTGCTCTCGAAGCGGACCAGCGCCTGTGCCGGACGTGCCGGCTGCATCGGCAGATCGAGCAACTTGAGAAAGGCGATCTGCGTCGCCTCGGGAATCTGGTTGAAGCGGAACTGCAGTCCCTCGCCGAGATAGGCGAAGAGCTGCAACAGGGTGATCCCGGGGTCGCTATCGAGGTGATCGGTCCACGCCGGGTTGTACACCGGAATGCGGTTGCGCAGCTCGGCGAACAGGTCCTCGAAGCTGCGGTCGTCCAGGATGGGGGCGATCAGTGGCATGGTTCATCTCCGACCGGCAAGGCGGCGCTGGGGCAAGCGTTGACAGTCATCACGCCTGCTCCAGATAGAAGGGATAGACAAGGACGTCTTGGCGACCGTCCAGTACATGCGCGTAGTGGATCTCGATCAGCACCGTCGCGCGCTCGTCGGTCGGCGACACCCTGACCGCAATCACCTGCACGCGCGGCTCCCAGCGCGCCAGCGACTGGGCGATCTCGCGCTCGATGCCGGCACGCGTCGCCGGGTTGTTCGGCGCCATCAGGAAGCGGCGCAGACCACAGCCGAAATCGGCGCGCATGACACGCTCGCCCGGTTCGGTGTCGAGGATCGTGAAGATCGCCTGGCGGACCTTCTCCGGGCCGGCGACCAGCGGCAGGCGCCCCGCATCGTCGGCAACGATCGGCTGGCCGAGCCCCTGGCCGAGACGTTCGTAACGCTTGAGTTGACTGCTCGTTGGGCTGCTCATTGGGTGGCTCCGGCAGGTGGCCAGACCGGGACGACCGGATCCTCATAGATCAGCGGCGTGCCGACCGGCGGCAGGGGCGGCAGCGTGCCGTCGCTCGCCGGCAATCGCGCGGCGTTGTCCTGCAGCGTCTGGTCGATCGGCCCCAGGCTGTTGTTGCTCAGGTCGTCGATGGCCGGGTCTTCATCGACGCCGACATCGCTCTTGATCCGCGTTTTCATCGAATCGCTGCCGGTGGTCAGGGCATCGTGCAGGTCGTCCGGGTCGACCAGCGTGTCGAGCCCTTCGATCTTGACGCTGAACTCGGCGTCGAGGTCGATCTTCGGCGGCGTCACGGCCAGCGCCGCGTCGAGGCCGGCGGCGACCTTGATCTGCGGCGGAATGCAGAAGCGGAAAACGAGCAGGAACCAGAGGTTGAAGATGAAGACGACGATCGGCAGGAAGAGGCTCAGGACAAAGAGCGCAATGATCGTGATCAGCGGTATCGAGAAGCTGCAGATCGCCTCGCCGCCCATCTCGCCACCGTCGGCCGCGTTGTCCTTGACTTTCGGCGACAGGTGCTGCGGCTGCACGAAACGTATCGGCGACAGCTTGCCGCGCGGCCGCGTCGCCGCCTGCGCGGCGAGTTCGCGCAGGTCGGGCATCTTGATGGTGATCGGCCGATTGGCGGCGCCGAGAACGTCGAACGGTGCGGCGACGCGGAAGGCTTCGCTCGGCAGGCTCCAGACCAGCGGGCCATGGCAGTCCGGACTCTTGCCGACGCGCGGCGGACAGGGATGGTGCGCGCGCACGAAACAGCGGATCTCGTAGGTCATCAGGTCGTCGAAACGCGCCGCGCCGCCGGCGTCGTGCTGCAGGCCACCGGTCGGTACCGTGCCGTAGTAGAGCGTGCGGCCGGCGGCGTCATGCTGCGCTTCGCGCGGGTCGGGGACCACCGGGAACAGCGGGTACCACTGCTCGCCGCCGGTGACGTCGGCGACGAGTTCGTCGGGGCTGTCGAGATGCCGCCACTCGCCGTAGACGCGGCTCGTCCGGCCCTCCTGCAGCGTCGGAAACCAAGCGTCGATGTCCACCGTGACACCGTGCTCGTCGTACCACCGCTGCAGGCGCGCACGTTCCGCCTCGAGCTTGTCGCGTTTGTCGGCCAGCAGTGCCGCCCAGTTCGCCTGTTTCTCCTGCTCGGCGAGCAGCGCCTGCTGGCGCAGTGCATTGGCACGCAGGCCGGCGCTCGCCTGCGGGTCGGTCGCGCTAGTGTCGAGCGTCAGCAGCTCGTGCAGCTCGGCGGCCATCGCCTGTGCGGCCTTCGCCTGTTCGGTGACGGTCTGCGCGCTCAGCCCGGACGGCAGGATGCTGCGCCGGCGGCGCACGACGAAGCCGGCCTGACAGACCTGGTTGCGGGCAACGCGCGGAAAACCCGGCTCGTCGCAATGCAGTTCGCAGGTGACCAGGTAGTGGCGGTCGTGCGCCGGTTGGTACAGCTTGCGCAGGCTGGTCGGCGCCAGGCGGGCGCGGTAGACCGCCGCCTTGGCGAGAGTCGTACCGTCGGCTTCGTATTTTGGCGCCGGCTTGCCGGCGGCGGTCAGCGGCAGCATGCACAGCACCTTCGCGGCAAACGATCCGGCCTCGGCAAGCTGGTAGCTGTTCACGACGTCGATCACTTCATCGTACTTGAGCGAACGCTGCGGGTGCGCCAGGAAGTCCTTGATGAAGTCGTCGCCGGCGAATTTCTGGATCACCGGCCGGCTGACCCGGCCGTCGGCCGGCAGGCCCGGGCGCGGCCAGCGATACCACGGCCCGACCAGGCGCCAGTTGGGCACCGGATGGGTGGCTTGGCGCGTGATCACCATACGTTCCCCGCGCCCGGCGTGTAGCTCGGCGAAACGACGCCGGTCGAGGCGATCAGCGTCGTGCACTGGACGATGCCGTCGCAACTGACCATCGGCGCATGCACATTGACCGCCGAGGCGTTCACTTCGACCGTCGCGTTGGCGGTGATGGTCACCTGGCCGGCGATGTTGATGTTGATCCGGCAACCATTGCTGTGCTCGACGGTGACTTCCTGCGCGGCGTCATCGAGAACGATGCGGTGGCCGCTCTCCATCGACACGGTGACCTTCGCCGCTCCAGCCGTGTCGTCGAACTGCAGCATGCTGCCCGCACGCGTTTTCAGCGTGCGCAGGTTGTTGGCGGCAGCCGCCGCTTCCGGCAGCGAGCGGCTGCCGTTCCAGCAGGCGCCGACGATGTAGGGACGTGCCGGGTCGCCAGCCTCGAAGGCGAGCACCACCTGCGAATCGACCTCCGGCAGGATCTCGAGACCCTGGTCCTTGTCGGCGTAGGGCGTAAGCAGCGTCGCCCAGGCAAAGACGGCCTCGCCGGCAGCGCCGAAGGCGGGGATTTTGACCTTGATACGGCCCTTGGCGTCCGGGTCGACGAGGTCGCTGACCACCGCCGGGTACAGGCCGAACCAGCGCGGCCCTTCGCCGTCACGCGGGAAGCGCGGGTCACCGCTCATGTCGCCCTCCCGAGCCAGGCGCGTTCGGCCTCGAAGTGCGTCCGGTAACCGCTCGTCTGATCGTACTGGTGGCGCACGCGCGTGACGTAGAAGCCGTCGCCCTCGAACAGCGGGCTGACGCGCTCGAGGCGCAGCAGGCTGCCGACACGGATCGCCGTATTGCCGTCGGCGACGCCGCTGACGCTGACGAAGCGCCGCGCCCGCCCAAGCAGTGCCGCGCTCGCCATGGCGCTGGCCTCGGCGTCGGCCAGCGGCACGTCGCGCACGCGGTAGCTGACGCGCTCGCCGAAGGCGCGCTGCAGCACCTGCGCGCCATGCGTGTTGCCCTGGGCTTCGGCAGCGATCGCGCCAGCGTCGGCGTCCTCGTCGATGGCGTCCTGGTCGGCGTCGTCGAAGCCGCCGACGACGACCTTGCTGCGCTGCTGCGCCAGATCGGCGCGCAGACGTACCTGCAGCAGATTGCTGCCCTGGATCAGCGTCAGCGCATTGCCGCCGCGCTTGTCGCGCGTCGCCATGTGCAGGGCATCGCCGTCTACCCAGACCTCGGCGGCGAGCCGCCGGGCACGCTCGCGCAGGAAAGCGAGGTCGCTCTGGTTCCATTGCTGCGCCAGCGGCCAGGTCGGCCCGGCGACGTCGGCGAGCGCGCGCAGGCCGTGTTCGCCGGCAATCTGCTGCACGAGGTCGGCCTCGCTGACGTTCTCGTAGGTCTTGAAACGGCGCGTCATGCGCAGGTCCATCAGGCGGTCCTCGGCCAGGCAGACGACCTCGGGCGCCCTGCCCTGCGCCATCGACAGCTCGAGCGCGCTGAGCTTGCCGACAAACATCTCGGTGCGCGCGTCGCTCGGACCCATCGCCACGCGCAACTCCTTGCCGAAGTCGAGGACAAGGCCGTCGAGCCAGTTGAGCTGTTCGTTCTGCTCACCGGCGCGCGGCCCGACGGCAACGAAGGTCGCCAGCAGACGGCGCAGGCCATGCTGGTCCTCGTCCACCTGCAGCAGACAGACGTCGCGCGCCAGTTCGGCGTTCGCCCGCCCATCGACCGTGATCTCGGGGATCGTCGATGCCTGCAGGGGAGTCGGGATCAGTGGCATGTTCTCGGTCTCGCGGTCCGCTTCTCGATTCTCGACTCAGTCGTCGAAACCCCAGGCCTCGACGCGCGCCGCCAACTGGGCGTCGCGACGCGCCAGTTCCTGCCAGCGCTGCAGGGCCTCGGCCGATGCCTCGTCGCGCGCGTGCTCGCCGCCAGCAGCGCCGGCACCGCCCGCGTCCACCTCGATTTCAGCGTTGACTTCCCCGATTTCGATTGGCATGTCTCTTCCTTTGTCACGGGTTGCGGCGCGCGCGCCTGCCCCGGCAACCGCAGTCGCCGGAGATCGTGCTGCGCGCGACGCTGGCCGTCGTCACCGGCGCCGCGCCGCTGGCGAACCGGAAGTCATCAAGGCCTTCCGCGACACCTGGGAACTGGGCATCCATTCGTATTTGAGCTACCTGCGCGACCGCCTGCTGGTCGCCAAGGAGTTATTGAGCGAATCGGGTTCGTGCTTCGTGCAGATCAGCGACGAGAACGTGCATCTGGTGCGCTGTTTGATGGATGAGGTGTTTGGGAGTGAGAATTTCTGCGCCTTCATTACCGTGCGCAAAACGACCAGCGATGGCAGCAGCCTGCTCGGCGCCACCTGTGATTACGTGCTTTGGTATGGCCGTAACCGGGAAGAGGTTGAGCGCAAATGCCATACCTTGTACGCCCCGCGCAGCGACGATGCCGACAGCCGCTACGATCAGGTAATGCTGGCTGACGGCAGCACACGCGCGGCAACATCCGAAGAGAAACTGGATGAACGGAAATTGCCGGAGGGGGCGAGGCTATACCAACTTGGTGACATGACCAGTTCCCGGCCAGCTGGCGCTGGCGATGTCAAAGAATTCCTATGGCAAGGCCAGCGATTCACACCGGGAAATGGCACCTTCAAGACTACGTTAGGCGGACTGGAAAAGCTTGCCGCGGTGGATCGTTTGCAAATTACGGGAAACGGCAAGCTGCGCTATCGCCGTTTCAAAGATGATTTTGGCTTTACGCCCATCAATAATCTTTGGTCCGACATTAGCGGGGCAGTGCAAAGCCGCTCCGACCCCAAGGTTTATGTGGTGCAAAGCTCCACGGCCTTGGTTGAGCGCTGCATGCTGCTCGCCACCGACCCCGGCGACCTCGTGCTCGACCCGACCTGCGGTTCAGGCACCACGGCCTATGTCGCCGAGCAATGGGGCCGGCGCTGGATCACCACCGACACCTCGCGCGTCGCGCTCAATATCGCCAAGACGCGGCTGATGACCGCCACTTTCCCGTGGTACGCGCTGAAGGACGAAAAAGCCGGTTTGCAGCGCGAGGTCTGGGATGTGCGCCACGGTTTCGATTACAAGACGGTGCAGCGCGTCACCCTCGGTTCGCTGGCCAACGACGAGCCACCGGAGGAAGTCACGCTGTTCGACCTTCCTGCGGTCGACAAGAAAAAACTGCGCATTTCCGGGCCGTTCACGGTCGAAACCTTGCAGAGCTTCGAGCCGCTGGCGCCGGAGGCGGTGGACGAGGCCAGCCTCGACAGCGAGCGGCTGGAGGCTTTCCAGCATCGCGTTTTCGAGCATCTGAAATCGGCCGGGGTGAAGAACGGACAACGCAACGAGAACGCGGTTTTTGTCCGTATCGACCCGTTGACCGCCGACTATCTGCACGCCGAAGGCTATTACGACACGGCGGAGGGCGAGCAGAAGGCCTACATCCACCTCGGCCCGCAGTTCGCGCCGGTGAGCAAGGCGGCGGTGAACGAGGCGGTGAAGGCCTGCCGCCAGCGTGGCGATGCGCAGTGGCTGCTGATCCTCGGCTTCGCCTTCGAGTCGGACGTGGAAAACTCGGTGCAGAATCAGCGCGCCGGCGCTTTCCGCGTGGACAAGGTGCGCATGCACGACGACCTGCTGCAAGCCGGCCTGACCAGGAAGGACAAGAAGGCGGCGACCTTCGTGACCATCGGCGAGCCGGACATCGCCATCAACCGCGTTGCCCTCACCCCCGGCCCCTCTCCCGCGAGTGGGCGAGGGGAGTGCGTGGTGGTCGAAATTCGCGGCCTGGACATCTACGACCCGATCAGGGACGAGGTGAAAGCCCGCTCGGTGGCCGACATCGCCTACTGGGTAGTCGACGACGACTACGACGGCGCCAATTTCATGGTCCGTCAGGTATTCTTCTGCGGCGGCGACAAGGACGATTTCGACAAATGGAAACGCGGCCTTTCCGATCTCGCCAGGACCAGGACCCGGAAGAAGGTGGAAAACACCCTGAGAATCGAACTGGATGACGAAGCCTTCGACCGCCTTTACGGCTTTGTCTCGCATCCCATCCCGGTCAAGACCGGCAAGAGGGTGGCGGTGCGCGTCGTCAGCCAGTTCGGCGAAGAATCGACCAAAATATCAACTTTGTGAGACTGCCATGACCGTCACCCCCTGCCGCCTGCGTCTGAAAATCACCCTTGAAGGCTCGGAGCCCGCCATCTGGCGCCGCGTCGAGGTCAACGACAACCTGACTTTCTTCCAGTTGCACCGGGTCATCCAGCAGGCGATGGGCTGGGGGGACTATCACCTGCACGAATTCGACGTGGCGCGCCAGCGGGTGGGAACGCGCAGCGCCGAGGACGCCATGTTCATGGAGCGCGACGAGATCATCCCCGAGCGCAGCACCCGGCTTGGCCAGTTGCTCGGGAGGCGCAGGAAGTTCCGCTACTGGTACGACTTCGGCGATGACTGGTGGCACACGATTGCCGTAGAAAAACACCTGCCAGCCGACCCGGCGGCGGCGCCCGCCCAACTGGTGGCCGGCGAGAATGCCTGCCCGCCTGAGGATTGCGGGGGTATCTGGGGTTACGCCGATCTCCTCGACACCCTCGCCGACCCGGACCATGAGGGACACGAAGACGCCAAGGACTGGCTCGGCGGGGATTTCGATCCGACGGCGTTCGACCTGGCGGCCCACGCCAAACGCGTTGCCGCCACGGTCAGGAAAGCGGTGCAGGCAAAAAAAGACGCGCCAGAGTAAAATCGTGTTTTTGTTTTCGGATGAGAGGGCGCCATGGCCGGACATTCCAAATGGGCCAATATCCAGCACCGCAAGGGCCGCCAGGATGAAAAGCGCGGCGCCGCCTTCTCGCGGGTGGCCAAGGAAATCACCGTCGCCGCGAAGATGGGCGGCGGCGATCCCGGCTTCAACCCGCGTCTGCGCCTCGCGGTCGACAAGGCCAAGGGGGTCAATATGCCCAAGGACAAGATCGACAACGCGATCAAGAAGGGCACCGGCGAACTCGAGGGAGTCGAATACGTCGAGGTCCGCTACGAAGGCTACGGCATCGGCGGCGCGGCGATCATGGTCGACTGCCTGACCGACAACAAGGTGCGCACGGTGGCGGAGGTTCGCCATGCCTTCTCCAAGTACGGCGGCAACCTTGGCAGCGATGGCTGCGTCGCCTTCCAGTTCAGGCACTGCGGCCAGATGATCTTCGCTCCCGGCGCCGACGAGGCGGCGCTGATGGATGCCGCGATCGAAGCCGGAGCCGACGATGTGGCAAGCAATGAAGACGGTTCGCTCGAGGTCATCACCGCCCCGGCCGAATTCATGGCGGTCAAGGATGCGCTGGAAGCCGCCGGTTTCAAGGCGGAATTCGGCGAGGTGACGATGAAGCCGGAAGGCGAAACCGTCCTCGCCGGCGACGAGGCGATCCGCATGCAGAAGCTGCTCGACGCGCTGGAGAACCTCGACGACGTGCAGGAAATCCACACCACGGCGGTCATCGAAGAGTAGGCGGATGGCACTTTCAGGAACGATGATGAACAAGCGAACCCTCCTTTGCGGCGCGATCGGCCTCGCCATGAGCCTGGCGGCGTCGGCTGCCGAACTGTCCTGCCCCGACCCGGCGACGCTGGTCCAGGTGAACGGCTGCCCGCCGGATGAAGAACTGAAGATCACCTATAGCGGCTTCTGCAGCGATAACGCCAAGGCCTATGCCAATCAGACCGATTCGTGCATCCGTTACGAAGACTACCGCGCCATGAAGAACATCGCGCTGTGGGAATCCGCCGACGGCGCCTTCGACGGCTACATTTCGTGTGACCTGCCGCCCGCCCGGGTCAAGGCGCTGCGGCCGGCCGGGATGACGCTGGAAAGGCAGGGCAAGCTGAACAAGGTGGTCTGCGGCTACGACAAGGGAATCCGGCTGACCCATCGCACCAGGGCGAACTGCACCGTCGCCAACGCGCGGGCGACTTGCGACTGACCTGGCCGGCGCGCGCAGCCGGCCCGCTCTGATGCAGCGCCTCTACCCCTTCCTTTTCGTCTTTCTGTGGAGCACCGGCTTCATCGGCGCCAAGTACGGGCTGCCCTACGCCGGCCCGCTGTCCTTCCTGCTCGCGCGCTACGGCCTGGTTATCGCCCTGATGACGGTGATCGCGCTGGCCACCCGCGCGCCGTGGCCACAGGAGCCGGCGCAGTGGCTGCACATCGCGGTTTCCGGGATCCTGGTTCATGCGGTCTACCTCGGCGGCGTCTTCGTCGCGATCAAGCACGGACTGCCGGCCGGCGTCACCGCGCTGGTGGTCGGCATGCAGCCGCTGTTGACCGCCATCGGCGCTGGCTGGCTGCTCGGCGAAGCGGTCAGCGGCCGGCAGTGGGCCGGGCTGGCGCTTGGCTTCGCCGGCGTCGGTCTGGTGGTTTCGGGGAAGTTCGGCGACGGCGCGGCGCTCGGGCCGATGCTGATTCCGGCGCTCGTCGCGCTGCTCGGCATCACCGCCGGAACGCTCTACCAGAAGCGCTTCTGCGCGCGGTTTGATCTGCGCACCGGTTCGGTGATTCAATTCGTGCCAACGGCGATCGTGACCGCGATTGCCATCGCCTGGTTCGAGGAATTCCACATCGAATGGACTCCCGATTTCATCTTCGCCCTCGGCTGGCTGGTCCTGGTGCTCTCGCTCGCCGCGATCAGCCTGCTCAATCTGCTGATCCGCCGCGGTAGCGCGGTCAATGTGGCCAGCCTGTTCTATCTGACGCCCATCTCGACGGCGGTGATCGCCTGGGCGGTTTTTGGCGAAAAACTGACGTTG
>JAFLDQ010000087.1 GCA_017302355.1 Dechloromonas sp.
GGGCGCGGAACCACGCCGTGCGGCGGTTGGCGCCCGCGATGGTGAGCTCGACGTGGAGGTGGTCGTTGTGCGGGTGCGGCCCGGTGTACGCGCGGAGCTTGGTGCCGGGCGGGCGGCTGGCGTTCCAACTGCTGCGGTCCCACACGATGAACTGCACGCCGATGGCCTCGGCGTTCTGGATCAGCCAGTTGGCGACGGCGTCGCCCGCGGTGTTGTCGGCCGCGCCGCGGGAGAGCGGGATGAACACGTCGATCGCGCGGCCGGTGCCGTGCAGCGAGAGGCGGCTGGTGTTCGCGGTGTTCGCGCGGCACGCGTAGCCGTCGACGTTCGACACCGCGCGGAAGTTCCGGCGCAGGAAGTCACCGAGCTCGCGCGACCCGGGGAGCAACCCCCCCGCGCAGTTGCGGCCGCCGCTCCAGGCCGGGCCGTCGTCGTAGGTCACGTCCTGCCGGTCCCCCGCGGCGAGCACGCTCGCGGGCGCGGACCACCGCCCCGGCACCGCGATGTCCGAGATCACCTCGCCGTCGAGGGACTCGTCCCAGTCGTCGGAGTCCATGCTCTCGTCCGCCGCGCAGCCCGCCGCGATCAGCGCCGCGCCACAGCACACCCACCACCCGCGCCAGGAGGACGTCCGCATGGGACCCTCTCAAAGCAAGCGCCCTGCCTCGCTCCGTGGGACACGGCACCGCGGAGAAACAGGGCGCGTCGTGTGGTCAACGCGGTGATCGTTGAACAGCGCGGTGTCCAGTAGGACTCCCGCCTACATCGGGCTCTGGCCTTCGTCATCCCTTCGCCGCGACCACCACCACCCCGCGCTCACCAGTGTGACAAACAGGATCACACCGAGGCCGTAGCGTCGGGAGCGCGAGGGGGAGGTCGCGCCGACGGGGTGCCCGGGCGAGCGGTTCTGGGCGGGGACGAAGCGGGTGCTCTCGGGCGACGGGTGCCCTCGGGCCCCCGCGTCGACGGAGGCCGCGGGCGCGGGCGCGCGTCGAGGCGCGACCTGCGTCCATCGCCACGCGGACTCCGTGCGGCGCACCTGCGCGGCGACCTCCTCGACGAGCCCTGCGGGAGCCCCTGGTGAAGGGCGCGCGGCCAGCGCGAGGCGCTCGGTGCGGACCGCGGACTCGGGCGCGCGCGAGGGGTGCTTCGCCTCGACCTCGACGGGGCTCGCGACCCCGCGGCAGCGGTAGCGGGCGACGGCGACGGCGCGGTCGAGGGAGGCCCCCTGAAAGGTGCAGCGCCCGGCCGCGAAGGTGCCGGCGAACATCTGCATCGCGGCGGGCTCCATCCCCGGCGGGATCACCCACTCCCCCTCCTGCGCCGCGGCGGGCGCGGCGGCGAGGATGATGGAGATGACCAGTCCCGGCGCGCGGCGCGGCATCGGGGGAGTATAGTCCCGCGCGATGAGCGACGACGTCTCCAACGCGCCGATCTTTTCCGGCGGCGCCGCGCCCAGGGGGCGCGAGTTCGAGTTCGGCCAGGCGGAGAACCAGGTCTTCACGGGCCTCGCGGCGGCGATGCGCTTCGTGGGCACGGGCAGCGTCGCGCTCGCCGCGGTGATGTTCGTGTCGGCCCTCGCGGGCGCGTTCCTCACGGGGATGCGCGCGATGCCGTACACCCTGGGGCAGGCCGTCGGCGCGGCGGTGATGATCATCTCCGGCGTGTGGCTGCGCGGCGCGGCGCGCTCCATCGAGCAGATCGTGAACCAATTCTTCCAGCGACACGGCCAGCGCCAGGAACTCGCCCAGCGAATCCCAGCGCAGGTGGTTTTCCTGGGTCAATTGCTGGACGTGCTTCGGCGCCGAACCGCCGGCGCCGGTTTCATACATGCCGCCACCGTTCATCAGCGGGACGATCGACAGCATCTTGGCCGAGGTGCCCAGTTCCATGATCGGGAACAGGTCGGTCAGGTAGTCGCGCAGGATGTTGCCGGTGACCGAAATGGTGTCGAAACCGCGGATGACCCGTTCCAGCGTGAAGCGCATGGCGCGTACCTGCGACATGATCTGGATGTCGAGGCCGCTGGTGTCGTGATCCTTCAGATATTTCTGGACCTTTTTGATCAACTCGTTCTCGTGCGGACGGTACGGGTCGAGCCAGAAAACGGCCGGCGTGTTGGAATTGCGGGCCCGGGTGACGGCGAGCTTGACCCAGTCGCGGATCGGCGCGTCCTTGCACTGGCACATGCGCCAGATGTCGCCGGTTTCGACGTTCTGCGTGAGCAGCACTTCGCCGGTGGCGATGTCGACGATGTTGGCGATGCCGTCCTCGGCGATCTCGAAGGTCTTGTCGTGCGAGCCGTATTCCTCGGCCTGCTGGGCCATCAGGCCGACGTTGGGCACGGTGCCCATGGTCGTCGGGTCGAAATTGCCGTGCCACTTGCAGAAGTTGATCATCTCCTGATAGATGCGGGCGAAGGTCGATTCCGGCATGACCGCCTTGCAGTCGTAGGGCTTGCCGTCGGCGCCCCACATCTTGCCGCCCTGGCGGATCATCGCCGGCATCGAGGCATCGACGATGATGTCGTTCGGCGAATGGAAGTTGGTGATGCCCTTCGCCGAATCGACCATCGCCAGAGCCGGACGGTGTTCCTGGCAGGCATGGAGGTCGCGGATGATCTCGTCGTGCTTGGACTCGGGCAGGGTCTTGATCTTGTCGTAGAGATTGACCATGCCGTTATTGACATTGACCCCGAGTTCCTCGAACAGCTTGGCGTGCTTCTCGAAAGCCTCCTTGTAGTAGATCTTCACGCAATGGCCGAAGACGATGGGGTGCGAGACCTTCATCATCGTCGCCTTGACGTGCAGCGAGAAGAGGATACCGGCCTCGCGGCAGTCCTCGAGTTCTCTCTCGTAGAATTCGCACAGCGCCTTCTTGCTCATGAACATCGATTCGATGATCTCGCCTTCGAGCAGCGAAACCTTGGGCTTGAGCACGGTGACCTTGCCGCCCTTGGCGATCAGTTCCATCCGCACGTCGCGCGCCTTGTCGAGCGTCATCGACTTCTCCCCATGGTAGAAGTCGCCATGGTGCATGTGCGAGCAATGCGTCTGCGACCACTGCTTCCACTCGCCCATCGAGTGCGGGCGCTTCTTCGCGAAGTTCTTGACGGCAAGCGGGGCGCGACGGTCGGAGTTGCCTTCGCGCAGGACCGGGTTGACCGCGCTGCCGATGCACCTGGCGTAGCGGGCGCGGATGTCCTTCTCTTCGTCGGTCTTGGGGTCTTCGGGGAAATCGGGAATCGCGTAGCCCTTTTGCTGCAATTCCTTGATGCAGGCGATCAGCTGGGCGACCGAGGCGCTGATGTTCGGCAGCTTGATGATGTTGGTTTCCGGCAGCAGGCACTTCTTGCCGAGCTCGGCCAGCGTGTTGGGAACCCGCTGGTCTTCGGGGAGGCGGTCGGAAAACTCTGCCAGCACGCGGGCCGACACGGAGATGTCGGCCTTCTCGATTTCGATGCCGGCCGGGCCGGCGAAACTGCGAACGATCGGCAGGAAGGCGCAGGTCGCCAGCAGCGGCGCCTCGTCAGTCAGTGTGTAGATGATCTTTGAATTCCCGGCAGCCATGGCAAGTCCCTCAGGTTGGATGGTTTTACGCGCGCTTATTCTACAGCAACCGCATTTCGCCATGTTCGCCAACAAGAATATGTCCGGACCTCCTCGGCCGCCGCGGGGCCAGGGTTGGCCGCCGTTTCGCGGGTCCATCAACGGCGGTTGCGAGTGCTAGAATTTGCGCTCGATCCCGAGTCGCTCACCATGAAGATTTCCGTCGGCCTCTACGGCGCCAGCGCCCACCAGATCGCGCTGGCGCTGATCCAGGGCTTCAACAAGCACTACACGCTGTTCCGGGCAACCAGCAAGGAGGCCAAGATCCGCTTCGAGCAGGCCAACTGGCCGGGCGTGCACAAGGCGGTCAGGGAGCGCATCCGTTTCTACGATGACCGCGTCGATGAATGTGTCGAGCGCCTGCGCATCGCGTTCGACGCCCAGCAAATCGACAACGCCACCTGGCAGCAGATCAAGTTGCTCTACATCGGCCTGCTCCTCAATCACAAGCAGCCCGAACTGGCCGAGACCTTCTTCAACTCGGTGACGACCCGGATCCTGCGCCGCGAGTATTTCCGCAACGATTTCATGTTCGTTCGCCCGACGCTGTCGACCGACAACATCGAAGCCGCGGTCACGCCCATCTACCGCAGCTACTACGCCAAGGAAGACGGCCTGCGCGGCGCCATCCGCACGATCATCGGCGACTTCGACTGGCAGCGGCCCTTCGCCGACCTCGAGAGCGACACCCGCCACGTCTATCATGCCGTTCGCCGCCATCTGAAGGGCATGCCGGCGCGCGAGGTCAACTTCCAGATTCAGGTGCTGGGTTCGGCCTTTTACCGCAACAAGGCCGCCTACATCATCGGCAAGGCGATCAACGGCTCCGTCGAATACCCCTTCGCCATTCCCGTCCTCCATGACGACCGGGGCAGGCTCTACGTCGATACCATTCTCCTCGATGCCTGGCGGATCGGCCTGCTCTTCTCGCTGTCGCGGGCCTACTTCATGGTCGACATGGAAGTGCCGTCCGGTTACGTCGAGTTCCTGCGCTCCATCCTGCCCAACAAGCCGCGCTCCGAGCTGTACATCATGCTCGGCCTCGGCAAGCAGGGCAAGACGATGTTCTTCCGCGATCTCATCTATCACCTGCACCATTCGGAAGACCAGTTCGTCATGGCTCCCGGCATCCGCGGCATGGTCATGCTGGTGTTCACGCTGCCGTCCTACCCTTACGTCTTCAAGATCATCAAGGACGTCTTCGGCAGTTCCAAGGACACGGACCGGGCGACGGTCCAGCGGAAATTCATGATGGTCAAGCAGGTCGACCGCATCGGCCGGATGGCGGACACCCTCGAATTCTCCAGCGCAGCCTTTCCGCTCGCCCGTTTCGACGACGAGGTCATGGAGGAACTGCGCGCGCTGGCGCCTTCGTGCTTCGAGATCGACGGCGACGCGCTGGTCATCAAGCACCTCTACATCGAGCGCCGCATGGAGCCGCTCAACATCCACCTAGAGCGCATGGAACGCACCGGCAACATCGAGGCGCTGGAACATGCCATCAAGGAATACGGCAGCGCGATCCGCGAACTGGCCCAGGCCAACATCTTCCCGGGCGACATGCTGTGGAAGAATTTCGGCATCACCCGCTACGGCCGCGTCGTCTTCTACGATTACGACGAAATCGAGTACATGACCGACTGCAACTTCCGCAAGATTCCACCGGCTCCCGATTTCGAAACCGAGATGTCGGGCGAGGTCTGGTATCCTGTGGCCAGGAACGATGTCTTTCCCGAAGAGTTCGGCACCTTCCTGCTTGGCTCGCCCATCCTGCGCAAGGTCTTCCTCAAGCACCACAGGGATCTGCTGTCGGCAAGATTCTGGCAGGATGCCCAACGGAAGATCCGCGACGGCCACGTCGAGGACTTTTTTCCCTACCCCCAGGAACTGCGCTTCCATGACTGCCAGCCTGAAGTTTCCTGAACCATCGACCCTGCCATCCGCCACCAACCGAACGGGTTCCGCCCCCGACACCAAGGAGAACACAGCATGCCGCTGACCATTGCGGTCACCAGAGAGCGCGCCCCCAACGAACTCCGGGTCGCACTGGTACCGGAGACCGCCAGGAAATTCGCCGCGCTCGGCGCCCGCTTGCGCATGGAGCAGGGCGCCGGGATCCACAGCCACTTTCTCGACTCCGACTACGCCGATATCACCCTGGTCGGCGGCATTCGCGAAGCGTATGGCGGCGCCGGCCTGATCGCGCGCGTCACCCCGCCGTCGCCCGAGGAAATCGCCGCGCTGCCCGCGGGGTCGACCCTGATCGGCCTGCTCAGGCCGTTCGAGGACAAGGCCCGGCTGGCCGCGCTCAACGCCAGGAAGATCACCGCCTTCGCCCTGGAGCTGCTGCCGCGCATCTCGCGCGCCCAGAGCATGGACGCGCTCTCCTCGCAAGGCGCCTGCGCCGGTTACCAGTGCGCCCTGATCGGCGCCGCCTGGTGTACCCGGTTCTTCCCGATGCTGACCACCGCCGCCGGGACGATCCGGCCGGCGCGTGTCCTCGTCATCGGCGCCGGCGTCGCCGGCCTGCAGGCCATCGCCACCTGCAGGCGCCTCGGCGCCATGGTCGAAGCCTACGACGTGCGCGCCGCGGCACGCGAGCAGATCGAGTCGCTCGGCGCCAAGTTCGTCGACACCGGCGTCTCCGCCGACGGCGCCGGCGGCTACGCCCGCGACCTGACCGCCGAAGAGAAGGCGCAACAGGCCGAGAAGCTGGCCAAGGCCGTCGCCCTCTCGGATGTCGTCATCAGCACCGCCGCCATCCCCGGCAAGAAAGCGCCGGTGATCATCACCGCCGACATGGTCGAACGCATGAAGTATGGCGCCATCATCGTCGACATGGCGGCCGAATCCGGCGGCAACTGCGCGCTGACCCAGCCCGGCGAACACGTCATCGCCAACGACGTACACATCCACGGACCACTCAACATTCCTTCCCGCATGCCGACCCACGCCTCGGAACTCTACGCCAAGAACATCTACAACTTCATCTCGCCGTGGCTCAAGGACGGCGAACTCGTCTTCGACTGGAACGATGAAGTCGTCGCCGGCACGCTGTTGTGCAGGGACGGTGTCACGGTCCACGCCGCTGTGAAGCAGATTCTGGGGGCCGTATGAACAAGGAGATCACGATCATGACCGCTGCTTTTGCCCAAGCGCCCCTTCGGCAACCGTCCCATACGGCCGCCCGCCGCTCGCGGGCGTGCGCATCCGTGTCCGGCAATGCCGATCCGGGCTCCTGCCCGCTGTCCGGGAGGGCTGCCTGATGGACGGGATGCTCGCGCTCTACATCTTCATGCTCGCCGCCTTCACCGGCTACGAGATCATCGGCAAGGTGCCGGTCATCCTGCATACCCCGCTGATGTCCGGATCCAACTTCGTTCACGGCGTCGTCGTCGTCGGCGCCATGGTCGTCCTCGGTCAGGCCGAGACGCCGGTACAGCAGGTGATCGGCTTCTTCGCCGTCGCCCTCGGCGCCGCCAACGCGGCCGGCGGCTACGTGGTCACCGAACGCATGCTCGGCATGTTCAAGAAGAAGGAGGACTGAACATGACGATACCCATCTACGTCCAAGGCGCCTGGTTCGTCGGCGCGCTGCTCTTCATCTTCGGCCTGAAGGGCATGAGTTCGCCCGCCTCGGCGCGGCGCGGCATCGTCATTGCCGGTTACGGCATGCTGATCGCGATCGCCGCCACCTTCCTCGTTCCCGGACTGCAGAACCTCGGCCTGATGATCCTCGCGCTGGTCATCGGCGGCGCCGGCGCGTGGATTTCCGGCAAGCGGGTCAAGATGACCGACATGCCGCAGATGGTCGCCATCTACAACGGCATGGGCGGCGGCGCCGCGGCGGCGATTGCCGCCATCGAGTTCGCCAGGGGCGACGCGCATGCCGTCACGACGATCGTGCTTGCCGTCGTCGGCGCGCTGATCGGCGCGGTCTCCTTCACCGGTTCCTGCATTGCCTGGGCCAAGCTGCAGGGGGTCCTGGACAAGACCTACCGTCTGCCGGCGCAGAACCTGGTAAACGCCGTCCTGGCGCTGGTGGCGGTGGCCCTCGGCGTGGTGATGATCGTCCTCACCCCGGCGCAACCCGGGCTGATCATCGGCTTCTTCATCGTCTCGCTCGCCCTCGGCCTGATCGTCACCCTGCCCATCGGCGGCGCCGACATGCCGGTGGTGATCTCGCTGTTCAACGCTTTCACCGGTCTCGCCGTCGGCTTCGAGGGCTACGTCCTCGGCAACCCGGCGCTGATCATCGCCGGCATCGTCGTCGGCGCCGCCGGCACGCTGCTCACCCAGCTGATGGCCAAGGCGATGAACCGGTCGATCTCGAACATCCTGTTCATGCCGATGGTCGCCAGCGGTAGCGGGGAGGAAATCACCGGCACGATGAAGGAAGTCAGCGCCATCGATGCCGCGGCGATGATGCGCTACGCCAGTAAGGTCATCATCGTTCCCGGCTACGGCATGGCGGTCGCGCACGCCCAGCACAAGGTGTGGGAAATGACCGAGCTGCTCGAGGAGGCCGGGGTCGAGGTAAAGTTCGCCATCCACCCGGTGGCCGGGCGCATGCCGGGGCACATGAACGTGCTGCTGGCCGAGGCCGGCGTGCCCTACGACAAGATCTTCGATCTCGAGGAGATCAACGCCGAGTTCACCCAGGCCGATGTCGCGCTGATCATCGGCGCCAACGACGTGGTCAACCCGAGCGCGCGCACCGACAAGGCCAGCCCGATCTACGGCATGCCGATCCTCAACGCCGACCAGGCCCAGAACGTCATCATCATCAAGCGCGGCAAGGGCGCCGGCTACTCGGGTGTCGAGAATGCGCTGTTCTACGCCGACCACTCCCGCATGCTCTATGGCAGCGCGCAGCCGATGGCCGGCGAGATCATCCAGCACCTCAAGGCCATGGCGTAGCGTCCTGCTGCGGTCGACCCGGCATTTCGGGCAAAAATCAGGGAACGCCCGGGCATGCCGGGCGTCCACTTCAATCCATATCCGGATCGATCGTGACGCGAAGACCCGCCGCCGACAGTGCAGGCAGCGCGGCCAGGCGCAGTCGACGAACTCACGGCCGGCCTGGAAATGGCATCATGCAGTCACCCAACCGGCCGCCGGATCCCCATGGATTCCGGCGACCATCAACCACGCAACAGGAGATCAAATGTCGAATACCGTTACGCTTGGCGGCAACCCCATCGAAGTCAGCGGCAGTTTTCCCGCCAGCGGCGATCAGGCGCCCGCATTTTCGCTGGTCGGCAAGGATCTGGCCGACGTCACCCTGGCCAGCCTGGCCGGCAAGCGCAAGATCCTGAACATTTTCCCGAGCATCGACACGCCAACCTGCGCAACCTCGGTGCGCACGTTCAACCAGGCCGCCAACGACGCCGCCAATACCGTCGTCCTCTGCATTTCCGCTGATCTGCCTTTCGCCCAGACCCGGTTCTGCGGCGCCGAGGGGCTGGCCAACGTGCAGACCCTGTCGACGATGCGCGGCCGCGATTTCCTCGAAGCCTACGGCGTGGCCATCGCCAGCGGCCCGCTGACCGGCGTCTCGGCGCGCGCCGTGGTCGTTCTCGACGAGAACGATCGCGTCGTGCACAGCCAGCTGGTCGGCGAGATCACGGACGAGCCGGATTACGCCGCCGCGCTGGCCGCCCTCGGCAAGTAGGCGTCCGGGGACGGACGGCCTGCTCCGGGGCCGCGGCCTCGGGGCGGCCGGCAGCGGAATCAAGGTGTCTTTCCGGGGTTGCGTGCTGGTTGCCGGCCGGTGCGGCGCCGCCACCGGTACGACGGGATGAGAAGGCCGAACGAACCGGCAACGGCCGGGCAACCCGGTTGTCCGCCGCGCCCCCCGCATCACGATGTCTCCGCTGACCGTTTCCGCCGTCGCCGCCGCCGGCGAACTCCCGCGCGCCGGCTGGGAGCGACTCGCTCCCGCCGGGCACCCCTTCGTCAATCGGGATTTTCTCGGAATTCTCGAGCGCCACGGAATGGCCGGCCAGGAGTGCGGCTGGAAAGCACGGCACCTGATTGCCCGGGACAGCGACGGCACGACACTCGGCATTCTGCCGTTGTATCTGCGCGCCAACTCGCATGGCGACTTCATCCACGACTGGTCGTGGGCCGCTGCCTATCGACAGCTCGGGAAGCCCTATTACCCGAAACTGCTGAGCGGCCTGCCGCATACGCCGGCCACCGGTCCCCGGCTTCTCGTCCGCTGTGGAGAGGATGCCGGGCGCATCCGGCACGCGCTGATCGAGGCGGCCGTGGAACAGGTGGTCGAGCACGGACTTTCATCGTGGCACGTCGCCTTCCCGGCCGGACACGAGGTGGCGGTGCTGCGCCGGCACGGACTGCTGGTCAGCCACGATGTGCAGTTCCACTGGCGAAACCGCGGCTACGGCGACTTCACGGAATTCCTCGGGACCTTAAACGCCGAGCGGCGGCGCAAGGTCCGGGCGGAGCGCCGGCGGGTGGCGGAAAGCGGGCTGTCGATCGAAGTCCGCCACGGCGACGAGATCGACCGGGCCGAATGGCCGGCGCTGCATCGACTTTATGCCGCAACCTTCGCCAAGTATGGCAACCACGCCGCCTTCACCCCGGCCGCTTTCGCCGATCTCGCCAGCGCGCCTGGCCGGCGCATGGTCGCCTTCATCGCCCGCGAACGGAACGATCCGGTGGCGATCTCGATCTGCTTCCGCAGCGACGACACCCTGTACGGTCGTTACTGGGGCGCCGTCGCCAGCCATCACAGCCTCCACTTCGAACTGTGCTTCTATCGGGGCATCGACTACTGCCTGAGCGAGGGACTGGCCGCCTTCGAGCCGGGCGCCGGCGGCGAACACAAGGTGGCGCGGGGTTTCGAACCGACCGTGGTGCGCTCCTGCCACTGGATCGCGGATGCCCGCATGCGCCATCTGCTCGGCCGGCACCTCGAACGGCAGCGACCCGCCGTTCTCGCCCATGCCGAAGAAGCCGCGACGCACCTTCCCTTCCGCAAAGTCACCCAGGCGTGATCACGTCAATGCTGCGGCGTCCGCGACAGCAGCCACGAAGCTTCCGGGTCCGCGATTGCCAACAAGCGCGACAAGGAGCGGCACGCCACCGGAAGGTGGCGCGACCTAGTCGAGCGTTGCCACATACTCGGCGACGGCGTGGGCTTCCAGCTCGGTCAGCTTGGAGGCCACGGTGTGCATGATCGCGTTGTCGTTGGTCCGCTCGCGCTTGTTGAACTGCTTGAGCTGATCCTCGACATAGCGTGGATGCTGGCCGGCAAGACGCGGCAACTGCGGTGTGCCGAGCCCCTTCGGGCCGTGGCACGAGGCGCAGGCCGGCACACCCGAATAGCGGTTGCCGTGGTCGAAGATGTACTTGCCCACCGCCAGCAGTTCGCCATCCTGTGCGCGCCGGCCGCCGGCCTTGCGCTGCTCGAAATAGGCGCCGAGCGCCGCCATCTCCCCGGGCGTCAGGCTCTCGACCTGTGGCCTCATCGTCTCGCTGCCGCGCTTGCCGCTCTTGAAATCCGCGAGCTGGCGGGCGATGTACTCGGCGTGCTGTCCGGCCAGGCGCGGATAGATCGCGCTCGCCGACTCGCCACCCTTGCCGTGGCACAACGAACAGCGCTCGGCAACGATCGCCTCCGCCCGCTGCTGGTCAGCCGTGGCATCGGCCGCCAGCCCCGGACTGGTACACAACACCGCACACGCCAGAATGCCCGGAACCATCGCTGCTTTGCTCATGCCAGTATTCCTCACCTCTTGCCCGTACTGCCAAACCCGCCCTCGCCGCGCGCGCTGGCGTCGAAATCCTCGACCACGTTGAAACCGACCTGCAGCACCGGCACGACCACCAATTGGGCGATGCGTTCGAGCGGATTGAGGACGAAGGGTTCGTGCCCGCGATTCCACATCGAGACCATCAGTTCGCCCTGGTAATCGCTGTCGATCAGGCCGACCAGATTGCCGAGGACGATGCCGTGCTTGTGGCCGAGGCCGGAGCGCGGCAGGACCAGCGCCGCCAGCCCGGGGTCGGCGAGATGAAGGGCCATGCCGGTGCGCACCAGCGTCGTCCGGCCGGGCGCGATTTCCAGCGGCGCGTCGAGACAGGCGCGCAGATCGAGCCCGGCCGAACCGGGCGTTGCATAGTGCGGCGGAGTGGCGTGCAGGCGCCGGTCGAGAATCTTGACGTCAATGCGGTGCATCAGCCTCTTCCTGTCAAATCGGCAATGTGTTCAACCAGCCGGCGGGCAAGAACGGTCTTCGGCGCCGGTGTCAGCGGGTGGGCGCCCTGGTCGTCGAACAGCACGAGCCGGTTGTCGGCGCCGCCAAAGCCGTCCTGGACCAGGTTGCCGGCGATCAGCGGAATGTTTTTCCGGCGCCGCTTGGCCTGCGCGAATTCCTCGAGATTACGGCTTTCGGCGGCGAAACCGACGCAGAACGGACCATCCTTCAGAGCCGCCACCTCGGCCAGAATATCCGGGTTCTCGACCAGTTCGAGCGGCGGCAGGCCGCCGGCATCCTTCTTGAACTTGTCCTCGGCTGCCTTGGCGACGCGGTAATCGGCGACGGCCGCGACCGCGACGAAAATATCCGCCCCGGCCGCCCGCGCCATCACGGCGGCATGCATGTCGAGGGCGCTGATCACGTCGATGCGGTCGACCCCCTGTGGAGCCGGAAAACCAACCGGCCCCGAAACCAGCGTCACGGCGGCCCCGGCATGGCGCGCCGCCCGCGCCACGGCATAGCCCATGCGCCCCGACGACCGGTTGGTGATGCCGCGCACCGGGTCGATGGCTTCGAAGGTCGGCCCGGCGGTGATCAGCACCTTCCTGCCGGCGAGCACCTTGGGGGTGAAGAAGGCCACCACTTCCTCGACGATTTCCTCCGGTTCGAGCATGCGTCCGGCGCCGACTTCGCCGCACGCCTGCTCGCCGCTGGCCGTGCCGAGGATGTGGACGCCGTCCGCCGCCAGTTGCGCGACATTGCGCCGCGTCGCCGGGTTCTCCCACATCTGGCGGTTCATCGCCGGCGCCAGCAGCAAGGGGCAGTCGCGCGCCAGCACCATCGTCGCCAGCAGGTCGTCGGCAAGACCGTGCGCCACGCGGGCAATGAAGTCGGCCGAAGCCGGGGCAACGACGATCAGGTCGGCCTGGCGCGACAGATCGATGTGCGCCATCGCGTTGGGCATCCGCGCGTCCCACTGGTCGGCAAACACCGGCTTGCCGGACAAGGCCTGGAAAGTGGTCGGCGTCACAAAGTGGGCAGCGCCGCCGGTCATCGCCACCTGCACGTCGACGCCGTCCTTGCCCAGCAGGCGAACCAGTTCGGCGGCCTTGTAGGCGGCGATGCCGCCGGTGACCCCAAGAACGATGCGCTTTCCCTGTAATTCCATTGTCGTGCCGTTAGAATGAGCGTTTTTTCATTCTACTGGAAATGGCATGGCGATCACCGACTGGCCTGAAGGCGAGCGGCCCCGCGAGCGACTGCTGGCGCACGGACCGGAGGCGCTGTCCGATGCCGAACTGCTGGCGATCTACCTGCGCGTCGGCGTGCGCGGCAAGAGCGCCGTCGACCTCGCGCGCGACCTGCTGCAGCGTTTCGACGGACGTCTCGGCGCCCTCGCCGAAGCCTCGCTCGCCGAACTGGCCAGCGTCTCCGGTATCGGTATGGCCAAGGCGGCGCAGCTGAAGGCCAGCTTCGAACTCGCCCGGCGGGCGCTCGGGCAGGAAATGGCCAGCCGCGACACCTTCTCGGCCCCCGGCAAGGTGCGCGACTGGCTGCGCCTCAAACTGGCAACCCGCCAGAATGAAGTGTTCATGGCGCTCTGGCTGGACGCGCAGAACCGCTTGATCCGGGCCGACGAACTCTTCTCCGGCACCCTGACGCAGACCAGCGTTTACCCCCGCGAGGTGGTCAAGGCGGCGCTCGCCCACAACGCGGCGGCCGTCATCCTCGCCCACAACCACCCGTCCGGGGTGGCCGAGCCGTCACCAGCCGACGAAATGCTCACCCGGAGCCTGAAAGCGGCGCTGGCGATGGTCGATGTCAAGGTGCTCGATCATTTCATCGTCGCCGGGAACGGGATGCCGCTGTCGTTTGCCGAGCGCGGTCTTCTGTAGAAGAGACACCCAGTTTCCGCGATTGAAACGACATAGTTTCTGAGGATCCCCGCCACACAAGCGATCCGGTAGAGTTGAGGTGATCGAGACACTCACCTATCGGGTGACGAAAGGAGGCGGGGCGATGGGGACTTTGGCACAGACGGTGCTTCCGTTCAAGCT
>JAFLDQ010000088.1 GCA_017302355.1 Dechloromonas sp.
CGTTCGAAACGGGGCAAAACGACCCGACGACAGCCGCTTCGGCACACATCACGGGGCTGACCAGCCAGAAAATCATGCGTTGGTAGCCACAGAGAAGGTTTGAAATATTACGAACACGGATTCAGGAACCTGATTAGCAATGAACGTCAGCAACGTCATTCCGGCGAAAGCCGGAATCCAGCATGAGCGCCGAAACCCCCTGGACACCGGCTTCCGCCGGTGTGACGGAGGATCATCGTCCCGTTTCTGACGATTCTTTCTAATCAGGTATTTCAAACCATGCGTTAACCCGCACCCGCGGCGTTTCGCTTGCCGCGGCCCGCGTCAGCCGCAGGTGCCGACCGCGCCGCAGGCGGTGCAGAAGTCGCAGCCGTCCTTGCGGATCATGGTGTGGTTGCCGCATTCGCTGCACAGTTTGCCCTGCGTCGGATGCACCGTGTTGCTGGCGTCCTCCGGCGCCTTCAGGATGCCCATCTGCTGCAGCGGGAAGCCGCTGTCGTCGAGGATGCCGAGCATGGCGTAGCGGTGGATGATGAGCTGGGCGATGTAGGCAACGGTCGACGGGTAGGTCTGCTGCTTGCGCGAGCCGGGGACGAAGGCCATGAAGTCGCCGAGCGGTTCCGGGTAGTCGAGGAGCTTGCGCAGCTTCATGCCGATCCACGCCGGATCGAGGACGCGCATGTCGAGCGACAGCAGCTTGCACAGACCGTCGAGGGCGCGCGGATAGTTGCCCGACAGCCACATCGAATACGGGCGGGTGACGCCGTCGGGCAGGGTGATTTCCTTGAGCCCGAGGACGAAATCCTCGCCGGTCGAGGGATTGTTGACGTCGACCGTCCACGACAGCGTGCCGTCGGTGCCGGTCTTCGGCTCCTGGGCGCTGAACAGGGCATCCTTCACTGGTGTCGGGCCTTTGTGCTTGAAGGCGCCCAGCTGTTCGCAACGCCAGCGGATGATCTGGGCCAGCGCCGAGACGACCGACGGCACGCGCTTGCGCTCGCCGTGCGGCGGCATCGGCATCTCGAACGAGTCGCCGGGGGTTTTGGCCAGCGCGTCCAGCTTCATTTCCAGCCAGCCGTGGTCGTTGGCGCGCATGTCCATCGACAGCGTCTTGGCGAGTGCGCCGAGGCCGCGCGGCTCGGCCGGGCCATTGGCCCAGACCTCGAACGGCCAGGCGCGGCCTTCCGGCTCGACGTGGCCGACGAACAGCGCGAACTTGCCGATCGGCGAGTCGAGCATGTAGGTCCAGCACAGGTTGCCTTCGGGCAGGTTGGGGCGGCCCGGCCAGCGCAGGCTGGCGAGCACCGGGGCCGGCAGGTCCTTGATCGACAGGCGGCGGTTGGTGTCGGAAACGAAATCCTGCGGCGATTTGGCGTCGACCGCGACAGCCTCGACCGGCTCGACCGACAGCACCGCGCCGAGAACGCTGTTCGGGCGGTAGGTGGCCAGCCCCTTGAGGCCGGATTTCCAGGCGCTCATGTAGAGGTCCTGGAAGTCTTCGTAGGGGTACTCCGCCGGCACGTTGACCGTCTTGGAGATCGAGGTGTCGATGTACGGTGCGACGGCGGCGACCATGTCCTTGTGGGCGGCAGCGGAGATTTCCAGCGCGGTGACGAAATAGTCCGGCAGCTTGCCGACGTCGCCGCCCTGATGCTTGTACAAACGCCAGGCATAATCCTCGACGGAATACTCCTTGAGCGTGCCGTCGGGCATGCGCTTCTTACGGCTGTAGGTCCACGAGAAGGGCGGTTCGATGCCGTTCGACGCGTTGTCGGCGAAAGCCAGAGAGATGGTGCCGGTCGGCGCGATCGACAGCAGGTGCGAATTGCGCAGGCCATGCTTGCGGATTTCCGCCTTGACCTCGTTGGGCAGACGGGAAGCGAAGTTGCCGCCGGACAGATAGAGTTCGGCGTTGAACAGCGGGAAGGCGCCGCGTTCCCTGGCCAGTTCGACCGAATACAGATAGGCGCTGTCGCGCATGAATTCGGTGATGCGGGTGGCCATACCGCGCGCCTCCGGCTTGTCGTAACGCAGGCGGAGCATGGCCAGGGTATCGCCAAGGCCGGTGTAGCCAAGGCCGACGCGACGCTTGTTGGCGGCTTCCTGCGCCTGGCGCTCGAGCGGCCAATGGGTGGTGTCGAGGACGTTGTCGAGCATGCGGGTCGACACGCGGACGACTTCGGCAAAACCGTTGAAATCGAAGCTGGCCTTGTCGGAGAAGGCATCCTTGACGAACAGCGTCAGGTTGATCGACCCCAGGCAGCAGCAGCCGTAAGGCGGCAGCGGCTGCTCGGCGCAGGGATTGGTGGCCTCGATCACTTCGCAGTAGTTGAGGTTGTTATCCTTGTTCATGCGGTCGAGAAACAGGATGCCCGGCTCGGCGTGGTCATAGGTGGATTTCATCACCTGGTCCCAGAGGTCGCGGGCGCGCAGCCTGCGGTAGATCCACGTGCCGTCCTCGCGCTGGTAGGCGCCCGACCGCTTCATGTCGGTGTTGGGCTCGGCGCGATGCAGCAGCTCGACCTCGCCGTCACCGTCGACCGCTTCCATGAAGGCGTCGGTGACGCCGATCGAAATGTTGAAGTTGGTCAGATCGCCCTTGTCCTTGGCGTGGATGAAGTCCTCGATGTCCGGATGGTCGCAGCGCAGCACGCCCATCTGGGCGCCGCGCCGGGCGCCGGCCGATTCGACGGTTTCGCAGGAGCGGTCGAACACGCGCATGTACGACACCGGGCCGGATGCGCGCGACTGCGTGCCCTTGACGTGGGCGCCCTGCGGGCGGATGCTGGAAAAGTCATAGCCGACACCGCCGCCGCGGCGCATGGTTTCGGCAGCCTGGGCCAGCGCGGCGTAGATGCCGGGCTTGCCATCGACGGTTTCGACGATCGAATCGCCCACCGGCTGCACGAAACAGTTGATCAGCGTGGCATGGAGGTCGGTGCCGGCGGCGGAGTTGATGCGGCCGGCCGGGATGAAACCGTTTTCCTGCGCCCACAGGAAGCGCGCCTCCCAATGGGCTCTGTCCTTTTCCTGCTCGACCTGCGCCAGCGCATAGGCCACGCGCTTGCGAACGTCGTGTACGTTGGTTTCCTTGCCCTTCGCGTACTTCTCGATCAGCACCTCGCCGGAGATCTCCTGCTCGGGGAGCGGGGCAAAGCGCGGAGGGGCGGGGATGTCGGTCAGTGAGAGTTGTTCGGAAACTGGGCTCATGGGGCGCTCCTCGGGGTGGTGTTGGTTGTCGGGTGGAGATCTCTTCGGGTTTTGCAAAGCTACTATATCTAGTGGGTCAAGGCAATACGTTGACTAAATATGGTGTTTCCCGCATATTCCCGAACGCCATGCCGATGCCCCGGAAGGCGCGAAAGATGTCAGGTTGTGTCAGGCGCAGTAAGATTCTGGCAATTCGCGCAAAACATTTCCGGCACTCCGTTTAGTGCCAAACATCGCGCAAATATTGTTTTCCTGCCTGCACGCGATTCGTTAATTTAGACCAACATCGGGCGGATGCTATCGGATTTCGTAACGCGATTCTGACCCGAAATCCCGACCGGAACTCTACGCGCTCGGCAAGGCGCCCCGGCTTTCCTGATAAACAAAGAAATCTGAATCCGTGTTCATTTGTCATAGATCAAGCGTAGTGCGTTGATTATTTGTAACAATACCGCATCCCAGTCCTTCACCCATTTGATCATGGCCCGTTTCGAAGTCAAGCAATCCGCGAAGCTCAACCTGACCTCCTGCTCCGGTCTGGCGATGATCGGTCAGTGCTGTCAGGCCGCACAGGTCGATGCCGTGATCGATCCCCGTCTGCCGGTGTCCGGCGCGTGTCAAGATAGTTGTCGGCTCGGACATGCCGCCAATGGTTGAGTATGGTGATCCGCCAATGCGTATGGATGACGGAGTCCCGTTCCGGATTGAGGGTAACGGAGCCGATCGGGCACCAGTTGCGGGTGTTGCCCGACCAGCGCGCAGGCTGTTGTTCCCGGGCACGCAGATACACCGCATGGCGAGCCGCCAGGATCGCCTTGTCTTCGCCGGCGTGACGCTGGGCCGGACTGACATAGCGAATGCCGCCATGCCGGTGATCGACGTTGTACCACTGGACGAAATCGGCAGCCCAGACGCGTGCCGCATCCAGACCGGTGAAGCCCCGGGCAGGAAACTCGGGGCGGTACTTGGCGGTGCGAAACAGCGACTCGGCGTAGGCGTTGTCGTCGCTGACGCGGGGGCGCGAGTACGAAGGCTTGACGCCGAGCCAGTTGAGCATGGCCAGCACCGTCGTGGCTTTCAGGGTGGAACCGTTATCGCCGTGCAGGACCGGTTTGGCGCTCATGGCGGCAATCCCCTCGGCCAGCGCCGTGCGGCGCACCAGATGGACGGCATGGTCGGCATGATCGCGGTCATGGACCTCCCAGCCGACGATCTTGCGGCTGTAAAGATCGAGGATCAGGTAAAGATGGAACCAGCGGCCAGCCACTTGGACGGCCAGGTAGGTCATGTCCCAACACCAGACCTGACACGGCGCGGTGGCGATGTGCGTCGTCGGCGGCCGGCTGGTCCTGGGCGCCTTGGCGCGCCCGCGGCGTGTGGCTTGTCCGTGTTCGCGCAGGAGGCGGCTGAAGGTCGATTCGCTGGCCAGATAGAGGCCTTCGTCGGCCAGCATGGGGACGATGCGGGCTGGCGGTACGGCGGCAAAGCGCGGCTCCTTGGCCACCGCCAGCACCCGTGCCCGCTCGGCTTCGGAAAGGGCGTGCCCGGGAATCGGGCGCACCGCCTGCGGCCGGCGGTCCCCGCCGGTCAGGCCCTCACCGGCCTGCCAGCGTTGCAATGTCCGCAAGTCAATGCCGGCGACCGCGCAGGCCGGCTTGAGCCGCGCCCCGGCGGCGTGTGCGCCGTGGATGTCTCGGGCCAGCGCCTGGCCATCTTCGAGGCCGATCATCCTAAAAACCGCAGTTGAAAGCTAACTCATTGAATTTACGCATGACATGCAACTGCTCAGCAGTTGGCGCAAAATCATGCAACTCGTTGGATAAGCGCATGAATTTCTTGTTCGACGTTTTCAACTGCGGTTTAGCGTGAAAGAGTTGGATATCAGGCCAATGAGGACCCTGACCAGTAAAGGTCATGCGAAAGGGGACATTGACGGTCAGGCTCGGGCTTGTGCGATGAAGCCGAACTTGGTCAGAGCCTTGATCCAGCGAGGGGCGTTGCGTTGAACGGAAAGTGCTTCATAGTCGGTGGCGGAATCCCGGTAATGTTCGCGCCGCTTGAGCATGAAGAAGATGGTGCGGAGAATCTTGTGGCCGATGGCGATGATGGCGCGCTTGTAGCCACGCCGAACGACGAGCGACTGGAATTTCGACTTGAACACGGACGTCGTTCGACTGGCGGCATGGGCGAACTCGCAAAGCAGACGGCGGACGTAGAGGTTGCCCTTGCGGAGGTGGCCGGACTTGCGCTTGCCGGCCGACTCGTTGTTACCGGGACAGATACCGACCCAGGAAGCCAGGCGGTCGGCACTGCCGAAGGCATCCATATCGGTGCCAATCTCGATCAGCAGCATGGCGGCGCCGATCAGATCGACGCCGGGGATCGTCTGCAACAGCGCCAAGGTATTGCGCTCGGATTCGAGTTCGGCCAACAGACGGGCATCGAAGCGAGCAATGCGGGCCTCGATCTCCGCGATATGTCGCATCAGTTCATCGAGGACGAAGCGATGGCTGGCACTGAGATCGCCTTGCAGGGCATCGAAGATTTCCGCCCGGCTGGCCTTCAGGCGAGTGCTGGCCAGTTTCAGCACCGCGTGGGGTGGTTGGCCGGCGATGATCGCTTTGACCATGGCACGGGCAGATTGACCATGGAGGTCGCTCACCACGACACCGAGACGAACACCGGCGTCAGTCGGTACCTTGTGCAGCCGGTTCTTCTCGGAGGCCAGTTGGCCGACCAGTTTCTGCCTTTGGCGGGCGATCAGGCGCAGCTCACGCAGTTTGGCTGGCGGCACAAACGAGCCGCGCAGCAAACCCGCGCGTGCCAACGTCGCCAGCCAGTGAGCATCACCCACGTCCGTCTTGCGGCCCGGGACATTCTTGACGTGCCGCGCATTCACCACCTTGGCGCGAATACCGGCCACCTCCAGGGCCGCATACGGACTCTTCCAGTAGATGCCCGTGTTTTCCATCACAACCTCGTCGGGCTTCAACGAGGCGACCCAATCGGCCAGTTCCCGGCGGTCTCGCTTGTATCCACCAAACTGTCGTTGCTCGATGCGCGAGTTGCCATCGGGTTCCTCGATCAGCGCACAGGCCGTAATTTGCGCCTGATGGATGTCGAGGCCGATCACGCGTTTGTACAGCGCCATCAGTTCCATACCGCCTCCTGTCGATCTACACTCAAGGGCGGAAGGTGGCGGGTGCCGGAACTGAATGTGCCTGAAGGCGACAAGTCGCCAACGGCCTGTTTAGCGTGCGCTCTCTATGGAAGCAATCCGGGGTGCGAGTCAGTCCGGCGGGTTACGTTAGGTGCGGGGTCCAGCCGCCAAAAAATTTCACAACCTCTACCCAGCACCTTCCACCCCGAAGTCTCTTTCATCTTCAGGGGTGGCGGCAACCACCATGATCGTTAGGTTGATACCTCGCCCACTTCGGCGCTCTCCGGCGGCAACAACCTCGCCACCACCCTGTTCCTGAATGCTTCTCCGTACCGTGCCATTTCTCCTCCTCGTCGCCCCCAGGTTCAACTTCTTATCGAGGCGACAACTATTCTGACGCATGGGGAGGGTACCGGCGGGTCGCCGCGAGACCAGTGGCTGCCCTTCGACTATGCCCGTCTGCGCGCCATCTACAAGGGTAATCTGGTCCTCAACGACGGCTACGACTTCGCCAGCGCGCAGCAGGCCATCGCCACCGGCGCCGCCGATGCCATCGCCTTCGGCCGCGCGCTGCTGGCCAATCCCGACCTGGTCGAGCGTTTCCGCCGCGGGACGCCGCTTAACCAGCCCGACTACGAAAGACTTTACGTCGGCGAGGAAAAGGGCTACACCGATTATCCGTTCCTCGCCGGGTAGCGTGTCCGGGAAATTGCCGGACGCGGCGCAGCTGGAATTGCTGGTGACCCGCGTAATGCCCTTCGGCAAATACAAGGGCACGCTGATCGCCGACCTGCCCGGCAATTACCTCAACTGGTTCGCCCGCGAGGGCTTCCCGCCCGGCGAAATCGGCCGCCTGCTGGCGCTAATGCACGAAGTCGACCACAACGGCCTGTCCCGCTTGCTCGACCCGCTGCGCCAACCGCGGTTGCCCGCCCGGAAATGAAACGGCCGGTTGCGGTCAACCGGCCGTCAGCGGAAAAAAACGCTGCGCAACTGCCTGGGACGGCTACTGCTCGCTGAAATGCCGGCGCAGGCAGTTCATGTGGTCTTCGCCACTCTTGTTGCCGCAGACGGTATTGGCGGTCTGGTTCAGCTCGCATTGCCGGCGCTCCCCGGCGCGCAAGGTACTGCAATCGGTCTGCGGGATCACCGCCTGGGCGCACTGGCGGAACTCCCAGCCGAAGAGGCCCGCACATTGCCGCGCTGCCTGCTTGCGCATCTCGCACTGCTGCCGGTTGCCGGCGCTGGTGCAGTCGAGATTCCGCAACTGCTGGTTCACGCAGGTGTTGAAGGCCGACCCGGACTGGTCCGCGCACAGCGTTCGGGCGAGTTCGCGGTCCTGCGCCGTTTGCCCCATCGCCGGAAGGCAGAAAGCGGATGCCATCAGCGCGCCGGCGATCATCATCGAGGGGGATTTCATGCGTTTCTCCTAGCGGGTTGGACACGGCCTGTTCCAGCGGATCGTGCTGCGGGTACGACGGACGCATTATAAATGCCCGGCCGCAAATGAAAAGGCCGGTTGCGGTCAACCGGCCTTGAGAGCCAAAAACGGGGCCGCCGACCAGCCGCCCCGGGGGGTCACTTGCCGGTGAACTGGGCGGCCAGGCAGGCCATGTATTCGGAACCAGGCTTGTCCTTGCACGCTGCGCGGGCCTTCTGGACCTGCTCGCAACGCTTCGGATCGGCCGCCGTGCCGCACTCGCCCGCTGACATCTTCTGCTGGACGCACTGGCGGAAGGCCGGACCGGCCTGACCTTGGCATTCCTGATACACCTTCATGCGCGCTTCGCACTGCGCCGGGTTGCCCGACCTGGCGCAATCGAAGTTCCGCATCTGCTCGTCCATGCACTGCCTGCGCTCCCGGCCAAACCGGTCACCGCAGGCGGCGCGGGCCTGGTCACGGGCCTGCTGATGCGCCTTGCAGGCCTCCGGGTTGGGCGCCTGCGGGCAATAGCGCGGCCCGCGCCGCCCCATCCCCGGACCCCCGCCCTGGCCGGCGCCCGGACCCATTCCCATCCCCGGCCCCATTCCCTGATCCATCCCCGGTCGCATGCCGCCGGGGCAGGGGGAAACGCCGCACGGTCCCGTACCCGGCCCGCTCTGGGCCAGCGCCGGCAGACAGAAGAGGGAGGCCATCAGCGCGCTTGCGACAATCATCAGACGGGAATTCATGAGCTTCTCCTTGCGGGTTGGTATGAAGCCATTCTAGTCCTGCGTTCCGCATGCGTGACAGGGGCAAATTGTAAGCGAGTGCAAGCGGCGGCCGGGGCGGTTACAAAGCGTTACGGTTGGCATGCTATAGTTGCCCGCATGAACCGAATGGACGCCGGCGAGCACCGCCTCACCCTTCCCGAAGTGCTCGACTGGATGATCGCCGACGGCCTGGTCGAGGGCGGAGTGGCCGAGGCGCTGAAGACGGAACGCCGCCTGCACGGCAACAAGGTGCACCCGCTGGTCGTCATCGCCGACCAGAAATGGCGGACCGGCGGCAGCCCGGCGCGCCTGCTGACGCTGGAGGCGCTGACCGAGTGGCTGGCCGGCAGGGTCGGCCTCGACTACCTGCACATCGACCCGCTCAAGATCGATTTCACCGGCGTCGCCGAGGTGATGTCGAGCGCCTATGCCGGGCGCTTCGGCATCCTGCCGGTGCGGGTGACGACCCGCGAAATCGTCATCGCCACGGCCCAGCCCTTCGTCCGCGAGTGGGTGCCGGAGTTGCAACACATCCTGCGCAAGGAAATTCGCCGGGTGATGGCCAACCCGGACGACATTTCACGCTACCTGGTCGAGTTCTTCAACCTCGCCAAGTCGGTCAAGAAGGCGGCGGCCAAGGGCGAGGTGACGGGCGGGCTGTCGAGCTTCGAGCAACTGGTCGAGCTGGGCAAAGGCAACCGCCAGTTCGACGCCAACGACCAGCACATCATCCATATCGTCGACTGGCTGTGGCAGTACGCCTTCGACCAGCGCGCCTCGGACATCCACATCGAGCCGCGGCGCGACCTCGGCATCGTCCGCTTCCGCATCGACGGCGTGCTGCATCAGGTGTACCAGATCCCGATGGCGGTGATGAACGCGATGACCAGCCGCATCAAGCTGCTCGGGCGCATGGACGTGATCGAGAAACGCCGTCCGCAGGATGGCCGGGTGAAGACGCGGACGCCGGCTGGGCAGGAGGTCGAGCTGCGCCTGTCGACGCTGCCGACGGCCTTCGGCGAAAAGCTGGTGATGCGCATCTTCGATCCCGAGGTGCTCGTCCGCGACCTGCGCTCGCTCGGTTTTTCGAGCGATGACGAGACGCGCTGGAAGCAGATGACGGGATCGCCCAACGGCATCATCCTGGTCACCGGGCCGACCGGGTCGGGCAAGACGACGACGCTGTATACGACGCTGAAGCAACTGGCGACGCCCGAGGTCAATGTGTGCACCATCGAGGACCCGATCGAAATGGTCGAGTCGGCGTTCAACCAGATGCAGGTACAGCACAACATCGACCTCGGCTTCGCCGACGGCGTGCGGGCGCTGATGCGGCAGGATCCGGACATCATCATGATCGGCGAGATCCGCGATCTGGAAACGGCGGAAATGGCCATCCAGGCCGCGTTGACCGGGCACCTCGTGCTGTCGACACTGCACACCAACGATGCGCCGTCGGCGATCACCCGCATGCTCGACCTCGGGATGCCGGCCTACCTGATCAATTCGACCCTGCTCGGCGTCATGGCGCAGCGCCTGGTGCGGACGCTCTGCCCGCACTGCAAGAAGGCGATGCCGATCAGCGAGGATCAGAAGGCGACCTGGCGGGCGCTGGTGTCGCCGTGGAAGTCGAACGAGCCGGTACAACTGCATCAGCCGGTCGGCTGCCTCGAATGCCGGATGACCGGCTACAGCGGGCGCGTCGGCATCTACGAAATCCTGCTCAATTCGCCGGAAATGCGCAAGGTCATCCGCAACAACACCGAAGTGGTGCAGTTGCGCGATCTCGCCAGCCGCGAGGGCATGCGCCCGCTGCGCATTTCCGGCGCGCTCAAGGTGGCGCAGGGTCTGACCTCGCTCGACGAGGTCGTCAAGGTTGCGCCGCCGGGAGACGAGCCGTAGGAACGCCCTAGCGCGACAGCGTGCGCATTGCGCGTTCGAGTCCGTCCGGGCTCAGCGGATACATGCGGTTGCGGAAAAGCTGCCGGATCATCTGGAGCGACGGCGCGTAGGTCCAGTGCTCCTCGGGCAGCGGATTCAGCCAGACGGCCCGCGACCAGGTGTTCAGCATGCGTTCGAGCCAGGTGGCGCCGGCTTCCTCGTTCCAGTGCTCGACGCTGCCGCCGGGCCGGGCGATTTCGTAGGGACTCATCGTCGCATCGCCGACGAAGATCAGCTTGTAGTCGGCGCCATAGGTATGGATCACGTCCCAGGTCGGCATGCGCTCGCCGTGCCGCCGGCGGTTGTCCTTCCAGACGCCCTCATAGACGCAGTTGTGGAAATAGAAATGTTCGAGGTGCTTGAACTCGCTGCGCGCGGCGGAAAAAAGCTCCTCGCAGGCGGCGATGTGGTCGTCCATCGAGCCGCCGATGTCGAGAAAGAGCAGGACCTTGACCGCGTTGCGCCGTTCCGGGCGCAGTTGCAGGTCAAGCCAGCCGGCGTTGCGGGCGGCGCCGGCGATGGTGCCGTCGAGGTCGAGTTCGGTGGCCGCGCCCTGGCGGGCGAAACGGCGCAGGCGGCGCAGCGCCACCTTGATGTTGCGCACGCCGAGATCGACGGTGTCGTCGAGGTTGCGGAACTCGCGCTGTTCCCAGACCTTGATCGCCGTCCGGTTGCCGGCCGACTCGCCGCCGATGCGGATGCCTTCCGGATGGTAGCCGCCATGGCCGTAGGGCGAGGTGCCGGCGGTGCCGATCCACTTGCTGCCACCGGCGTGGCGTTCCTTCTGTTCGGCGAGGCGTTGCCGGAACTGCTCGAACAACTTTTCGTAGCCGAGTTTCTGCAGCTTGAGCCGGTCCTCTTCGGAAAGATGGCGCTTGGCCGCCAGCTCCAGCCATTCATCGGGAATCATCGCCTCCAGCCCGGGCAGCGCCTCGACGCCCTTGAAATATTCGCCGAAGGCGCGGTCGAAGCGGTCGTAGAGGGCTTCGTCCTTGATCAGGATGGCGCGCGAGAGCAGGTAGAAATCGTCGAGGCTGGCGCCGACCAGGCGCGCCTGCAGCGCCTCGAGCAGCGCCAGCAGTTCCTTGGTCGAGACCGGAAGCTGGCGGGCCTTGAGGTGCAGGAAGAAGTCGACCAGCATTGATCGCCTGATACGTCAGTGAAGCGTTCGCTTCTGGAATTCGAGGTAGATCAGGCCGATCAGATGGGCATCAAGTTCGGCGCCGGACAGGGTTCTCTTCGGCATCTGGATTGCGTAATCTTCGATCAGGGCATTGAGATTGTTGGTCTTTTTCGGACGTAACCTGCGAGCCATCGCCAGGGTATCGATCACGCCAGCGCATAGTTGTCGAGATGGCGGCATGCCGGCCTGCTTGAATTCCATGTCGAGAAAAGCGATGTGAAACGGCGTGTTATGCACGATCAACTCGGCGCCGCGCAAGAATTCGCTCAGTTCGGCGGCGATTTCAGCGAATTGTGGCGCGCCTTCAAGAGCCTCGTTGGAGATGCCATGAACGGCCTGAGCGCCTTCGTCGATTGGGTGTTCAGGGTTAAGTAAAATTCGGTAGACGCGATAGGTGAAACGCCCGTCGATCAACTCAACAGCAGCCAGTTCGATGATGCGGTGTCCGTCATCAACGCTGGTGCCGGTCGCGTCGATATTGAGAATGATTTTTCGTGGGTTTTCAGGGTTCATGGGGAATCTTGTTGTGTCGCTGGGCCAGAGTCGTCACGGCCTGAATCGCTGCGTCGGCAGCGACAACCGCGTTATTGAAATCGTCGAGCGGGTACTTGGTGTAGTAAAGGCGCATCGGTGGCTTGTATTGTGTCAGAAACGCCAGTCCATGATTCAGTTGCTCCACAAGAGTCGCCAAATCGGGTGGGCTGTCTCGATACCAGGACTCAGGCCCGAGCACTACCAAGTCAATTTTTTCGGCCTGCATGAGTCTCGCTGCTTCGCGGCGATGATCGAGTTTCTCTTGCCGCGAATGCCAGTAGGCCAGCCCATAACCGAGGATTTCAAACAGGGCGTAAATCGGAGAATCGCTGCCAACCTTCAATTCGACGAACGAAAAGCTGCTGTTGCCCTGGTCATAAACCAGATCGATTGCCCTGCGCCGGTTGCTTCTTGTGCGCTTGCCATCTGGCGCCGTATCGACGCCGGAAGCGGTCGACATTTGTCGAGTCCAGCGTTCGCCGCCCAACCCGACGATCTGGTGTTCGAGTAGCACTTCCTGTGAAACATTTCTTGCCGAAGGCTTGGCGTGCTTCTCCCGCCAAATCCAGTTCGCTCCGGGCGTCTCCTTCCAGCCTTCGGACATCAAACTCTTGAATAGGCACCGCACTGTTTGTTCGCCGTCGAGCGTTCGCCAATCGCGCTTGAGCAGGTCGATGGCCTCCTCCTTAATGAAGCTCCGGCGCTCGCTGACAGGCAAGCCCAGTTCCTCGCGGACTCGTTTCCAATAGCTGTCGAATACCGCTGTCACACCCGATTGTTCGTCGTTCATATCTGCCACCATTCGCCGTCTGGCTGAATTGTCACTGGTATCCCGAAGTCATTGTAGTCCTCGGGGTAAACGGTGTGAATCGGTACCAGTCGCCGTGGAGAGATGGCCTGGGCAAATCGGCGCAAGCCGGCGGCGTCGGCATGGCCGGAGGTGTGAATCAGGCGGATCGGTAGTCCATGCGACCCAAGCCAGGCACGGGTTGGGGCAAAGTCGTCACGCTGCATGTAGCCCGGCCATTGCGAATAGCTGAACAAGGCGCCGGTGAGACAGCCCGCTTTTTCCAGATCGTGGCGCCAGAGATCGCGGTACAACAGCGCGAATTTTTCAGGATGGGCGGCAACGTCACGCTTCAGAAACAGGCGACGCCGTGCGTGACGATCCAACTGCCTGAACCATGCGTTGCGCTTGATTTGAATCCGTTGGCGCAATGGCACGCAAAGGGCGACATGCGGCCAGTGGGATTGGGGTAGCCTGGGGTTTCCTGTCGCCTCCAGAATGACGGCCGTGTAGAGATCGATCAGCAGCGTCCGGTCGGTTTTTTTGCATGCCCGATAGAGCGTAAGTGCTCGTTAATTATTAACTTGAACAATATGCCGAATACAGCTATGCTGGGCCAATGGCATCTACCGATGGCGATATTGAGCAGCGGTACCGACTTTTGTCGAGCCGGCTGGATGAACGTCAGCGTC
>JAFLDQ010000089.1 GCA_017302355.1 Dechloromonas sp.
TCGGCAAGGAACATGGGTGGTACAAGGTCGGCCCGCTCGCCCGCGTGCAGAACTGCGACCAGATTTCGACGCCCTTCGCCGAACACGAGCGCCGGGAATTCGTCGATTACGCCGGCGGATCGCCGATGCACGCGCCGCTCGCCTACCACTGGACGCGGATGATCGAGATGCTGCATGCCGCAGAAGTGATCAAGGATCTGCTGCACGACGATGACCTGCTCGGTGACAACCTGATGGTCAGCGGCGAGCGCCAGATGGAAGGCGTCGGCGTCATTGAGGCGCCGCGCGGCACGCTGTTTCACCATTATCAGGTCGATGAAAACGACCTGATCACGATGGCCAACCTGATCGTCTCGACGACCAACAACAACCAGGCGATGAACGAGGCCGTGCGCCACGTCGCGCGCCGCTACCTGCACGGCCGCGAGGTCACGGAAGGGCTGCTCAACCACATCGAGGTGGCGATCCGCGCCTTCGACCCCTGCCTCTCGTGCGCGACGCACGCGCTCGGCAAGATGCCGCTGGCCGTCGAGCTGGTCGATCCCGAAGGCCAGCCGATTCACGAGCTTCGCCGCTCGTGACCGCGCCGCTCGTCGTCTTCGCAGTCGGCAATCCCAGTCGCGGCGACGACGCGATCGGGCCGGTCATCTGCGGTCGACTGGCAAAATGGCTCGAAAATGAAAAACTCGTCGACCGTGTCGAGTTGATCGAAGACTTCCAACTCAACATCGAACATGCCCTCGACCTGCGGAACAGGGAACTAGCGCTGTTCATCGACGCCGGCGAAAAAACCCCGGCGCCCTTCGTTTTCGCGCAAATCCACCCGTCGACCGCAATCAGCCACACCACCCACGCCCTGCCGCCCGAAGCCGTGCTGCAGGTCTATCGCCAGATGGAAGGCCGGGAGCCGCCGCCGGCCTTCGTGTTGTGCGTGCGCGGCGAAGGGTTCGAATTGGGCGCGGAAATGACGCAGGCGGCGCAGGGTGGGATCGCTGCAGCGATGGTTTTGCTGGAGCGGCTGATCTTGAAACCGAGCCTGGCGGATTGGTGCGCGTAGAGTCCTGTTTCAGAAGTTGATGGTTGTTCAAGGCTTGGCAATGCGCGCTATTCGGCCTTAACGGTCGTTGGCATCCGGCGTTTTGTCCGGCAGCAATGCGCCAGTCACCTGCCGTTCAGTCGTAGGCCGAGGTCAATTACTGCTTTCCACTTCGGGCTACAGCCGGACGACCCTAAGCGGAACCCGCGAGCAGGCCAAGCGCGAGATCACCGAATACATCGAGATCTTCTACAACCGCATCCGAAAGCAGGCTCGCCCCGGCCATCTGTCGCCCGCCGCTTTCAGTCAGCAATACCATGCAATGCAGATGGCCGCTTAACCCGTTGGACTCTACGATTTGCAACCGACCTCACCCAGATAGATACACGATTCCGTGGATCTCAGTCATCCCAATTTGCCGTAGGCAAACGACGAAGAGCCATTTTAATCCTTACGCTCCGCGCGTAATGGCTCTTACCATTGCAATTGCGGACGCAGTACGACCGTCACGAGAACGCGCGCACAGGCGAGGACACCACTCGCGACTCAGACTCACTTTAGCTTGTCAAACGCGATGTCGCTTCCGATTATCGGCACTCGAAAATGAATCCGTTCCGAATTCTCGACCTTGAATGCCAGTGCAACTCCTGCGAAACCGCTGAGTTCCAGATCGATTTCGTCGCCCTCAGCCTTAATTGCGGAAAGCTGAAAGCGCTGGAAAGGCATGCCGTCTGGATTCAGGAGCACCAACTCGTTTCTAGTCACCTCGATGTTGGGTGCCAAAGGAATCTTCAAACCCTCGAAAGGATAGCTCTCTGCCTTCCATTTCCCCAATATCACTGTTGGATCAGGGCGACTGCAGCCACTGCCCCAAGCGACCAACACCATGACCAGAAACAGACCGATGCGCATACTCGTTTTGCCTATCTTCTGTACTTGGCAACCAAGGCGGAAAACCGCGGATCTTTCCGGAGCGACGACAAGTCCTGATCCTGCTCCATCTTGTCGTAATAGGGGAAACCGGCCTGGAAGCTCGACTCGAAGTATCGAAGAGCGTCTTCCTTTTTGTTGCTGCGCAGCTTGATGACGGCAAGATTGTAGTAAGCCAAGGAGCTCTTTGGATCCTGCTTCAGCGCAGATTGCAGATCGTCCTCCGCCTCGGCCAACTTGCTCTGCGCGATCTTGGCAACGGCAGATTTGATCAGCTCATTGGCGGCCGCCTTGGATGCACTGGCCTCGGCTTCAGCAGCCTTGTTCTTAAGGAGCGCCTCGTCGGCGGCCTTCTTCAAGGTGATAGTATCGTTTTCGCTTGGCGCGAGCCCGGCGGGAGGTTTGATTTCGGCCGCAGCGACCGATGGAGCTTTAGCATCGCCGGCGGGAACGCCCGCCGCCGCCGTGGAAGACGAAGGCAGAGGTTGCAGGACAACCGGGGCATTCATCTTCTGGTACCCCCAATACCCCCCTCCCAGCAAGGCCAGTGAAAAGACTGCGGCGGCGATCTTTACCGGTTTTCCGCCCCCGCGCTCCGCGACCGTTTCGGCCTCGACGCTACTGTCGCCAGACTGCGACTTGAGTGGCGCACTGCAGACCGGGCACTTCGGTTCGACCGCAGAGGCCAACTCGATCGGCTTGCCGGTGTCTGCGCTGGCACAGTTGGAATAATTCTCGCATTTGTAGATGGGCATCTTGTAGCTCCTTTAGTTTTGTTAGTCCAATTGAGATTCGGGAATTCCGACAATGCCGCAAATCGGCGACCTCATTCCGGAAACCAGGACGTATTCGGGCGCGAGATCGTTCTCGCCGTTCCGAGAGTAGACATCCATCGCATATTCAAAATACAAGGCCATCAGCTCCTTCTTCTTCGCGATATGGGTATAGCCTGATTCGAGGGTCCTGGACACTTCCTTGTTGATGATCTCTTGGATGTCGGATTTCTGCTTCGTATTGAGCAAACCCGCAAAATTTCCTCCGCTGTCGATCTCCAGAGGCTTCGAAGTCGGTAGGCCTTCACGAACGTCGCGACGTTCTGCGCGAAAACCAGCCGGCCCAGCTTGCGCTTTTGCGCCGCGCCGGCGGTTGTCGGCGAGACGAAGTCGAAGACCGAAGTCGGCTTGATCCAGCCTTTCAAGCCGGGATAGGACGCCGGATCTTCGAGCACCGGGCGAACCGCGCCGGATTTATTGACGATGATCTGGCTTCTTTCCAGTTGGATATCCCGTCCCAAGACCGACCAGAGACTATCCTTGTCCAATTCGTCGGTCGAGGTGTCGACATACAGAAATTCGAAGCGCGCGTCGTTCTGCTCATAGTTAAGGGCGCCGTTGCTGACGAATATTTTTCTGATTTCGCGGATGACTTTCCCGCCGCTACCGCCCAAGCCACCATTCATTACCTTCCCTGGCTGAACGGCAGGTAACCTGCTCATTGCTGCCCGACTTCAGGCAGTTGCCCAAGGTCGGCTTCGGCCGAAGACTTGCCCTACCACTCTTGTGGTGTTACCTTGGTGACACTCGTGCAAGGGGTGTACCGATGGCCACAACTTCTTTGAAGCTTCCCGATGATCTGAAACAGCGCGCCGCCAAGGCTGCCCATGAGTTGGGTGTATCGCCGCATGCGTTTATGGTGTCCGCCATTGAACAGGCCGCGCACTCAACGGAGCAGCGACTGCGATTCATTGCCGAGGCCAAAGCAGCCAGGGAAGAAATGATTGACACGGGCAAAGGTCTGGATGCCGATGAGGTTCATGCTTTTCTGAATGCCAAGGTTTCGGGAAGCGAGTTCGCGAAGCCCAGCGCGCGCTCATGGCGCGGCTGATCTATTCTGCCCGCGCATTCGATGATCTTGATCGACTCACTGACTTTCTGATTGACACTGATCCGCTGGCCGCCAGTGAGACCGTTGAATTGATCGCTGAGGCGGTGACCATCTTGAAGCGCCATCACCTGATCGGTCGCCCTGTCGAAGACGGCATTCGTGAGTTGGTCATTTCCCGTGGAAAGACAGGCTATATAGCGCTCTACAGCTACGAAGCGGAACATGACGCGGTCTTGATTTTGGCGATCCGGCACCAGCGAGAGTCGGGTTTCGCACATTAGCCGCAGCAAATGATGGTAGCTGCCGCCATGCTTCCAGCCCTCAAAGCAGCACCGGATCAACCCCCATAAACTTGATCCACCGCAACCCGCCCCGGATTGCCGGGTCTATAATTCCTCCTGAGTAATGACCAATCGGTCAGTAACCAATCGGGTGATGTATGGACAGCGGGCGTTTGCGGAAGGTTTTGATTTTTAGCCTTTTTCTGGTGTTGACCGCAACAGGCGGGTATTTCCTCTATCAGCAGCGTCCGGCCGGCTTGCCGGCGGGGTTGGCGTCCGGGAACGGGCGGCTGGAGGCGACCGAGGTGGATGTGGCGACCAAGATTGCCGGGCGGCTGGCGGAGTTGGGGCCGCACGAGGGCGACATGGTCGAGGCGGGGGCGGTGGTGGCGCGGCTGGATGCCGACGACTTGCGCGCCCAGTTGCGGGAGCAGGAGGCGAAGGTGGCGCAGGCGCGGAAGGCCGTCGATGAAACGCGGGCCGGGGTGCGCAAGTCGCAGACCGATGTGGCGCTGGCCGGCAAGACGCTGAAGCGCTCCGAGAGCCTGGTCGACAAGGGGTTCATCAGCCGCAGCAAGCTGGACACGGATCAGACCGGCATGGAGGGCGCGATGGCCGGCCTGGCGCAGGCGCAGAGCAGGGTGGCGGAAGCGGATGCGGCGGTGGCGGCGGCCGTGGCGAAGGCGGAGAGCCTGCAGGCGACGGTGAACGATACCGCCCTCAAGGCGCCGGCTTCCGGGCGTGTCCTCTACCGGCTGGCCGAGCCGGGCGAGGTGCTGGCGGCCGGCGGCAAGGCGCTGACCCTGGTCGACCTTTCCGACATGTACATGACCATCTATCTGCCGACCGACCAGGCCGGGCAGGTGGCCTTGGGCAGCGAGGCGCGCATCGTGCTCGACGCTCTGCCGGGACAGCCGATCCCGGCGGTCGTCAGCTTCGTCGCCGCGAAGGCGCAATTCACGCCGCGCGAGGTCGAGACTCGCAGCGAGCGGGAAAAGCTGATGTTCCGCGTCAAGGTCAAGCCCGACCCCGCCTGGCTGAAGGAACATCGCGATCTGGCCAAGGGCGGCATGCCGGGCGTCGCCTACGTGCGGCTCGATGCCGGCGCGCCGTGGCCGGCCAACCTGCGGATCGCGGCGAGGTAAGCCGGCATGGACCGCGAGCCGGTCGCCCGTCTGGTCGGCGTCAGCCACGGCTACGGCGCCGTGAAGGCGCTGGCGGCGGTCGACATCGCCTTGCCGGCCGGTTGCATGGTCGGCCTGATCGGGCCGGACGGCGTCGGCAAGTCGTCTCTGCTGGCGCTGATTTCGGGGGCGCGGAAAATACAGACGGGGCAGGTCGAGGTGCTCGGCGGCGACATCGGCGACCGCCATTTCCGCGCCGCGGTGCAGCCGCGCATCGCCTACATGCCGCAGGGCCTGGGCAAGAACCTGTACCCGACGCTGTCGGTATTCGAGAACGTCGATTTCTTCGGTCGCCTGTTTGGCCAGGGGCGGGCCGAGCGCGAACGGCGCATCGCCGAATTGCTGGCGGCGACTGGCTTGTCGCCCTTCCGCGAGCGGCCGGCGGCCAAGCTGTCGGGCGGCATGAAGCAGAAGCTCGGCCTGTGCTGCGCGCTGATCCACGATCCCGACCTGCTGATTCTCGACGAGCCGACGACCGGCGTCGACCCGCTGTCGCGCCGCCAGTTCTGGGAACTGATCGACAGCATCCGCGTCCGCCGGCCGGGCATGAGCGTGCTGGTGGCGACCGCCTACATGGAGGAGGCCGAGCGTTTCGACTGGCTGGTGGCGATGGATGACGGCAAGGTGATCGGCACCGGCGCCCCGGCCGAATTGCGGGCGCAGACCGGGCAGGCGACGCTCGATGGCGCCTTCATCCGCCTGCTGCCCGAGGCGCGCCGGCAGGCGCACCGCGAGCTGGTCATTCCGCCGCGGGTCGGCGATGGTGGCGCCTATGCCATCGAGGCCGACGGGCTGTCGCAGCGTTTTGGCGACTTCACGGCGGTCGACCGTGTCAGCTTCAAGATCGAGCGCGGCGAGATCTTCGGCTTTCTCGGCTCCAACGGCTGCGGCAAGACGACGACGATGAAGATGCTGACCGGCCTGCTGCCGCCGAGCGAAGGGCAGGCCATGCTGTTCGGCAGGGCGGTCGATGCGGGCGACCTGGAGACGCGCAAGCAGGTCGGCTACATGTCGCAATCCTTCTCGCTCTATGGCGAGCTGACGGTGCTCGAAAACCTCGACCTGCACGCGCGCCTCTTCCATCTGCCGGATGAGCGGCGCCGCTCGCGCATCGCCGAGCTGATGCGGCGTTTCGGGCTCGATCCTTACGCCGGCAAGCCGGCCGCCGAATTGCCGCTCGGCATCCGCCAGCGCCTGTCGCTGGCCGTCGCCGTCGTCCATGAGCCGAAGCTGCTGATCCTCGACGAGCCGACCTCCGGCGTCGACCCGGTGGCGCGCGACGAATTCTGGGCCTTGCTGGTCGAGTTGGCGCGCGGGCAGGGCGTCACCATCTTCATCTCGACGCACTTCATGAACGAGGCCGAGCGTTGCGACCGCATCTCGCTGATGCATGCCGGCAAGGTGCTGGCCAGCGACACGCCGGCCGGCCTGTGCGCGGCGCGCGGGGCTGCGACGCTGGAAGCGGCCTTCATCGCCTACCTGGAAGAGGCCACCGGCGTCACCGCGGCGCCGGTTGCGGTCGACGCCGAAAAACCGGCAGAAATCACGGTCGACCGCAACAGCGCCAAAATCCGGCCGAGCGCCTTCAGCCTGCGCCGTCTGCTCGGCTACGCCTACCGCGAAGGGCTGGAGCTGCGCCGCGACCCGGTTCGCCTGGCCTTCGCGCTGCTCGGTTCGGTGTTGCTGATGTTCGTCCTCGGCTTCGGCATTTCGCTCGATGTCGAAGGTCTGCGCTTCGCGGCGCTCGACCGCGATCAGTCGCCGGAAAGCCGCGCCTACATCGAGAACATCGCCGGCTCGCGCTATTTCATCGAGCGGCCGCCCATCGTCGACGACGCCGACCTCGACCGGCGGATGAGGAATGGCGAACTAGCGCTGGCCATCGACATCCCCGCCGGATTCGGGCGAGATTTGCGGCGCGGCCACTGGCCGGAAATCGGGCTGTGGGTCGACGGCGCCATGCCCTATCGCGGCGAGACCGTGCGCGGCTACGCCGAGGGCATGCACCTGGAGTACGTGCAGCGGCTCATCCTTGAAACCACCGGCGTCGCCGCCGGCTATCCGGCCAACATCGTCTCGCGCTACCGTTACAACCAGGACGTGAAAAGCATCTACGCCATGGTGCCGGCGGTGATCCCCATCCTGCTGATCTTCATCCCGGCCATCCTGATGGCGCTCGGCGTCGTGCGCGAGAAGGAGCTCGGCTCGATTACGAACCTCTACGTCACGCCGGTGACGCGCCTCGAATTCCTGCTCGGCAAGCAGCTGCCCTACGTCGTCGTGGCGCTGATCAGCTTCGTGCTGCTGCTCATCCAGTCGCAGGTGGTTTTTGATGTGCCGATCAAGGGCAGCCTGCTGGCGCTGGGTCTCGGCGCCTTGCTCTACGTCATCGCGACGACCGGCATCGGCCTGCTGATCTCGACCTTCACCAACACGCAGATTGCCGCGCTGTTCGGCACGGCCATCCTGACCATGCTGCCGACCGTCAGTTTTTCCGGGCTGACGACGCCGGTCGGGGCGCTGGAGGGGCCGGCCTACTGGATCGGCCAGCTGTTCCCGGCCAGCTACTTCCTGATCATCAGCCGCGGCGCCTTCACCAAGGCGCTCGGTATCGCCGACCTGATCCCGCAGTTCGTCGCGCTGGCCTGCTTCATTCCCGTGCTGACCGTGCTGTCGGTCGCGCTGCTCAACAAGCAGGAGAAATGAGATGCGCCTGCCCAGCCTCGCCAACATCTTCCGCCTCGGACTCAAGGAGCTGAAAAGCCTGGCCGCCGACAAGACGCTGCTGGTGCTGATCTGCTGGTCCTTCTCCGGCGCCATCTACACGGCGGCAACCGGGTCGTCGCAGGAGTTGCGCAATGCCCCGATCGCCATCGTCGACGAAGACCGGTCGCCGCTGTCGACACGCATCGTCGATGCCTTCTACCCGCCGTTCTTCCGCCAGCCGCAGATGATCCAGCTGGCCGAAGTCGATCCCGGCATGGATTCCGGACGCTACAATTTCACGCTGATCATCCCGGCGAATTTCCAGCGCGACGTGCAGGCCGGCAAGATGCCCGACGTCCAGCTCAACATCGATGCGACCATCATGTCGCAGGCCTTCATCGGCGCCACCTACATCAAGAGCATCGCCCTCGGCGAGATCAACGAATACCTGACCGGACGGCGCGACGGCAGCGCGACGCCGATCACGCTGACCAGCCGCGTGCGCTTCAACCCCAACCTCACGGGCTTCTGGTTCGGCGGCGTCATGGAGGTGATCAACAATGTCACCATGCTGACCATCATTCTGGTCGGCGCCGCTTTCATCCGCGAGCGCGAGCACGGCACCATCGAGCACCTGCTGGTCATGCCGCTGACGCCCTTCGAGATCATGATGGCCAAGATCTGGGCCAACGGACTGGTCGTGCTGCTGGGCGTCGGCTTCGCGCTGGTGGTGGTGGTGCAGCACGTGCTGCAGGTGCCGATCGCCGGCTCGCCGCTGCTTTTTCTTGCGGCGGCGGCCTGTTACCTGTTTGCCGCCGCCTCGATCGGCATCTTCCTCGGCACCCTGGCCCGTTCGATGCCGCAACTCGGCCTGTTGATCATCCTTTGCATCCTGCCGCTGATGATGCTCTCGGGCGGCGTCTCGCCGCGCGAGAGCATGCCGGAAAGCGTGCAGAACATCATGCTCGCCGCGCCGACGACCTATTTCGTCCGCCTGGCCCAAGCCATCCTCTACCGGGGGGGCGGCCTCGATGTGATCTGGCGCGACCTGCTGCTGATGACCGCCGTCGGCGCCTGCTTCTTCAGCGTCGCCCTGGCCCGCTTCCGCAAGACGGTGACGCAGACGCAGGTCTGAGCCGTATCGGAATTCGTTGATATCCATCATGGGCAAGTCTCCGGCGCGTGCCCAGAATGCCGGGCGGGCGTCGCCCTCATGGCAGCATTCCAGTATCGACATGTTTTTCCTCAGACAAGTATTCACGGCGGCTGCGGCCGCCGCCTTTTTTTCCTCGGCACAGGCCGCCGAACCCGCCGACAGGCAGTTCGAGGCGCTAGCGCGCCTGCCGGAAGCCGGCCTCAGGGCGCTGCCGGGCCAAGCGATCGAGGTCGATGTCGACCTCGCGGCCGGTTCGGGTCTTGGCGTGGAGGTGACGGGCGAACGTGCTGCGGTGCGCTACCGGATGGCCTTCAACCAGGTCGCCGAAGGCTGGAGCTGGCAGCCGCAGGCCGATCCCGCGGTCGACGACTATTACCGCTACAAATTCCTGCCGCTGCAATCGGTGGCGGTCGAGCGCGGCGAGTACCTGCACGAGGACAAGATCGGGTCGCCGCAGCAGATGAAGGTGAGCTGGCGCTACGACTATTTTCTTGCCTTCGACAACCTCTACGATTTTTACCCGCGCAGCGCCGATGACGACGCCGGCTTCAGCGCCGACCTGCCGGCCGCTGCTGCGCCGCATCTCGGGATGCGCGTGCGGGCGCGCCTCGCCGCCCCGGTGATCAGCGAAAGCACGACCTTCTGGAAGGCGACCTACGCCAAGCCCACGGACTTCACGCTGAAGAAGCGCTATCTCGTCGCCCTGCTGGAAGAGGTGTACTTCATCGACACGATGAGCGGGCGCATCCACTGCCGCATCCCGCGCGGGAGCGCGCGCTGCTCCGCGCGGTGACACCGCCGTTCAGCGGTAGACGAGAACCGGAATCCTCGAGTGGGTCAGCACCTTCTGGGTCTCGCTGCCGAGCAGCAGGCCGCTGATCCCGCGCCGGCCGTGCGACGCCATGAAGATCAGGTCGCAGCCGGATCTCTCGGCGGCCTCGATGATCGCCTCGTAGGGAATGTCGCTGGCGGCTGTCGCGGTTGCGCAGTCGACGCCTGCCGCGGCGCACTGCGCCTCCACTTCACTGAGGTATTCGCTTGCCTGCTGGTCGGCGAGCTCGGAAAATTTCTCCGGCGTGGTCGGGTCGATCAGGGCGCCTTCGCCGAAATAGGCGATCGGGTATTCCGGCTTGGCGAAGAACACCGTCACCTTGGCGCCGATCTCCTTGGCGAATGACACCCCACGCTGCGCCGTCACTCTCGAAAGTTCGGATCCGTCGGTGGGTATGAGAATGTGCTTGAACATCGTTCTTCCTCCTTGTAAGAGCAGCCTGGTCAGGGTTGCTTTCCCGTGAGCATGCTACACCCGTTGAGCATGCTACGCCAACTGCCGGCAAAACGAAACGGGGGCGAAAAAAGTGTCGGAGGAGGCTAGACCGGGGTGCGCGCGCCAGGATTTCGCTTCCGGTCTATGGTATAAGCAACCCATGATTGGCAAGGGAATCACCAGCATGTCCGCGATCTCGTCAGCAAAATCCCATGGTATCGACCTCAGCGGCCTCAGTCCGCTGGAAACCGCCGGAATGGCCATCGGCAAGGCCGTCGACCCGTACGGCGTGACCTCGTCGCTGCTCAATGCCCATATGGCCTGGATGATGCATCCGCAGGAACTGATGCGCGCCACCAGTGCGCTGTCGGGGGATCTGCTGGCCTTGCAGGCGCACGTCGTGCGACGGGCGCTGGGCATGCCCTCGGAGGACGTCATCGAGCCCAACCCCGACGATTCCCGCTTCTCCGATCCGATCTGGACCAATGCGGCGACCTGGGACATCATCAAGGAGTGGTACCTGGCCTTCACCCACCGGCTGCAGGACATGTACTTCGAGACGCCCGGGCTGTCGGACAAGGAACGCCGGCGCGCCGCTTTCTGGGTGCGCAAATGGCTGAACATGGTGGCGCCGACCAATTTCTTCTGGCTCAATCCGGTGGCCGGCGAGCGCTTCGTGATGACCAACGGCGAGAGCCTCGCCCGGGGTTTCCAGAACTTCATGCGTGACGCGAAGGCGAAGAACATCCAGATGGTCGACCCCGACGCCTTCGTCGTCGGCAAGGATCTGGCGACGACGCCGGGCAAGGTGGTGTTCCGCAATCGCCTGGTCGAACTGATCCACTATGCGCCGACGACCGAAAAGGTCAGGGCGACGCCGATCGTCATCGTCACCCCGTGGATCAACAAGTTCTACATCCTCGACCTGAATGCCAAGAAGAGCCTGGTCAGGTATCTGACCGATCGCGGATTCTCAGTCTTCATCACCAGCTGGAAGAACCCCGATGCCGGGATGTCCGAAGTGCGTCTCGACGACTACCTGCTCGAAGGCATCGACGAGGCTGTCCGCGTCGTCCGGGACTTCTGCAAGGCGCCGAAGGTGCATCTGGTCGGCTACTGCATCGGCGGCACGCTGGTTTCGGTCTACATGGCCTGGGCCAACAGGCGCTTCGGCGCCGATGACGTGCCGGTCGCGCACTGGACGCTGTTCACCACGCTGACCGACTTCTCCCATCCCGGCGACATCGACGTCTTCATCGACGATGCCTGCATCGAGGCCATCGAGGAGTCGATGGCCAAGCGCGGCTACCTCGATGGCAGCGAGATGGCGGCCTCCTTCCGCATGCTGCGCTCGAACAGCCTGATCTGGCAGTACTGGGTCAGCAGCTACCTGATGGGCGAGCCGCTGCCGGCTTTCGACGTGCTGTTCTGGAACATGGACACGACCCGCATGCCGCGCGCCATGCACTCGTACTACCTGCGCGAGATGTACCTGCACAACAACCTGATCAAGCGCGACCGCCTGACCATCGCCGGCGAGCCGATCGACCTCGACCGCATCGTCCAGCCGCTGTACGTGGTCACGGCCGAAGACGACCACATCGCGCCGTGGGTCCAGTGCTACCGCATCCGCAAGTACGTCAATGTGAAGGCGCCGGTGCGCTTCGTGCGTTCGAGTTCCGGCCATATCCTCGGTATCGTCAATCCGCCCGTCAACCCGCCCAAGCGCTCGTACCGGATCGCCGAGCCCGAGCGCAACGAGCACTGGGAACACTGGCTCGACCGGGCCGAGACGAGGCAGGGAACGTGGTGGGAGGACTGGACCCACTGGCTGGGCGAACGCTGTGGCGACCTGGTCGCCGCCTATCCGGCGGCCAGCCGCGCTTTTCCGGCGCTGGCCGATGCGCCGGGAACCTACGTGCGGGAGAAATGAGCCCGTTTCTTGCGGAAGTGCGAACCGCATCCCTTGCCGGCCTGCCGCCGGACCAGGAGCTCGCCGTTTCTTGACCGTGATTAAGGAGGCGGCGGCGCGATTCCCCGAGAATGCGGAACCTCCCAACCGCGCGAGTTCGCCATGACCACCATCCGGACCTTCATGACCGACGATCACCGTCGCTGCGATGACTTCTTTGCCGAGGCCGAGCAGGCGATCGGCAAGAAGAACCTGCCGGCGGCAAGGGCGGCGTTCGGCCACTTCCGCAACGCCCTGCTGGCGCATTTCGACTGCGAGGAAAAAACCCTGTTCCCGACCTTCGAAGCCAAGACCGGGATGCGCATGGGGCCGACCCAGGTGATGCGCATGGAGCACACCCAGATGCGCGCGCTGCTCGATGACGCGGTCGACGCGCTGGAACAGGCAAATCCCGACGATTTTCTCGGGCTGGCCGACACCCTCCTGATCATGATGCAGCAGCACAACATGAAGGAAGAGAACATCCTCTACCCGATGTGCGACCAGCATCTGGCCGGCGAAACGCCCGAACTGCTGGCGCGTCTCGAAGCCGAACTGGCCGAGGGATGAGCCATCCCAAGGCGTCGCATGTCGTCGATGCGCGCTACATGGAGCCGCCGGAGCCGTTCGTGCAGACCATGGAAATGCTCGACAGGCTGAAGCCCGGCGAGAAGATGCTCCTCCTGCTCTTCCGCGAGCCGCATCCGCTCTACAAGGTCCTCCGGCAGAACGGTCATGCCTACGAAACCGAACTGCTCGCCGACGGCACCTTCGAAATCCTGATCCGGCGCTGAACGGGCCGTCGCATGCAGGCGCTGCTGTCGTTCGACAAGGCTCCCCCGTTTGCCGCCCCGCTGCGCTTCTTCCTCACCGCCCCGCTGTTCTCCCTGGCCGCCGGCCTGCTCCTTCTGTTCGTCGGGCCCGGCCTCCTGGAATCGCGGTGGACGCCGGGCCTGCTCGCCGCAACCCACCTGGTCACGGTCGGCTTCATGCTCATGGTCATGCTCGGGGCGCTGATCCAGATCCTGCCCGTGGTCGCCGGCGCCAACCTCGACAACCCGCTGGCCGTCGCGCGCTGGCTGCATGCGGGCCTGGCGGCGGGGGCGCTGCTGCTGGCCGCGGGTTTCCTGTTCGGGCAGGCGGCCTTGCTCGGCGCGGCGGCGCTGGTCCTCGGCCTCGCGGTTGCCGCGTTTCTGGTCGCCGGCGGGCGCTCGCTCGCCGGCGTGCCGTCGACCAGTCCGACGATCCGCGG
>JAFLDQ010000009.1 GCA_017302355.1 Dechloromonas sp.
TATTTTTGAGCTCAGGTGAAATGGTCAAAGTAGGTGGAACGTCTTTTTCGCTCCCTTGATCTCGCGTTCGTTGAGCGCAAGCCCAAAGCCATAGTTTAAGATCTTCAAATAATTTTTCTGATTCTTTTAAAGAATATCGAGGATTTTTTTGAGAGAAACTTTGGACGAGATCTGGAGCAGAAAAACTCAGAGCTTTTTCTTTAGAAAAAGCAGAGGCCTTATCCTCCATTACAGCAGTTATCGTCTGTACTTAAAGTCGAAAGAATTTCGTCGATCACGATTTGCTTAGAAGCTTCTGTATTTTGCATAAGAGAAGTGTCTCTAAATTAGATTAAAATGTCTACGGTGGCTTAACCCTCCGACATTAAAAGTTGAGTCGCATAGGATCTTCGCACAGATGAATGCGCGGCTTTGAAGAGCTCTGGAGTTTTCTTTAAATCGTTTAAAAACTTTTCTAAATTTTGCTTAGAACTTTGAACTTGAGCGCTCAAAGAGATAGGAGCTTCAACGCCTGGCCTTTCATTCTGTTGCCGTACTTCGTACGAAAGTGACTCAAACTCAGATCGAGGTTTGATTTTAATAGCTGCTGTTTCGTTTTCGAGCGGCTCTTCTGCGACTGAATCGTCTACATATTCAGGATATCGTTGCGCGACCTTCGACGCTGATCCCTTAGCCTCCGAGTTTTTCTCGGGCCCGAACGGATACGGCAAGCTTATATTGATATTGAATTTCATCCTTAAAAAGCTCTTCTTATTTTAACACTTTGCGCTCTAATTTCATGGAGCAGCGCTCCAACTAACTTAAGTAAGTAAAAACTTTCACCTATCTAGGCCATAGTGAAATCGCGTCAAAAAATAAGGAAAGGGTGATCTATGAAATCTCATTATTCGTTTATAAAAACGTTGTTACTGAGCGCGATGGTTGTGGCCATGTTCGCATTTAAAATAAGTCCTATTAAAGTCGTTCAAGCCGCATCTCCCTGGGTTGCAAACGATACGAATGTAAAAACAACTGATCGTATCACCACCGCAGAAGATTCAAAAATTTTGGCATCTATCGATGAAGAGATGAAAAATATTCAGCAATTTATTAACGCCTCAAAAGCACAGATCAGTAATCGAGCTTTATCTAAGTGGGATAAAATCCAGCACAGGCGTTATACGATTTATGAGGTAAAAGATAATCAGAGTTTAAATGTGATTTTAAAACAGCTTCAATCCGATGTGAAAAATTTCAAAGCTGAGGTTCAGTGGCCCGCACGTTAAGTAGAGATAAAGTTTCTTGTAAATGTGCCGGAGTGACATGCAAATAGCGCTCTGTTGTGGAGAGTTTTTGATGTCCAAGCAATTCTTTAAGCGCGACTAAGCTTGCGCCTCGAGCGGCTAATGTTGTTGCGAATGTGTGACGTAAAGAGTGCGGAGTAATTTTCTTTTGAATGCCTGCCATTTTTCGAAGCTTTTCTAAGATCAATTGTGCCGCGCGAGAGGTTAAAGCCTGATCGCTCTTTCCTACAAAAAGATAATCCTCCGAATCTCCATGCCGTTCTTTCTTTAGCGATTGAACTAAAATTCTGAGTGCCGGCGAAAGAGGAAGCCTCTGCTCTTTGCCGCCTTTTCGAGAAAGTTTAATCCACTCGGCTTCGACGTCTTTAAATTTAAGATTGAGAATTTCTCGAAGGCGAAGTCCAAGCTGCAGAGCGAGAGCAATAAATAATCGATCGCGAATCTGTTGATTTGATTTATAGCAAACCGTCTCTAATCGAAATTGTTCTTCTTCGGTTAAAAAGAGCGGCTGTTTTTGTCGAACTTTAGGTTGGCGAAGATTATCGAGCAGAGAACTCCAAGGTTCATCGCAGGTTTTTAAAAAACTTTTCCAAATCACGAGCTTTCGAAGATGAGTGGCAGCAGATTTAGTCGCTAAATATTTACGCAGCGCCGATAAATCTTTGGTGTCTGAAAGTAGTAAAAGAAGCTGATTCAGTTCTAAGGAATAAAGTTGAAGAGTAGAGGCCGCAAGCCTGCTTTCACTCTGAAGTTCTTCTAAATAGGCATTTAGAGCTTTTAAGAGCGGATGATGAGGTGCTTTTTGGGGTTTTAAACCCGCTCCTTTTGCCATGCTTTTAGTCTAAATTACAATCTTCGCAAAATAAACTATTTTGCGAAGTATTTTGATATATATTTAACTTTTAAAATATGACAAAAATAAGGAAGAAAGGGCGAGCAACTGCTTTAGATTAATGTGAATAACCAGATGCAGAGATTGTATCAAAATTAAATATTATGAAAACAAAATTAAGAGAATTTGAGTATTCAAAAACAGAGGCTAAAATTCAAGCGACGAGACTTTGGAAAGAGGGAGTGCCTATCTCGCAAATTGCAAAAGACACTCAGAAATCTCGCGAAACCATTTATCGGTGGTTAAAGCAGATAGATCATAAACTTGCCAAGCATTCTTCGAGAAAAAGAAAAAGTTTAGACGAACAGGCGAGATTTAGATTGATTGAAGTTTTTATTTTATTGAAGCGACCGAAGATGCCTAAGCTTCAAAAGGTTTTGAAATCTCTCTATCATATTGAACTTAGCCAGCCACAGCTTAGAAGATTTCTTAAAAAATTTGGACTATCTTTTTATAGGCCTAGCGCTTTTTACGACCATTTGCTTCGGCAGCAATTTGAGATTTCAACTTCAAAAGAAAAACGTTCTGATAATGCTTTTTAGCATGAAAGTTTTGATAGATAGACTGCGCGTTTTTAACGCCCATGGAACGCAGATCCTCCCAGCGAAGAAGCGGGTTATCTCGCATAATCTTTTGAAGGCTTTGCTCGTAGTTTTTAGCTTTTTCTTTAGATTTTTTAAAGCAGGTATCCAATTCAAAAGTAGATTTTCGTTTTAATTGAGATCTGTTTTTAAACCATTTTTTGCATTCTTCGGATTCCAAAAATGTCTTCAGACTTTGATTTGAAAATTTATTCCAAATATTTTTTTGACCTAGCATCATCTGAAAAAACTTTTTATCTTGAGGAAACTTTCTTTTCCAAATTTGATAAATATTTTTATGAGTTTTATTTTCTAAATCTGATTCTGCAATCGGTGCAAATAAACAAAGTCTTTTGCAAAGTTCAATCTCTTCTTTCGTTTGAAGGTGTGAAAGTGAAGTTATTTCAGAGCATTTTCGGTCTAACCAATGATGAAATCTATAGAAATGAGAGCGATCAGAATCTATTTTTTTGTAAAAATACCGAGTTAATTTAAATAATTTATCATTCATTTATATCATTTTATAATATGTTATAATTTAAGATATACATTTCTTGGCTAATGCTTATAATCCTTTTGAATGAATGGCATGTGTTGGATTCATTTTGCCTTGTTTTATTCGTTAAATTTGTCTTAAAACTTGTTTAAATATGCTGTTTTAAGCCATATTTTTAAACAAATTCGCCGGCGGCAGAACCTGAGGCCCAGGCCCATTGAAAATTAAAGCCGCCTAATTGGCCGGTAACATCCACAACTTCACCGATGAAAAAGAGTCCTGAAACTTTATTGGATTCCATCGTTTGAGAAGAAAGCTCGTGAGTATCTACGCCGCCTCGAGTCACTTCGGCTTTTTCATAACCAACGGTAGATTCTGGATAAAGAACCCATTTTTTTAATTTATTCGAAAATTCCAAAAGCTTTTGATCGGAGATTTCTGCAAAAGGCTGATTATTTTTAAGATAAAGTTCGCAAAATACTTCGCAAAATCGTTCCGAAAAAATTTCTTTCAAAAGATTCTTAAGAAGGCTTTTAGCGCCTTCTTTTTTCTTCGTTTTAGCCCAGTCTAAAAAGTCAAAACTCGGTATCAAATTAATCTCGATTGCCGCCTTTTTCTTCCAATATAAAGAAGCTTGAAGCATGGCGGGGCCACTAAGACCTCGATGAGTGAATAAGAGATTTTCTCTAAATTTTTTTCCACCTGAGCTTACTTCGCAATCTAGTGAAACCCCTGCGAGTTCTTTAAAATGACGTAAATCATCGGCCTTTAAAGTGAATCCATCGAGAGCAGGGTGGGTTTCGATAATTTTATGTCCAAAATTTTTGGCGATCTCATAGCCGATGCCTGTAGCTCCAATTTTTGGAATCGAAAGTCCACCGGTTGCGATCACCAAAGAAGGCGCCGTAAATTCTCCAAGATTCGTTCGAACGATAAATTCATTCTCTTTCTTAACCGATTCAATTTTACAGCTTAAAAAAATCTCTCCGCCTGTATTTTTAACTTCAGTTTTTAAAAGCTCTACAATTTGATCGGCCCGTTTGTCGCAAAAAAGCTGACCGAGCTTCTTTTCGTGAAATTGAATTTGATGTTTTTTAATAAGTTTTAAAAAGTCATCAGGCTGAAATCGACTTAACGCCGATTTTGCGAAGTGCGGATTTTCTGATAAATAATTCTCAGGCTTGGCGTGAATATTGGTAAAATTGCAGCGTCCACCGCCCGAAATCAGAATCTTCTGTCCAAGTTTTGGCGAATGATCAAGTAGGGCGACTTTCTTGCCGCGAACTCCAGCGGTAAGGGCACACATCATGCCCGCACCACCGGCTCCTAAAATAAGAACATCAAATTTACGGGATGCAGGCCAAGACATCCTCTGCATATAGCAGCTGATAGTCTGGCGCTAAACTTGCATTTTGATTTTCATTGAAAGTCTTAGCGGCGGTGCCTGTTTGATCCACGCAATCTTTAATATTTCTAATAGCTTCGGGTCGCAAAGAAACATAGGGAGCTCCTTCGAATGGAAGAGGGTTTAGATATTCATCCTCTTCGCGCGAAGCAAGCTTATCCATTTCTGTAGCTTGAGGGGCTGAATAAGCCTGAAAGTCGGGCAAAATGCCAACAATCTGATTTGTACGTCCGGACGGTAAATAAAATCTCTGGATTGTTTCAAATCTGTAGATGCCCGAGAAATTGTTCATCCGCACCTTCGGGTGCCAGATGAATGAGTACGATTCGGAGAAGATGGCCGACGTGCTCAACGCTGCCGAAGGCGTTGTCCGGACCGAGAGCCCCGAAGATGCCGACATCATCCTGTTCAACACCTGTTCGGTGCGCGAGAAGGCACAGGAGAAGGTGTTCCACGATCTCGGTCGCATCCGCCACCTGAAGAAGCTCAATCCCGATATCGTGATCGGCGTCGGCGGCTGCGTGGCGAGTCAGGAGGGCGATGCCATCGTCGCCCGCGCGCCCTACGTCGATGTCGTCTTCGGCCCGCAGACCCTGCACCGCCTGCCGCAACTGATCGCGGAACGCAAGCGCCAGGGCAAGGCAGCGGTTGACGTCTCGTTCCCGGAAATCGAGAAGTTCGACGCCATGCCTCCCGCCGAGGTCAAGGGCGCATCGGCTTTCATGTCGATCATGGAAGGCTGTTCGAAATTCTGCACCTTCTGCATTGTTCCCTACACCCGCGGCGGTGAGGTGTCGCGGCCCTTCGAGGACGTTTTGACCGAAGTCGCCGGGCTGGCGGCAAATGGCGTCGGGGAAGTGACGCTGCTCGGCCAGAACGTCAATGCCTACCGGGGCGCCATGGCCGGGAGCGAAGACCAGGCCGATCTGGCATTGCTGATCGAGTACATCGCCGAGGTTCCGGGTATCGAGCGCATCCGCTACACGACGTCGCACCCGCGCGAAATGTCGCAGCGCCTGATCGACACCTACGCCAGCGTACCGAAGCTGGTCTCGCATCTGCACCTGCCGGTGCAGGCCGGGTCGGACCGCGTGCTGGCGGCGATGAAGCGCGGCTACACGGCGCTCGAATACAAGTCGATCATCCGCAAGCTGCGGGCGGCGCGGCCCGACATTTCGTTGTCGTCGGATTTCATCGTCGGCTTTCCCGGCGAAACGGACGAGGATTTCGAAAAGACCATGAGGTTGATCGATGACGTCGGTTTCGACACGTCATTCTCGTTCATCTACAGCCCGCGCCCCGGCACGCCCGCCGTCGAAATGGACGATACGACGCCGGCCGGAGTCAAGTCGGCACGCCTGAGTCGTCTGCAGAAACGGATCGAGGAACAGGCGCAGGCCATCGGCCAGGCGATGGTTGGCAGCGTGCAGCGTGTGCTGGTCGAAGGCAGGTCGAAGAAGGACGCAACCGAACTGGCCGGCCGAACCGACAACAACCGCGTCGTCAATTTTGTCGGCGGTCCAGCCGGCAGCGCGCGCCTGATCGATACCTTCGTCGATGTGCGGATCACCCGGGCACTGCCTCACAGCCTGCGAGGCGAGATTGTCATCCTTGAATAGCCGGCCCCCGCCGAAGAGCCGAGCGGTGGACGTGGTGCTGGCGCCGATCGACAACGTCCTTCTCGCCAATCTGTGTGGCCCGCTCGACGAGAACATCCGGCAGATCGAAACCGGCTTCGATGTGACCATCCGGCGGCGCAACGAGCGCTTTTCGATTATTGGCGGGAAATCCGCGTTGACCGCGGAAGCCATCCGCCACTTCTATGCGATGGCGCGCGAACCGCTGTCGGTCGATGAAATCCAGCTTGGCGTGATCGAACTGCTCAACGCGCCGCTGCGCCGCATCGCCCGTGCTGCCGAGGGGCCGGTCGATGGGCCGCAACTGCTGACGCGGAAAACCGAGCTGCATGGGCGCACGCCGCGTCAGGTGGCCTACCTCAAGGCAATCCAGGAGCATGACATCACCTTCGGCATCGGTCCGGCCGGCACCGGCAAGACCTATCTGGCGGTCGCCAGCGCCGTCGATGCCTTCGAGCGCGACCTGGTCGAGCGCATCATCCTGACCCGCCCCGCCGTCGAAGCCGGCGAACGCCTCGGTTTCCTGCCCGGCGACCTGACGCAGAAGATCGAACCCTACCTGCGGCCGCTTTACGACGCCCTCTACGATCTGATGGGCCACGACCGCGTCAGCAAGCTGCACGAGAAGCACGCCATCGAGATCGCGCCCCTGGCCTTCATGCGCGGACGCACGCTGAATCATGCCTTCATCATTCTCGACGAGGCGCAGAACACGACGCCCGAGCAGATGAAGATGTTCCTCACCCGCATCGGTATCGGCGCCAAGGCGGTGGTCACCGGCGACCTGACCCAGATCGACCTGCCCAAGGGCCAGAAAAGCGGCCTGCGCGAAGCGCATGGCATCCTCAAGGGCGTGCGCGGACTGGCCTTCACGGAATTCCTGAAGGAGGACGTCGTCCGCCACCCGCTGGTCGCGCGCATCGTCGCCGCCTATGAGTCGCAGAGCAAGCCGACGCCTTGAACTCGCGGTGCAATATGCCTGCAGGCGCGAAGGCTTGCCGTTGCGCGCGGATTTCGTGCGCTGGGCGCGTGCGGCGCTGAAGGGAGGCGGCCAGGTGACCATCCGCCTGGTCGAAGAGCAGGAGGGGCGGACGCTCAACAACGCGTATCGCGGCAAGGATTGCGCAACGAACGTCCTGTCCTTCCCCTATGAAACCGGGCCGCGCCTGCTGGGCGACCTGGTCATCTGCCCGGCCGTGGTGGCGCGTGAGGCGGCCGGGCAAGGCAAGCCGCTGGCGGCGCATTACGCGCACCTGACGGTGCATGGTATGCTTCATCTGAGAGGCTGGGATCACGAGAACGAAGGCGATGCGCAGGCCATGGAAGACGAAGAAAGGGCGATTCTCGCCGCGCTGGGTTATCCCGATCCTTATGCCGCCTGGACATGATGGGCAGTGACGGCAAACCCGGGCTGATCGAACGGTTGGCGGCCATTCTTCTCGGGGCGCCCGGAGACCGCGCGCAACTTGCCGACATCCTGCGCGCCGCCTACGAGCGCAACCTGATGGACGCCGACGCGCTGGCCATCATCGAGGGGGCGCTTGCCGCCTCGGAAACCCGGGTCATCGACGTGATGGTTCCGCGCGCCCTGATGGACGTCGTCGATATCAATGAGCCGATGGCCCGGATTGTTTCCGCCGTCATCGAAGCTGCCCACTCGCGCTTTCCGGTGGTCGATGGCGACCGCGACAATGTGCTGGGGGTCATGCTCGCCAAGGATCTGCTGCGGCTCCAGATCGACGCGGATTTCGATCTCCGCGCCTCGTTGCGGCCGCTGGTCTTCATTCCCGAATTCAAGCGGCTCAACGTACTGCTGCGCGAATTCCGCGTCTCGCGCAATCACATGGCCATCGTCGTCAACGAGCATGGAAGCGTCGCCGGGCTGGTCACCATCGAGGATGTGCTGGAGCAGATCGTCGGCGACATCGAGGATGAGTACGACTTCGACGAAGCCTACGACAACATCCGTCTCGATTCGCCCGGTTGCTGGCGGGTCAAGACCAGGACCGAGATCGCCGACTTCAACCAGGCCTTCGGGACGAATTTTTCCGATGCCGAGTTCGACACGGTGGGCGGCCTGATCCTCCGCCATCTGGGCCGCGTTCCGAAGCGCAACGAAATCGTCGGTATTGACGGCATGCGCTTCCAGGTGCTGCGCGCCGACAGCCGGCGACTGTACACCTTGCTGGTGACCCCGCCGCCCAAGCTGGCACCTGGTGTTGACGACCAGACTGCCTGAGCGGGCGCAAAACCGGCTGGGTCTGACGGCCCTGATCGGCGCCGCGGGCGTCCTCTGCTTTGCCCCGTTCGGCCTGTTCTGGCTGGCGCCCGTAGTCTGGCTGGGGTTGTTCCTCGTGTTGCGGCGCGCCCATTCTCCGCGCGAGGCGGCGCTGAACGGGCTTGCCTTCGGCCTCGGTTTCTTCCTGACCGGGGTTTCCTGGGTCTACGTCAGCCTCTCGGTCTTCGGCGGCATGCCGTGGTGGCTGGCCGGGATCGCCGCATTCCTGTTCTGTGCCGTGATGGCCGTCTTCCCGGCGCTGGCCGGCTGGCTCTTCAAGCGCTGGCAGCCGGCGGAGCCCTGGCGCCAGGCGCTGTTCTTCGCCGCCCTGATTGCCGCGGTCGACTGGCTTAGAAGCTGGATTTTCACCGGCTTCCCGTGGCTGGCCGCCGGTTACTCGCAGGCGCCGCCCAGTCCGCTGGCCGGGTTCGCGCCCGTGTTCGGCGTGCATGGCCTGTCGCTGCTCGTGGCGCTGTGCGGCGCCCTGCTGTTGCGCTGTAAATCCGGACTGGCCTTTCTTGCAGCGACTGCCGCTATCGGGCTCGGGCTGCGCCAGGTGCAATGGACGGAACCCGTCGGGGAGCCGGTCCGTGTCGCGTTGATCCAGGGCAACATTCCGCAGGAGATGAAATTCCGGCCGGAAGCCTTCCTCCGCACCCTGAATCTCTATCAGCGCCTCGTCGCGGAAAACCCGGCGCAACTGACGCTGCTGCCGGAAACGGCGGTTCCCGCGTTCTTCGACCAGCTCCCGCCCGACCATGCCGAATTCCTGAAGTCTGCCGCGCAGCGACATGGCGGCGACCTCGTCTTCGGCACCATCACCGGTCACGGCGAGTACTACTGGAACAGCGCGGTCAGCCTCGGTGTTTCCCCGACCCAGAGGTACAGCAAGACGCACCTGGTGCCTTTCGGCGAGTTCATACCGCCCGGCTTCGGGTGGTTCATGCGTCTCGCCAGCATTCCCATGTCGTCGTTCTCGCGCGGGCCGGAGATCCAGCCGCCGCTCGCCGTCGCCGGCCAGCAGCTTGCGGTCAACATCTGCTATGAGGACGTCTTCGGCGAGGAACTCATCCGCTCCCTGCCGCAGGCCGGCATTCTCGCCAACCTGTCGAACACGGCCTGGTTCGGACGCTCGCTGGCCCAGCCGCAGCACCTGCAGATTGCCCGCCTGCGCGCCGTCGAGACCGGGCGCCCGATGCTGCGCGCCACCAACACCGGCATGACCGCCGTCATCGGCGCCGACGGCGCCGTCCAGGCAAGTCTTCCGGCATTCACGCAGGGCGTGCTCAGGGCCGAGGTCCGCTCGCACCAGGGAATGACGCCTTATGCCCGGACGGGCAACCTCGCCTTCCTGGCGCTGGCCGGCCTCTGCGTGCTGGTCAGCCGCTGGCCGCGACGCGGCCAGGCGGGTCCGCCCCTCAAGCCCGGAGACGCTGAGTAGCCTGCTCCAACCGTTGCTTCTCGGCGAGCACCTTGGACGAATAGCGGCGATCCGGGTCGTTGACCGCGCCGCCGAATTGCTGCAAGCCATTCTCGACGCCACCGGAACGGCGGATCGACTCGTGCAGCACCTTCGCGCCGACGCGGACGTTGATCACCGGATCGAGGAATCCGAGATGGTCGGCCTCGTCGGGCAACTTGTCCATGTGATAGCGCGGAACCACCTGCATCAGGCCCTTGGCGCCGATCACGCTCTGCGAGAAGGGGTTGAACCCGGACTCGACGCCGATCACCGCGATAATCAGCAACGGATCGATGCGCAGTTCCTTGCCCGCCGCCTGAGCGGTGGCGAAGATCGGTTCGAGCGCCTCGGTCGACACCCGGTAACGCTTTGAAACGTAGTCGAGGGCGCCGCGCATCTTCGGGGTCAGCGCAGGCGCAGATGGCTCGGCGGGCGCCACGGACTCGCCCTCATCCTCCTCCTCCGCGGCATCCGCGGCCTCGGAGGCGGGAATCAGGGATTTCAACCCTTCGATCAGGCCCGAATGACCGGCTTGCAGACCGACCAGGCCCATCAGAAAGACCAGCCCGGCCACCATCAGGAACTTCCGGAGCAGGGCAAGAAAGGCAAACGACACCCGCAAAAAGGCGGGCGGAAGAACGGTCGTAGGGAACATGCGACCTCCTTGACTGTTGCCACTGCCGCAGAACACCAGCGGCAGCGAACGGTTACAGGGGGAACGACACCGGTGAGGCGCGAAAGAACCAGATCCGCCCCGGCATGGGGCCGCGTTTGGCGCGCAAAGACCCGGTGTTGCACCGCAACATGGGGGCATGATATTGATTAAACGGAGTTTCGTCAAATGGAAGATTAGAGGTCGCCGCCTAGGCTGTTGCGCGGCGATGCTCTGCGACGACGCTGGCCTGCGTTCGATCGCCGCGGGAGGCGCCGCCCTTCGCGACGGCCCGCGGGCGCGGGAACGCTCCGGGCGGCCTGCCGGAAAAGGCCAAAAGCTAGTAAAATTCAACGTCTTCCGTCTTTCCGAGCGTGTCCGATGACCACCAGCAAGAAACCGACGTTCCAGGAAGTCATCCTGCGCCTGCAGGACTATTGGGACAAGCACGGCTGTGCGCTGTTGCAACCTTACGACATGGAGGTCGGCGCCGGCACCAGCCACACCGCGACCTTCCTCCGCGCCATCGGTCCCGAACCGTGGAACGCCGCCTACGTGCAGCCGTCGCGCCGGCCCAAGGACGGCCGCTACGGCGAGAACCCCAACCGCATGCAGCATTACTACCAGTATCAGGTAGTGCTCAAGCCGGCGCCGGAAGACATCCTCGAGCGCTATCTCGGCTCGCTCGAAGCCCTCGGGTTCGACCTGAAGAAGAACGACGTGCGCTTCGTCGAGGACGACTGGGAAAATCCGACGCTGGGCGCCTGGGGTCTCGGCTGGGAGGTCTGGATGAACGGTATGGAAGTGACGCAATTCACCTACTTCCAGCAGGTCGGCGGCATCGACTGCAAGCCGATCACCGGCGAAATCACCTACGGCATTGAACGTCTGGCCATGTACCTGCAGGGCGTCGAGAACGTCTTCGACCTGACGTGGACGCAGGGGCTGACCTACGGCGATGTCTATCACCAGAACGAGTTCGAGCAGTCGGCCTACAACTTCGAGCACAGCGACGTGGAATTCCTGTTTCACGCCTTCGCCGCCCACGAGAAGCAGGCGCAGCACCTGATGGGCGCCCAGTTGGCGCTGCCCGCCTACGAACAGGTGCTGAAAGCCGCGCATACCTTCAACCTGCTCGACGCCCGCGGCGCCATTTCGGTGACCGAACGCGCCGCCTACATCGGCCGCATCCGCAACCTGGCGCGCGCCGTCGCCCAGAGTTACCTGGAGAGCCGGGCCCGCCTCGGCTTTCCGATGGCGCCGAAGGAATGGGCCGCCGAAGTCCTCGCCCAGATCGAAAGGAAAGCTGCCTGATCATGTCGTCCAAGAACCTGCTCGTTGAACTGTTCGTCGAGGAATTGCCGCCCAAGGCGCTGAAGAAGCTCGGGGAAGCGTTTGCCCAGACCCTGGTCCATGCCCTGAAAAACGCCGGTCTGGCGCCGTCGACCGCAACCGTCACCGCCTACGCCTCGCCGCGTCGTCTGGCAGCCCATGTCACCGACGTTGCCGACATCGCCGCCGACAAGCCGGTGACGCACAAGCTGATGCCGGTCGCCGTCGGTCTCGATGGCGGCGGCAAGGCGACGCCGGCGCTGCTCAAGAAACTGGCCGCGCTGGGCGCCGACGGCTCCGCCGTGGCCGGTCTGCGTCGCGAAAATGACGGCAAGACCGAGGTGCTGTTCCACGACAGCCTGACCAGGGGATCGACACTGGCCGAGGGCCTGCAGAAGGCGCTGGAAGCCGCGCTGGCGGGATTGCCGATCCCCAAGGTGATGAGCTACCAGCTGCACGATGGCTGGAGCAGCGTCCATTTCGTCCGTCCGGCGCACAAGCTCGTGGCGCTGCACGGCGGCGATGTCGTCCCGGTTTCCGTCCTCGGGCTGAACGCCGGCCGCGAGACGCGCGGGCACCGCTTCGAAGCCGCCGTCGATCCGGTCGTCCTTGCCGATGCCGACAGCTACGCGGAGATGCTGAGACGCGACGGCGCGGTGATCGCCAGCTTTGCCGAGCGCCGCGCCGAGATTGCCCGCCAGGTGTCCGCCGCTGCCGCCAAGGCCGGTCCCGGCCTGATACCGGTCGACGACGATGCGCTGCTGGACGAAGTCACCGCGCTGGTCGAGCGCCCGAACGTGCTGGCCGGCCAGTTCGAACAGGAATTCCTCGCCGTGCCGCAGGAATGCCTGATCCTGACCATGAAGGCCAACCAGAAGTACTTCCCGCTGCTCGACGCGACCGGCAAGCTGAGCAACCGGTTCCTCGTCGTCAGCAACATCAGCCCCGCCGACGCGAGCGCGGTGATCGGCGGCAACGAACGCGTCGTCCGGCCGCGCCTCGCGGACGCCAAGTTCTTCTACGACCAGGACCGCAAGAAGACGCTGGAGTCGCGCGTCCTCGGGCTGGCCAAGGTCGTCTATCACAACCGGCTGGGCAGCCAGGGCGAGCGCGTGCAAAGAGTCTGCATCATCGCCAAGGCGATCGGCGAGCAACTCGGCGGCGAAGGACTGGCGCTGCAGGCCGAACAGGCTGCCCTGCTGGCCAAGGCCGACCTGCTGACCGACATGGTCGGCGAGTTCCCCGAACTGCAGGGCGTCATGGGGCGCTACTACGCGCTGCACGACGGCCTGTCGGCGGACATCGCCGATGCCATCGAGGATCACTACAAGCCGCGTTTCGCCGGCGACACGCTGCCGCGCAACCGGGTCGGCACCATCGTCGCCCTCGCCGACAAGCTGGAAACGCTGGTCGGCATGTTCGGGATCGGCCAGATTCCGACCGGCGACCGCGATCCCTTCGCGCTGCGCCGGCATGCGCTGGGCGTCATCCGCATGCTCGCCGAGAACGATCTCGACCTGCCGCTCGATGCGCTGCTGCAAACCGCCAGCTCGTCGTTTGCCGCGGTCGACGGCTTCAAAGCGGCGGAATCCACGCTGGCCGATTTCATCTACGAACGCCTCGCCGGCAACCTGCGCGAGCAGGGGTACACGCCGCAGGAAGTCGATGCCGTGGTCAGCCAGCGCCCGCAGCGCCTGGGCGACATCCGCAAGCGCCTGGCCGCCGTCCGCGCTTTCGCCGCGCTGCCCGAATCCGCGGCCCTGGCCGCCGCCAACAAGCGCGTCGGCAACATCCTGAAGAAGGTCGGCAACGCGGTCGAAGCCGTGGTCGACGCCGGATTGCTCAAGGAAGACGCCGAGATCGCGCTGCACGATGCCCTGGTCGACGTCGTTCCCCGCGCCGACGCCGCCTTCGCAACTGGCGACCATGGCGAGTCGCTGCAGGTGCTGGCCGCCCTGCGCGCGCCGGTCGATGCCTTCTTCGACGGCGTCATGGTCAATGCCGACGATCCGGCCCTGCGCGCCAACCGCCTTGGGCTGCTCGCCAGGCTGCACGGCGCGATGAATCGCGTGGCCGATATTTCGAAGCTGTCCGCCTAACCCCGGAGAGGCCAGGCCATGAAACTCGTCATTCTCGACCGCGACGGCGTGATCAATTTCGATTCCGCCCAGTTCATCAAGTCCCCGGCGGAATGGAAGCCCATCCCCCGAAGCCTGCAGGCCATCGCCCGGCTGAACCAGAATGGCTATCACGTCGTCGTCGCGACCAACCAGTCGGGAATCGGGCGCGGCCTGCTCGACATGGAAACGCTGAACGCCATCCACGAAAAGATGCACAAGGCGCTGTTTGCCGCCGGCGGCCGCATCGACGCCATCTTCTATTGCCCGCACACGGCCGATTCCGCCTGTGCATGCCGCAAACCCAAGCCCGGGATGTTCAAGCGAATCGCCGAAACGATGAACGTCGATCTCAAGGGCGTGCCGTCGGTCGGCGATTCGCTGCGCGACCTCCAGGCCTCCGCCGCGGCCGGCTGCCTGCCGATGCTGGTGCGCACCGGGAAGGGTCTGGTGACGCTGGACGAAGGCGACCTTCCCGAGGGCACCGAGGTCTTCGACGATCTGGCGGCGGCGGTCGACCGGATTCTGGCGGCGAAAAAGAAATGAACGTTCTCCGTTCGGTCCTGTTCGCCATCTGGGGCGGGCTGTGGACCCTGCTGGTCGCTCCCTTGGTCATCCTAGCCGCCATCGTCCTGCGCGGGCTCTGGGGTTATCACCTGGGGAAGCTGTGGCGCCTCGGCATCCAGTGGGGTGTCGAGAACCTGCTCGGCATCCGGCCGAAGGTGGTCGGCCTGGAGAACATGCCGGAGGAGCCCTGCGTCATCCTGTCCAAGCACCAGTCGGCCTGGGAGACGATGACCATCCAGGACTACGTTCCGCACGGCGCCTACTGTGTCTTCGTGCTCAAGAAGGAGTTGCTGCGCGTGCCGCTGATCGGCTGGGGACTGGGTGCGATGAAGATGATCTCGATCGACCGCGCGGCCGGCAAGCAGGCCCTCGACCTGGTCGTCGAACAGGGGCGCGAGCGTCTGAAGAAGGGTTTCTACGTCATCATCTTCCCCGAGGGGACGCGCGTCGCGCCCGGCGAGACGCGGCGCTACAAGGCCGGCGGCGCCTATCTGGCCACCCACGTGGGCTGCAAGGTGGCGCCGGTCGCCCACAATTCCGGCGAACTCTGGCCGCGCCGCGCCTTCATCAAGAAGCCCGGCATCGTCACCATCAGCATCGGCCCGGCCTTCGACGCGACCGGAATGAGCGAAGCGGAAGTGAATGAGCGTGTCGAAAGCTGGATTGAAGGCGAGATGCACCGGATTTCCCCGCACCGCTACCCGGATGCCAGGACCATCGCCGGCTGAAGCGCCGCGGCGCATCGCCATTTCCGGACAGGCCGTCGACTACCGTCTGCGGCGCAGCCGGCGGCGCACCATCGGTCTGGCCATCGACCAGCGCGGGCTGCGGGTCGGCGCCCCGCTGCAGGCGCGGATCGGCGACATCGAGACGCTGATCCGCGAGCATGGGCAATGGGTCCTCGACAAACTCGCCGACTGGCGGAGCCGCCCGCCTCCGGAAAGGCTGGCCGTTGCCGAGGGCGCGGTCATTTTTGTCCTCGGCGAGGCGTTGACCGTAACCGTCACCCCGGGCAGCCGCCAGCGCTGGCTGTTCGGCGAGGCGAAGCTGCATCTCTTCGTGCCGCCGGCGGTCGACGCCCGGCTGGTCCTCGAAAAGGCGCTGCGCGAGAAGGCGCGCGCCATCCTTGCCGCGCGGCTCGCGCATTACGCGCCGCAACTCGGCGTTCCGCCGCCGCCCCTGCGCCTTTCGGCCGCGCGCACGCGCTGGGGCAGCTGCAGCCATCACGGCGGCATTTCGCTGAACTGGCGCCTGATCCTGATGCCGCTGCCGGTCGTCGATTACGTGGTCGCCCACGAACTGGCGCACCTCAGGGAAATGAACCACAGCCCGGCTTTCTGGTCCGTGGTCGAGCAACTCTGCCCCGACTGGCGGGCGCGCCGGTGCGAATTGCGCCGGCTCGCGGGCCAGATTCCGCAGTTCTAGAAACCAGGAGTTCCCCATGCGCATCCTGCACACCATGATCCGGGTCGGCGATCTCGACCGTTCGCTCGCCTTCTACACCGGAGTCCTCGGCATGCAACTGCTGCGTCGCAACGACTACCCCGAGGGCCGGTTCACGCTGGCCTTCGTCGGCTATGGTCCGGAAAGCGAAGGCGCCGTGCTCGAACTGACCCACAACTGGGATACCGCGGCCTATGATCTCGGCAGCGGCTATGGCCACGTCGCCGTCGCCGTGCCGGACGCCGCTGCCGCGTGCGCCGCCATCCGCCAGCGCGGCGGCAAGGTGGTGCGCGAAGCCGGTCCGATGAAGCACGGCAGGACCGTCATCGCCTTCGTCGAAGACCCCGACGGCTACAGGATCGAACTGATCGAACGGGGCGGTGCGAATTCGTGATCGGTCTGTCATGAAATACCTCCTGCTCATTGCTCTCGTCGCCGCGATCTGGTGGGTCTGGAAAAAGCGCGCGCAACGTCCTGCGCCAAGGACGCCAGGAGGAGCCCGCGATCCCGAGCGGATGGTCGTCTGCGCGCACTGTGGCGTGCATTTGCCGCAGAGCGACAGTATCGCGGCCAACGGCGCCCACTTCTGTTGCGAGGCGCATCGGCTGGCCGCGAATCCGCCAGCGACCCATGACTGACTGGCTGGCGACAACCTGGGAGGCGAGCTGGCGTCCCTTCCAGTATTTCAATCTCTATCGCCTCATCCTTGCCGGTCTCGCGCTGCTGGCCGCCATTTGGCCGCAGAGCTGGATCGCGGTGCTGCATGTGGCCGACAGCCCGCTGTTCCTGCCGGCGGCGGCAGTCTATCTGCTGGTCGTCGCCGCGGGTTTTCTTGCTTCGATCCACTGGCGGCATCGCTTCAATTTCCAGCTCTCATCCCAGGTGCTGGCCGATGTCGCGGTGCTGGGCCTGCTGATGTTCGTCGCTGGCGGGATCGGCAGCGGCATGGGCACGCTGCTGCTGGTCTCGCTGGCGACGGCGAGCCTGGTCGGACGCGGCCGCCTGGTCCTCTTTTACGCAGCACTGGCGACGCTGGTCACGCTGGGCGGCCAGGTCTTCGGGGTGCTGGTGCGCGGCCTCGAACCGGCGACGATCGTCCAGGCGGGACTGCTGTCCGCCGGCTTCTTCGCCACGGCGATCCTGGCGCGTCTGCTCGGGCAGCGTCTGATGGCCAACGAGGAGCTGGCGCGCCAGCGCGGCATCGGTCTGGAGAACCAGCGCAGGATCAGCCAGCGCGTCATCGAGCGGATGCAGGACGGGGTTCTCGTCGTCGGCAGCGCCGGACAGATCGAGCGGCACAATCCGATGGCGGCCGAAATGCTTGGGGCCGCCCCCGCGCCGGGCGCGCAACTGTCGAGTTATTGCCCGCCGCTGGCTGGCGCGCTGGCGGATTGGAAAGGTTCGCGGGCCGTGGCGACACAGGAATTCAAGCCGCCGACGGGGGCCGAACTGCGCGCCCGCTTCGAACAGACGAGCAGCAGCGCCGGCGAGGTGCTTGTCTTTCTCGAGGATCTGGGGCGTGTCCAGGAGCGTGCCCAGCAACTGAAGCTGGCCGCTCTCGGACGGTTGACCGCAAGCATCGCCCATGAAATCCGCAATCCCCTGTCGGCCATCGGCCATGCCGGGGAATTGCTGCGTGAGGAAAGAAGGGGCGCGATGCAGGAGCGTCTGCTGAAGATCGTCGCCGACAACGTGGCGCGCCTAGACCGGATCGTCGCCGATGTCCTCGAACTCGGCAGGCGCGACCGCATGCAGGCCGAAGCATTGCCGCTGGAGTCATTCTGCGCCCAGTTCGTCGAGGGTTTCGAAGGCGTCCAGGGGGTGGCGCCGGACATCATCGCCCTCGAGACGGACGGCGAACCCGTGCTCTGGTTCGACCGGACCCACCTCCACCAGGTCCTGTGGAACCTGCTCGCCAATGCCGTCCGCCATGCCAGCGGCACGCCCGGCAGCGTGCGCCTGCGGGCGAGCGCCGGCACGGCCACGGTCGAACTGCATGTCATCGACGACGGGGGCGGAGTGCCCGACGAGGCGAGGACACAGATCTTCGAGCCATTCTTCACCACCCATCATCTCGGGACGGGGCTCGGGCTTTTCATTGCCCGTGAGTTGTGCGCTGCGAACGGAGCCACCCTCGACCTGGCGTCCGATCCCGGTCATGCTCATTTCATCATCGTTGGGAGAAGCAACACATGTCTGTTACCCGAAGCGAACGGCGCCCCCGGGGCGAGTTGAACCGGGTTCTCGTCGTCGATGACGAGCCCGACATCCGCGAACTGATCGATCTCACCCTGTCGCGGATGGGACTGGCGGCAGCCTGCGTCGGCACGGTCGGCGAGGCGCGGGCCTGTCTTGCCGACGGCGATTTCCAGTTGTGCCTCACCGACATGCGGCTCCCCGACGGCAGCGGACTCGATGTCGTCCGCCATATCACCGAACATCATGCGCAGATGCCGGTGGCGGTGATCACCGCTTTCGGCAGCACCGAGAATGCGGTTGCCGCGCTCAAGGCCGGCGCCTTCGATTATCTGTCCAAGCCCGTCGGTCTCGAACAGCTGCGCGCCCTCGTCAAGTCGGCGCTGCGCGTCTCGGATGCCGCGGGCCAGCCAAACCCCCTGCAATCGCTGACCGGCGAATCGTCGGCGATGCAGCAGGTGCGGGCGCTGATCGAGAGGCTCGCGCGCAGTCAGGCGCCCATTTACGTCTCCGGGGAATCGGGCAGCGGCAAGGAACTGGCGGCGCGCCTGATCCACACCCGCAGCGCGCGCGGTGGCGGTCCCTTCGTTCCGGTCAACTGCGGCGCCATACCCGAAAACCTGATGGAGAGCGAATTCTTCGGCTACCGCAAGGGCGCCTTCACCGGCGCCGACAGCGACCGTGACGGCTTTTTCCAGGCGGCCAGCGGCGGGACGCTGTTCCTCGACGAGGTCGCCGATCTGCCGCTGGCCATGCAGGTCAAGCTGCTGCGGGCGATTCAGGAGAAGCGGGTGCGCAAGGTCGGGGCGGCGACCGAGGAACCGGTCGATGTACGCATCATCTGCGCGACCCACCGTAACCTGCGCGACGGGGTCGAGAGGGGAAACTTCCGGCAGGATCTCTACTACCGGCTCAATGTCATCGAACTGCGCATGCCTTCGCTGCGCGAACGGATGGAAGACATACCGCTGCTCGTCGACTCGCTGCTGAAGAAGCTCTGTGGCGATACGGGGCCGCGAATCTCTTCTGCCGCCCTGCGGGCGCTGGGCGACTATCCGTTTCCGGGCAATGTGCGCGAACTGGAGAATGTGCTGGAGCGGGCGACGGCGCTCTGCGCGGGCGACACGATCGAAACCGGCGACCTGCGGCTGGCGCCCGACGAAATGGGCAGCGAGACGCCAGGGCGGGGCAGCGAGACACTCGACGATTATCTCAACCGCCTCGAGCGTCAGGCAATCCTCGAGGCCCTGCAGAAGACCGAGGGGAATCGCACGGCGGCGGCGCGCCAGCTGGGCGTTACCTTCCGTTCGCTGCGCTACCGGCTGGAACGCCTGGGCATCGAATGAGCGGCTGGCGGGGCGAGGGCTGGCTGGAAGGGGTCGCCTGGCTGGCGTCGCCGAATTTCGGCGAGCGGCCCCGCGATGAAGCGGTTTCCCTGATCGTGGTGCACAACATCAGTCTGCCGCCGGACGAATTCTGCGGCGCCTGGGTCGAGAAGTTCTTCCTCAACCAGCTCGACCCGCAGGGTCACCCGTATTTCGCGACGATCGCCGGGACGCAGGTTTCGGCGCATTTCTATGTCCGGCGCGACGGGCGGGTCGTCCAGTTCGTCGGCTGCGACCGGCGTGCCTGGCATGCCGGGCCGTCTCAGTGGCGCGGACGCGGCAACTGCAATGACTATTCAGTGGGTATCGAACTCGAGGGGTCCGATTTCAGGCCTTTTGCCCCGGCGCAATATGCCGCCTTGTGGGCGCTCATCGACGCCCTTCGGGCGCGCTATCCGATTGCCGCGGTTGCTGGCCATTGCCATGTGGCCCCGGACCGGAAGACCGACCCGGGGCCGTGTTTCGACTGGGCGGCGGTTCGCGAGCGCTACCCGATGCTCGAATTACCGGCCGAAGTAGCGGCGTAGCCGGTCGACCGCCTCGGCCAGGCGGTCGATGCCGGTTGTGTAGGCAAAGCGGATGTGCCTTTCCGGGGCGTTGCTGCCGAAGTCGAGTCCCGGCGTGGCGGCCACGCCAACCCTTTCCAGCAGGTCGCTGGCCAGCGCAAAGCTGTCGTCGCACAGGGCCGAGCAGTCGCAGTAGAGATAAAAGGCGCCCTGGGGCCGGGCGGTGATCCGGAAGCCGACACTTTCCAGCGCCGGAGCGAGAAAGTCACGGCGCTTGCGGAACTCGTCGCGCCGCGCTTCGAGGATGGCGATGGTTTCGGGCGCGAAGGCCGCGAGCGCCGCATGCTGCGCCGGCGTCGATGGGCAGAGGACGAGATTCTGGGCCAGCTTTTCGATGTCGCGCACATGGGCTTCGGGGATGACCATCCATCCCAGGCGCCAGCCGGTCATCTGGAAATACTTGGAGAAGCTGTTGATGACCCAGATGTCGTCGCCGGCCGCGCAGGCCGTCGGGGCATCGGTCTCGTAGGTCAGGCCGTGATAGATCTCGTCGACCAGAAAATGGCCATCGTTGGCGCGGCAGACTCCGGCCAGTGCAGCGATCTCGCTCAGCGTGAGCAGGGTGCCGGTCGGGTTGGCGGGCGAGGCGACGAGCAGCCCGGCCGTGCTGACGCTCCAGTGCCGGCGCAGCAGTTCGGGGGTCGGCTGGAAATTGCTGGCGGGTCCGACCGGCATGCTCCGCGGTCGACCTTCGTAAACCCGCAGAATGTGCCGGTTGCACGGGTAGCCGGGATCCGCCAGCAGCCATTCGCCACCCGGCTCGGCGAGGCAGGCGAAGGCGAGATTGAGGGCGCCGGAAGCGCCATTCGTGACGGCGATCCGGGCGGCCGGCACGGCGACCCCGTAGCGACTCCGGTAGAAGCCGGAAATGGCTTCGCGCAGTTCGGGCAGGCCGAGCGCCTGCGTGTACAACGTTTTGCCTTGTCTTATCGCGTCGACCGCGGCATTGGCGATCGGCTCCGGCGTCGGAAAATCCGGCTCGCCGACCTCCATGTGGATGATGTCGCGGCCTTCCGCCTCGAGCTGCCGGGCGCGGGTCAGCAGTTCGACGACGTGGAAGGGCGCAATGTCGGCGAGGCGTCGGGCGGGGCGGATCATGGCAGTCTCCAAAACAAACGGCCACCCGCGGGTGGCCGTTTCATCACAGCGTGGCGGTGGATATCAGGCGGCGTCCTTGAAGATGCCCATTTCGAACAGCTCGCGCTTGAGGACCAGTTCGCGCGGCATCTTTTCACCCATCGTGTCGAACCAATCCTTGTGGCCCGCCAGTTCGGCCTTCCAGGCGTCGGCGTCGATCGTGGTCAGCGCCTCGAAGTCGGCCTTGTTGATGTCGAGGCCGGTCCAGTCGATGTCCTCGAACTTCGGCATCCAGCCGAGCGTGGTTTCCTTGGCGGCGATCGTCCCCTTGCAGCGCTGGACGATCCACTTGAGGACGCGCATGTTGTCGCCAAAGCCCGGCCACATGAATTCGCCGTTCTCGTTCATGCGGAACCAGTTCACGCAGAAGATCTTCGGCGTCGCATCGACGGCCTTGCCCATCTTCAGCCAATGGTTGAAGTAGTCGCCCATGTGGTAGCCGCAGAAGGGCAGCATGGCGAAGGGGTCGCGGCGGACGACACCCTGCTGACCGAAGGCCGCGGCGGTGGTTTCGGAGCCGAGCGTGGCGGCCATGTAGACGCCGTAGTTCCAGTTGAACGCCTGGTAGACGAGCGGCACGGTGGTGGCGCGGCGGCCGCCGAAGATGAAGGCGGAAATCGGCACGCCAGCCGGATCCTCCCAGGCTTCGTCAACCGACGGGCACTGCCGAGCCGGGGCGGTGAAGCGGGAGTTGGCGTGGGCGGCCTTCTTGCCCGCCTTGCCGTCCGCCGGCGTCCAGTCGTTGCCCTGCCAGTCGATCAGGTGCGCCGGCGCCTCCTTGGTCAGACCTTCCCACCAGACATCGCCGTCGTCGGTCAGCGCGACGTTGGTGAAGATGATGTTCTCCTTGAGCGAGGCCAGCGCGTTGAAGTTGGTCTTCTCGGAGGTGCCGGGAGCGACGCCGAAGAAGCCGGCTTCCGGGTTGATCGCATAGAAACGGGTGATGCCATCGCTGTCGACGCGCGGCTTGATCCAGGCAATGTCGTCGCCGATGGTGGTGATCTTCCAGCCGTCGAGGGTCTTCGGCGGGATCAGCATGGCGAAGTTGGTCTTGCCGCAAGCCGACGGGAAGGCGGCCGCGACATAGGTCTTTTCGCCTTGCGGCGATTCGACGCCGAGGATGAGCATGTGCTCGGCCAACCAGCCCTGGTCGCGCGCCATGTTGGAGGCGATGCGCAGCGCGAAGCACTTCTTGCCGAGCAGCGCGTTGCCGCCGTAGCCGGAGCCGTAGGACCAGATCTCGCGGGTTTCCGGGTAATGGACGATGTACTTGACGGTCGGGTTGCACGGCCACTTGACATCCTGCTGGCCCGGTTCGAGCGGAGCGCCGACGGTGTGCACGCAGGGGACGAACTCGCCGTCGCCGCCGAGCACATCGAACACCGCCTTGCCCATGCGGGTCATCGTGCGCATGTTGACGACGACGTAGGCGGAATCGGAAATCTCGACGCCGATGTGGGCGATCGGCGAGCCGAGCGGGCCCATGCTGAACGGGATGACATACATGGTGCGGCCCTTCATGCAGCCCTTGAACAGGCCGTTGAGGGTTTCGCGCATCTTGGCGGGCTCTTCCCAGTTGTTGGTCGGCCCGGCGTCTTCCTTCTTCGCGGAGCAGATGTAGGTGCGGTCTTCGACACGCGCCACGTCCGACGGATCGGAAAAGGCAAGGAAGGAATTCGGACGCTTGGCCTCGTTCAGCTTGATGAAAGTTCCCGCTTCCACCATTTCGGCGCACAGACGATCATACTCGGCTTGTGAGCCGTCAGCCCAGTGGATACGCTCGGGCTGGGTCAGCGCGGCGATTTCGGCGACCCACTTCTTCAGGCCTTCGTGTTTGACGTAGTCGGGTGCGTTCAACGGTGCGGTCATGGCAATGCCTCTCTCCAAGTTGCTGAAATAGCAAGGTTTCAGGCCAGTCGCCGGGAGTCGCCGCCAGGACTTGAAGCGGTGTCGAGCCGTCGGCTGGGAACGGCTCGATTATGCCAGAGCGCGTGGCAAATTTCCAGCCGGCTTCGGATGCTACGTGATGTCCGCAGTTTGGCAGCGGCCCCATGCGTGGTATCATGTTTGCGCTAGTCAAAAGATCGTTTCACGATACGAAACGGAGGCAGAGATGGATTCCCAACAGTTGCGCAAGGCAGCGCTCCACTATCACCGCCATCCCAGACCGGGCAAGGTCGCCGTCGCGCCGATCAAGCAACTGACCAATCAGTACGATCTTTCGATGGCGTATTCGCCGGGCGTCGCCTTCGCCTGCGAGGAGATCGTCGCCGATCCGGCCGAAGCCAGCACGCTGACGGCGCGCGCCAATCTCGTCGGCGTCATCACCAACGGCACGGCCGTCCTCGGCCTCGGGCCGATCGGTCCGCTGGCTGCCAAGCCGGTCATGGAAGGCAAGGGCGTCCTGTTCAAGAAGTTCGCCGACATCGATGTCTTCGATCTGGAAATCGACGAGTCCGATCCCGACAAGCTGATCGACACCATCGCCTCGCTCGAGCCGACCTTCGGCGGCATAAATCTCGAGGACATCAAGGCGCCCGAATGCTTCTACATCGAGCGGAAGTTGCGCGAGCGGATGCGGATCCCGGTCTTCCACGACGACCAGCACGGCACGGCGATCGTCGTCGGCGCGGCGATACTCAACGGACTGCACCTGATCGGCAAGGACATCCGGACCGTGAAGATCGTCACCTCGGGCGCCGGCGCCGCGGCGCTCGCCTGCATCGATCTGCTGGTGCTGCTCGGGGCGCCGGTCGAGAACATCTGGGTGACCGACATCAAGGGCCTGGTCCATGAGGGCCGCGTCGAACTGATGGACGAAATCAAGGCGCGCTATGCGAAGAAGACCGCTGCGCGAACCCTCGGTGAAGTCATCGCCGGCGCCGACGTCTTCGTCGGCCTCTCCGCCGGTGGCGTGCTGAAGCCCGAAATGGTCGCCACGATGGCTGCCCGGCCGCTGATCATGGCTCTTGCCAACCCGACCCCGGAGATCGTGCCGGAACTGGTCCGCAGCGTCCGCGACGACGCCATCATGTGCACCGGCCGCTCGGATTACCCGAACCAGGTCAACAACGTGCTGTGCTTCCCGTTCATCTTCCGCGGCGCCCTCGATGTCGGCGCGACGACGATCACCGAGGAGATGAAGATGGCCGCCGTCAAGGCCATCGCCGAGCTGGCGCGCGCCGAGCAGTCGGAGGTGGTCGCGTCGGCCTACGGCGAGAAGGTCTCCGGCTTCGGTCCGGAATACCTGATCCCGAAGCCATTCGATCCGCGCCTGATCGTCAAGATCGCGCCGGCGGTGGCACGGGCCGCCATGGATTCCGGGGTCGCCACGCGACCGATCAGGGACTGGGACGCCTATGTCCAGAGTCTCAACGAATTCGTCTATCAATCCGGCATGATCATGAAGCCGGTGTTCTCACGGGCCAGGGCCGCTCCCAGGCGCATCGTCTTTGCCGAGGGCGAGGACAGCCGCGTTCTGCGCGCGGTGCAGGTCGTCTGCGACGAAGGCATCGCCCATCCGGTGCTGATCGGCCGTCCGGCCGAAATCCGCGCCAGTATCGAGGCTGCCGGGCTGCGGATTCGGGAAGGCGTCGATTACGAGGTGGTCTATGCCGACGACTGCCCCTTCTTCGACGAGCATTTCGAGGAGTTCTGGACGACCTACCACGGGATCATGGAGCGCCGGGGCGTCTCGCCGGTCTATGCGCGCCGCGAAATACTCCGGCGGGCGACGCTCTACGGTGCGCTGATGGTTCGTCTCGGCTATGCCGACGGCCTGATCTGCGGCACCTTCGGGCGTCACGAGACACATCGCCAATACGTTCAGAACGTCATCGGCACCCAGCCGGGGCTCGATCGCTATTACACGATGAACCTGCTGATGCTGCCCGGACGCACCGTGTTCATCGGCGATACCTACGTCAATTACGATCCGAGCGCCGAACAACTGGCCGACATGACGCTGCTCGCCGCCGCCGAGATACGCAATTTCGGCATGCGCCCGAAGGTTGCGTTGCTCTCGCATTCGACCTTCGGTACCGGAGACACGCCGACCGCCGTCAAAATGCGGCAGGCGCTGGCGCTGCTCAATCAGCGCGCTCCCGGGCTCGAGGTGGAGGGCGAGATGCACGGCGATGCCGCGCTCGACGAGCGGATCCGCCGCTCTGCCTTCCCCAATGCGCGACTCAAGGGGCAGGCCAACCTGCTGATCATGCCGACGCTCGACGCCGCCAACATCTCGTTCAACCTGCTCAAGGTCGCGGCCGGCGACAACCTGACCGTCGGACCCGTCCTCCTCGGCGCGGCACGCCCGGTAAACATCCTGACGCCGACGGCGACCGTGCGCCGGATCGTCAACATGACCGCCCTGACCGTCGTCAACGCCGCCTGATAATCTGTCTGAAGTTATCGCGCTATCTGTCTATTTTGGTTGATTTTTGGATTTCATTTGCTAGACTGGTATAGAATTCGGTCGGTACAGGCTGGAGGTAGCGGATGAAACAAGGGTTCAAGGCAGTGGTGCTGGTCGGCGCCCTGCTCGGTCTTGGCCTGGGCGGCCAGACCAATGCGGCAACCGAAACGAAGAGAGTGCAGCCGGTTGCGAAGAAAGCACAGCCGGTTGCGAAGAAAGCACAGCCGGTTGCGAAGAAGACGCAACCGGTCGCGACGAAAACCGATTCAAAGGCGAGCGCGGGCGCCACGAAGACCGCGAGGGCGGCGCCGCAGCCAGTCGCGAAGTCGGCCAGGAGCGGCGGCAAGCCGGCCGCGACCGGCGCGTCGAAGAAGTCCGCCAGCCTTGCTGCCCAGAAGTCCGTGGCGAGGCAGGCCAGCGCCGGCCATGCCGGATCGAAGAAGTCGATGCGCAAGGTCAGCATGGCCGACGTCGATCCGGCCCACCTGGCGCTCTACTCGGCGTCGGCGCTGGTCATCAACCAGGAGACCGGGCAGGCGATCATCGAGAAGCAGTCGGGCGCCGTCGTGCCGATCGCCTCGATCTCCAAGTTGATGACCGCGATGGTCGTTCTCGACGCCAGACTCGACATGAATGAAGTCATCGCCATCGGCGACGACGATGTCGACGGTCTCAAGGGAACGCGTTCGCGCATCCCGGTGGGCACGACGATGACGCGCGAGACGGCCATGCTGCTGGCGCTGATGTCCTCGGAGAACCGCGCGGCGAACTCCCTGGGCCGTCACTATCCGGGCGGCATGCCCGCTTTTGTCAGGGCCATGAACCGCAAGGCGCAGGCGCTGGGCATGCTCAACTCGCGCTTCGAGGAACCGACCGGCCTGTCGAGCAACAACGTGTCCACCGCAAACGACCTGGCGCGCATGGTGGCGGCCGCCGCGCGTTATCCGGAGATCCGCGCCTTGTCGACGACCGGCGAGGCGCGCATCGACCTCAACGGCCACATCCGCGAATTCCACAACACCAATGCGCTGGTGCGCAGCGACAACTGGGACATCGGTGTCTCGAAGACCGGCTACATTTCCGAAGCCGGCCGCTGTCTGGTCATGCAGGCGCGGGTGGCCGACAAGCCGGTCGTCATCGTCCTGCTCGATTCCTCGGGCAAGATGACCCGGGTTGGAGATGCCAACCGGATCAAGCGCTGGATGGAAAGCGCGAGCCTGGCACAGGAGCGGCGTCCGGTCTGATCAGTCCCGTTTCGCGGAGGGCCGGAGGCTGCCCGCGGGCAGCCTCATTTTCTGGCGCCGGCATAGCCGAGGGCGCGTACGGTGGAAGTGCCGGTATCCACCGTGCTGATCATGCGTTCCATCCTCGACATCGCGCGTGCCGAAGGCGAGGTGCTGGCCGACCCCGCAACGCGGCTGGCGGCACTGGAGGTGTTCGCGCTCGGTGGCCGTGCCGACGCCGACGACGCCGCGGAATCCGGCTACTACGCGATGCGCGCGGCGCTGGCCGGTGCCGTCAGCGAGGCTGCACGCCACCTCGCGCAACAGGGCTTGACGCAGGAAGGCGCGCCGGCGCTGGTGCGGCTGATCGCCATGGTGGCCGCGCGTTACAAGGTGCAGCTCACGCAGAAGACCGCCGGCATGCTGGTGCCCGGCATCGGTGCGGCCGCCGGCGCCTCGATCAACCTGATGTTCATGAACCACTTCCAGTCGGTGAGCCGGGGCCACTTCACCCTCCGCCGGCTGGAGCGGCGCTACGGGGTCGACGCGGTACGCGACGCGTATCTCGATTCCGGCATCCGCTGACCCAGCCGCGGACGGATTATTCGGGAAATGCCTCGGCCGCCACCGGCAGGCTGAAGTGATAGCCCTGCACCAGGTCGCAGCCGTGAGTGGTCAGCATGTCGAACTGGGAGGCGGTTTCCACACCCTCGCCGACCACGCGCAAACCGAGGCTGTGGCCGATGGAGATGATCGCTGCGGCGAGCGCCGCGTCGCGCGGGTTGCGATCGATGTCGCGCACGAACAGGCGATCGATCTTGAGCTCGTCGATCGGAAAGCGCTTCAGGTAACCGAGCGAGGAATAGCCGGTGCCGAAGTCGTCGAGCGCGACGCGCAGGCCGAGCATGCGCAGCTCTTCGAGCAGCGAGATGGCCTGCTGGGTGTCGTCCATCAGGATGCTTTCGGTCAGCTCCAGCGTCAGCAGGTGCGGCGCCATGGCGGTCTCGTGCAGTACGCAGCGCACCATGTCGACGAAGCCCTCGTCGCGGAACTGGCGCGCCGAGATATTGACCATCATGCGGATCGGCACACGTCCGGACTCGCGCCAGATTCGATGCTGGGTGCAGGCGGTGCGCAACACCCACTCGCCGATCGGCACGATGAGGCCGGTTTCCTCGGCGATGGGAATGAAATCGGCCGGCGACACCACGCCCAGGTTCGGATGGCGCCAGCGCAGCAACGCCTCGGCGGCAACGATGCGACGATCGTCCACGCTGATGACGGGCTGGTAATGCAGGAACAGCTCACCCGCCGGCAGCGCATGGTGCAGCGCAGCTTCCAGCGCGAGGTGCTCGAGCGAACGTGCGTTCATCGCCGGCTGATAGAGCTGGAACGCGTTGCGCCCCTCGGCCTTGGCGCGGTACATCGCGACGTCGGCGTTCTTGATCAGCGTCGACGAGTCCTTGCCGTCGTCGGGGTACAGACTGATGCCGATGCTGCAGGTGACGACGAGTTCGCGCCCATCGACGGTGATCGGGCTGCGCAACGCCGCCGTCATGCGGCTGGCCGCGTGCAGCGCACCGTCCGGGCCGTCGAGATCGCTCATGACGACGACGAACTCGTCGCCCCCCATCCGCGCCACCGTGTCGTCATCACGCAGGCAGTGCCGCAGCCGGCTTGCCACCTCGACCAGCAGCTGATCACCCACCTCGTGGCCCAGGCTGTCGTTGATGCGCTTGAAGCGGTCGAGGTCGACGAAGATCACCGCCACCTTGCGCTGATGGCGGCTGGCGTGCGCCAGTTCCACCTGCAGGCGATCGTCGAGCAGGCGGCGGTTGGGCAGGCCAGTAAGCGGGTCGTAGTAGGCCAGGTCGCGGATGCGCTGCTGGTTCTCCTTGACCTCGGAAATGTCGCTGAACAGCGCCGCATAGTTGGTGAGGCGGCCCTGGTGATCGCGAATGGCGTTGATCGTCAGCAGTTCGGGGAAGATCTCGCCGTTCTTGCGCCGGTTCCACACCTCGCCCTGCCAGTGGCCGTCGGCGTTGATCGACTCCCACATCCGGGTGTAGAAGGCGCGGCTCTGGCGGCCCGAGCCGAGCACGCGCGGATTGCGCCCGATCACCTCCTCCGCGCTGTAGCCCGTCAGCCGGGTGAAGGCCGGATTGACGGAAATGATGCGTGCATCGGCGTCGGTCACCAGGATGCCCTCGAGCGAGCTCTCGATGACCTTTTCAGCCAGGTAGAGGTTGCGCTGCGAAGCATTCAGCGCCCGGTCGCGCTCGCTCAGGGCATGCTGCAGCTCGTGCACATAGACGAGCTCCATGCCGGTCAGGATGTCGCTGAAACTGATGAGGTCGATCAGCCCCCCCTTCTCGTCGAGCACGCCGATGTGGCGCATGCGACGCTCGGTGAGCTGCGCACGCACGCGATACAGGCTGGTGTCGGCCTGCACGGTGATCAGCGGCCGGCTGGCCAGTTCGCCCACCGCAAGATCGGCGGTACCGGCCGCAACGAGACGGGTGACGTCGCGCTCGGTCAGGATGCCGTAGCCGCCGTCGGCATAGGCGACCACCACCGCGTCGGCGCCGCCTTCTCGCATGTGCCGCGTCGCCTCCGACAAGGCGGCCTCCTGCGACAGGGGTGTCAGCCGGCCTTTCAGCAACGAGGTGAGCTTGCGCAGCTTCAGGTAGTGCTCGACGCCCTGGTTCATCACCACGTCGGTCTGCGACACCACCCCGCAGCGGCGGCCCTGCTCGTCCACCACCAGGTAGTGGCGCAAGTGCTCCTCGCGAAAGCGCACGGTGAGTTCGTGCAGCGTCAGAGAACTCGGCACCGTGCGCACCGGCGCGCTCATCGCTTCGCGGATCGGTCGGTCGAAGCTCGCCGGATCGGCGAAGTCGACACGCAGCGCGTCGCGCTCGGTCCAGATACCCAGCACCTCGCCGCCGTTCACGACGAGGATGGAGCTGACCCGCGCCTCGCTCATGCGTGCCGCAGCGTCCCGCAAGGACAGCTCGGGCGGGCACTCGACGATGTCGGGCCGCACGATCTCGCTCAACTTCAGCTCCGCGGGACGACCGAAGAGCGCGGTCGCATTGTCGAGGCTGAGGGGCGGCAAGGCAGAATCGGGCATTGGCGGATCGGGAAAATCAGAAGGCTCAAAAGCAAAAAGGGCCGCGAGGAAACGTGTCGTCGCGACCCTGTCTTAATGCGTAATATTAAAAGCTTAGCCTCAGGGGGACAAATCTTGATACAAATGAATCACTCGTCATCCTCCCCCGGCGCGACCGGCATGCGCTACCCACTCGCCATCATCGGCGCCGGCGCGCTTGGCCTCCACTTCGCCGCCCGCTTGTCGCGCAGCGGTCCGATCGCGCTCATCGCCCGCGACGGGAACCATGCCGACGCCCTGCGCACAGGCATCCGCGTCGGCGACGCGCTCTACCGCGCCGACGCCTTCGCTTCAGCGCGCGCGCCCGCGGCCGACTGGGTGATCGTGCTGGTCAAGGCGGGTGACACGATCGGGGCCGGACGCATCGCGGCCGCCATGCGTCCGCGCGGCGTGCTGTCGCTGCAGAACGGACTCACCGAGGCGATGCTGCGCGCGGGGGTGGGTGAGCCGTCGGCGCAACGGCGCGTCGCGCAGGGCATCACGACCGAGGGCGCGTTCCGCGATGCCAGCGGCGTCACCCCGTCCGGCGCGGGCGAAACGCTGGTGCCGCCCGGTTTCGAGCCGGTCGTCGAGCTGCTGCTGCGCGCTGGCTTTCGCGCCCGGGTGGAACCCGACATCGTGGCAGCGCGACTGGCGAAGCTGCTGGTGAACGTGGCGATCAACCCGCTCGCGGCAATCTTCCGCGTGTCCAACGGCAGCTTGCTCGAGCCGCCGTATCGCGTTTACCTCGATGCGCTGGTGCGCGAAGCCTGGCCGGTGTTGCGGGCCGAAGGGCTGATGCTGGACGAGGCCGCTGCGCGCGACCGCGTCGTCGCCGTGGCCACCGCTACCGGAGCCAACCGTGCCAGCATGCTGCAGGACGTGCTCGCCGGGCGGCGCACCGAGATCGATGCGATCACTGGCGTGCTGCTGGAGATGGCAGCGCGCCAGGGCCAGCCGGTGCCGACGCACCAGGCCGTGCTGCGGCTGGTCCAGCTGCTCGAGCCCGGGTAACGCAAGCGCAATCGCGTCTATGCGGAACGGATCGGGCGGCATGCCGTCCACGTCGCCGCGGAAGGACGGCCCATGCCGTCAGGGCAGAAAATCGGCGTTCGACGCCGGCAGGCGTGCGGCGCCGAAATAGTCCGGACCGAGCTCGGATCGCGCTGACGCGTCGCAATGCAGGGTCGCAAGCCGCTTGCCGCCTTGCTCGACCGCGACGCCGGCCGTCTCGCCCCGGCCCTGCAGCCAGAACGAGAACACCACGTAACGGTACGGCGGACGGGTGAACTCCACCCATGCACCGCTGCCACCGGCAAGCGTCACGACGCCAGTCGCGAAGGCGGGCGAGCTTTCGCCCGGCGCGGGATACACCATCTCCGTCGGTGCTCCCGGCTTGCCGATGCGGTATTGCAGCGCGGTGGGGCGCTCGCCGCCCGCGGGGCCCTCGCACAAGGCGATGTGCTTGGCCCCGCTGCGGCACGCAAACACGGTGCGCTCCCCTTCTGCGCAACCGGCCGAACTTGCCTCGATTGCCGCACTTGCTGCCGCATTCCCGGTGGCGGTTGCCGGCTCACTTGGGGCTACGGCACGTGCCGCCGTGGTGTGCGCCGGTGCGGGAACTGGGGTATCCGCCGAGCAGGCCGGCAGCGCCAGCAGCACGGCCAGCGCGACGGCGGCGGTACAGGTCGCGCGCGGCTTCAAATCAGCTTTTCCCCGCGCAGATAGGCCGTCTGGAAATTGCTGAGACCGTGGGTTCCGCCATTCACCTGGCGCCGGGCGCGGGCGAAGTTGCGTTCGAGGATGGCCGACTTGATCTTCAGCTCCTTGTCCTTCAGGAAACAGGCGAGGATCAGCCCGGCGACACCCGGCTCGTTGGCCTTGTCCGGATGGTTCTCCAGATCGACGCCGATCTTCTGCCCATACACCCGGTAGTTGCTGCGCCCGGTGAGCTGGATGAAGCCGCGGCCCTTGTAGCGGGCACCGTCCGGTGCGCCGCGGTTGCCGAGGTCGCGACGGTTGTCGTACAGGTTGAAGGGATGGCCGCCGGGGGAGGTGTTGAAGCGCGAGAGGAACTCGTCGAGCGGCTTGAAGCCCGCCGATTCCGCGGCCACCGTGGCCAGCGCCATCAGCACCATGATCTTGTCGGTCAGGCCGAAGTGGCGCAGACCATCGAGGACCGGCCCGAGGTTGGCCTTGATGTTGTCGATCGGCGCGCCCGGCAGCATGCGTGACACGACCAGCGGCGTGACCTTGTCCATCACCGAGGGCAGCGCCGCATCCTGGGCGAGGCCCAGCCGCGCTTGGGTGCGCGGTCCGGCCTGTCCATCGACCAGCAGGTCGCCCTCGCTGAGCTGGAAGGCGCGCACCGCCGCATCGGTCCCCGTGCCGAAGACGCCATCGATGCTGCCGGGTGAGAAGCCCTTGTCAGCCAGGGCCTGCTGCAGGGCCCTGACGTCGTCGCCCTGCATCAGCTCGCCGTCAAAAATCAGTTCAAGTGTGCGCATGTTGTCGATCTCCGCAATGCGATTGAGCGTGGCCGCGGCATGCCTGCCATGGTACGCGCGGCGCGGATCGGGACGGCGCTTCGCCGCTGCCGCCTACCCTGCCGAAACGTTTTCCCTTTCCATTGCACCCGCATCAGGAAAGGCCGAGTGCCTCTAACGTGGTCGGACCGACCTCGCCGTCCACCACCAGACCACGATCAGCCTGGAACTGCTTGACCGCGTGCGCCGTCTGCGGGCCATAGACACCGTCCGCCGACCCAGGCGCAAAACCGAGTTTGGCCAGGCGACGCTGGACCTTCTCGACCAGATCCGTCTTTGTCATCGGCTCGGTGAGCCGGATGATGCCGGCCGGCGCGGCCACCTGCACCGGATCACCGGTGCGGAAATAGCGGATGCCCGGCACGAGCACGCCGGTGTCCCAGCGCCGCGCGCTGATCGTATGGGCGATGACGCCGGTCTTGCTGCTGTGCGCTTCCACCGTGCCGCCACGCCCGTCGCAGAACACGATGTGACCGATCGCCCCCTGGCGCGGAAAGCGTAACAGGATGGCGCCCGGAATCACCGCCGCTTCCGCGACACGCACCGTGCACCCGGCCGCGCGCGCCTGCTCGGCCCAGAAGCCGGTGAAGGCATCGGCGCGCACCGGGTCGTTACGCGGCTGCGTGCCGAACAGGATGCCCGACGCCTGGAACACGCACCACGACACGAACTCGGCGCAGTCCCACGGCCCCGTCCAGCCGGCGTTGGCCATCGGCGCGCGCGCGCCGAGCTTGTAGACCTCGCCGATATGGCGCCGCGCGAGGGCGAGCACGTCATCGCCGGTGACTTCACGCCCGCCGCGGCGCACGATGGGCGCGAGCAGGGCGCTCGTCCCTGCTCCGCCGCGCACGGTCGCGGGGGCAAACGCCATGTCGTCCGCAAACGGCATGTCGGGCGCGAAGGGCATGTCGTCGGCAAATCCTGTGTCGGTCGGCGGCGGCGGACTGGCCTGCGCTCCGCCACCTGTTGTCTCGCCGGTCGCTTTGGCCCGGCCGCGGGATTTCGTCGCCATTTTGCCTCCTCGTGTCATGCCTGTCCGGCGGCGCCGCGCTGGCGCGCCCGACGTCGCTCAACGCCCGCTGTCCTGCAGCTCGGCACCCGCCCGCATCCGTCAGCGGCTGCCCGCCCCAGCGGCCTGCTCGGCCTGGAGTTCGCGCGCGATGACGCCCTTGAATCCTTCGCTGAGCCGGCGTGCCGCCATGCCGGTGGTGAAGAAGCGCCGCAGGCCGAACTGCACCGCCTCGGTCGCGGTATCGACCCTGAACTGGCCGAACACCGACAGCGCATCGTCTTCGTACGGGAGCGCCGGGCCCTGTGCGCCATGGCGGCCACCCAGCCGGCGGACGGAGCCGTCGGCGGAACGGATCATGACCGGTACGAAGGCGATGTCCCGCCCGGTGTAGCCAAGGCTGAACTGCACGCCCTGCTCGGCCACCGAAGTCGACATGCCGATGCCCAGCGTATTGGTCTGGGCGAACACGAGTGGCGGAACGGATATCAGGTCCTTGGCGTCCGCCTGCGAGACGGCGGGCTGCTGATCACCGGACTGCGTCTTGCCTGGCGGAGTGGCGGCGGGCGGCGTGGCGGCGGGCTTTGACCCGGCGGCACTGCGCACCGGTGCCGCCATCGCGCCTTCTGACCGGCTCACCCAACCGTCGCGGTAGCCCTCGGCCAGATTCGACGCTGCGAGGCCGGTGGCGAAGAAGCGCCCGAGCGCCACCTTGCGGGTGGTCGGGCCGCCGCCGGCAGGCTGGGCGCCCTGCCCTTCGAACTGGCCGAATACCGACAGCGCGTCCACGTCCGCTGGGGTGTCGGTGTCGGCACCGTCGCGCGTGTGGGCGGTCACCGCCTGCCCTTGCCCACCACTGACCGCGCCGACCGGCACCACGGCCACGTCCTGGTCCTTGTAGCCGAGGGTGAAATCCACCCCCTGCGTGCCCGCAACGGTACCGATATTGATGCCCACCGTTACCTGCTCGCCGAAGAACAGCGGTGGTGCCGGTGCCGTGCTGCAAGCACACAGGATGAGCGGCGCGGCCCATCCGGACATTCTGACAAGAGGACACATCGCATCGATCTCCTGTTCGCCTCAAGGCACCGCAACGGTGCACACACCGGCATGCGTATCGGCCAGCTCGCGCGCCGCCTCGAGATGCTCTCGGGTGGCAACCCACACGACCAGCCGGCAATCCTCTCCCAGCGCCGCCCAGCCTTGTCGCGCATAGCCCAGCGTCCAGCCGAAGGGGTTGCGCGCAAGTCCGACCGCGCTGACGTCCGCAACATAGGACGGCATCGCGCCCGGCACTTCCACGACGACCACGCCCCAATGGCGGAAGACCCTCACCGCAGCCGGGTCGAGGGCGGATTCGATGCGGACGGTTGTACAGCCGACGAGCGCAAGCATCGCTGCGCTCATCGCCACCGCGGAGCAAGACCGGCTCGACCGCACCGTTGCGCTGCTCATTCTGCTTGCCCCTTGGAGACCGTCACCGCAGCGCGCGCTCCGTCATATGACCAATGACGATCGCAGCCGATGAATCCGGTCTAGCACAGCGCGCCTCATTTGCAAGACGGCTGCAGCTGCACCGCCTCCCGCCCCCTCGCGTCCGGTGCCCACCTCCGAACGCCGAGCGGCTAACATCACGGTTCCGCAACGCTGGAAACTCGATCGGCCATGAAGCGATTCTTCCCGGGTGTGCTCGCCCTGCTGTTAGCCCCGTTCACCGCCGCTGCCGACGAGATCGGCTGCGTCACCACCGCCTGGAAGCTGATCGGCGCCAATCACAAGGTCTGCGTCGAGGCCTTCCACGACCCCAAGGTGCCGGGCATCACCTGCCATGTGAGCCAGGCGCGCACTGGCGGCGTGAAGGGCAGCTTCGGCCTGGCGCAGGATCCGTCGCAGTTCTCGCTCGCCTGCCGCCAGACAGGGCCGATCACGCTGCCGGCGAAGCTGCCGAAGGACGAAGTGGTGTTTTCCGAGGACACCTCGCTGCTGTTCAAGGAAACACGCATCGTGCGCATGTGGGACGAGGCCAACCGAACGCTGGTGTATCTGGCGATCAGCCGCCGCATCATCGAAGGCGCGCCGGCCAATGCCATCTCCACCGTGCCGGTGATGCCCTGGGGCCCGAAACCCGCCTCCGGTTCCTGATTCCGCGCTGCGCGCGACCTCGGTCCGGCCCTCACCGGCGCGCCGGTGGTTTCCGGCCATGGCGCCCCAGACAGGGCTTACCCGAAGGTTCATCCGCCGAGGATTGGTGCATAATTCAACCTTCGATTACCCGCGCGTCGAACCGCTCCCTCGCCGGAGCGCCTTCAGAACACAATGAGACCAAACGAAGCGCCCTACCTGACCTACAAGCTCGACCTGATCAAGACCGTTCTGATGAAGGTCGGGAACACGCATTACAAGCAGGCGTTCGACCTCGGGGTACGCGAACTGAGGGTGCTGCGGCTGGTGCACGACTACCCGGGCATCACCGCGACCGACCTCGGCGGCCGGCTGGTCCTCGACAAGACGCTGCTGTCCAAGAACATCTCCTTCCTCGAGGGTCGCGGCCTCATCACGCGTTGCGCCAACACCCAGGACAACCGCCAGCAGTGCCTGACCCTGACCGACGAAGGCAACCGCGTGTGGTCAGAGGCGGAGCGCATCGGACGCGGCCTCGAGGCCGACCTGTTCCGAGACTTCGGCGAGCAGGAGTGGGAAGCGCTGCACGGCATGCTCGACCGCATGATGGTGTCGCTCGAGAACTGGAAAGAGCGCAACAAGGCCAAGTGACTCGGGGCCGGCGTGCGGTTTGCCGCGCCGCGGCGTACCGCCGCTGCATCAGCCCGAGGCCAACCACGCTCGGGTCCAACTGACGGCCGCTTCAAGATTGCGCAATGCGCCGCGCGTCGGCGCTTCACCCAGCGCCCACTGCTCACCCCGAATACCCAGCAGCCAAGCCGAGGGGGCTTCACCCTCCTGCGTGTCGGCATAGACCTGCAACACCGCCTCCGGCGACATCGCATGCGTGGTGAAGCTGGCGTCGCGCTGCGGGGCGAGGCGACGGACGCTGAACGGGGCGTCCGCTGCCATCGAGGCGTCGACAAACAGCACGCGCTCGCGGTCAACGAGGTCGAGCGCGTGTTCGACCTGGAGCTGGAAGTCGGTGAGGCATTCGACGCCGGGGAGCTGCAGCGCGTCGATGGCGTCGGCGAACAGCGGGCCGAGGGCGTCGTCGCCGCGGCTGGGGTTGCCCCAGGAGAAGACCAGCGTGTCGGGTTTCATGGGGGCGTCCGGAGGTGGCCCGGTGGGCGCCGCGGGAGTAGGCAGCGCCCACCGGGGTGGTGGGTCAGTGCTTGTACTTGCGGTCGAGTTCCTGGCCTTCGGCGTCTACCAGCGTCACTTCCAGCGGCATCTTGCCCAGCGCGTGGGTGGCGCAGGACAGGCAGGGGTCGTAGGCGCGGATGGCGACTTCGATGTGGTTGAGCAGGCCTTCGGTGATTTCCTTGCCGTCGAGGTACTGCTTCGCAACCTCGCGCACCGCGGAGTTCATCGCCTGGTTGTTGTTGGTGGTGGAGACGATGAGGTTGGCCATCGTCACGAGGTCGTCGTCATCCACCTGGTAGTGGTGGAACAGCGTGCCGCGCGGGGCTTCGATGACGCCGACGCCTTCACGGCGGCGCTCGCCGGTCACGACGAGGTCGCTGCCTTCGATGTCGTCGTCGTGCAGCAACTCCTTGATGGTTTCGGCGGCGAACAGCATCTCGATCATGCGCGCCCAGTGGAAGCCGAGGGTGGCGTGCATCGGCTTGCCGCCGGCGTAGGCGACGAATTCGCGGCGCTCGTGCTCGGCGAAGGGGGTGGGGATGCTGTCGCAGTTCTGCACGCGGGCGAGCGGTCCGACCTTGTACCAGCCCTGCTCCGGCCCCATGGAGGTGAAGTACGGAAACTTCATGTAGCTCCAGGGCTTCACTTCCTCGGTGATCAGCGTGTCGTAGGTCTGGTAGTCGACGTGGTCGAAAAGGATGTTGCCGGCGGCGTCCTTGGCGCGCAGCACGCCGTGGTAGAGGTTGAGGCTGCCGTCGGGCGCGACCATGCCCATGAAGTTGGACGGGAAGTTGCCGAAGCTGTCGTACAGCGCCGGGTTCTGCTCGTGCAGCTCACGGATGATCTTCACCGCGTCGCGGCTCCAGGCGATCATCTGGTAGGCGTCCTTCAGCAGCTCGGCGCGCTCGGCGGCGGTCAGCGACTTGTTGACGCCGCCCGGAATGGAGCCGGTGCCATGCACGCGCTTGCCGGCGGTGAGGCGGATCACCTCCTGGCCATACTTGCGCAGCAGGATGCCCTTCTTGGCGATGTCGGGGTACTTCGCGGCGACGCCGACGATGTTGCGCTGAGCCACTTCCGAATCGAAGCCGAACAGCAGGTCGGGCGAGGACAGGTGGAAGAAGTGCAGCGCGTGCGACTGCAGGATCTGGCCGTAGTGCATCAGGCGGCGCATCTTCTCGGCGGTGGGCGTCAGGCGGTCGGCGCCGACGATCACGTCCAGCGCCTTGCTCGCCGCCAGGTGGTGCGACACCGGGCAGATGCCGCACAGGCGCTGCACCATGACCGGCACTTCCCAGTAAGGGCGGCCCTGGATGAAGCGCTCGAAGCCGCGGAACTCGACGATGTGCAGGCGCACCTGATGCACCTTGTTGTGCTCGTCGAGCAGGATCGTGACCTTGCCGTGGCCCTCCACGCGCGATACGGGGTCGATGGCGACGCGGCGCAGGTTCTCGCTGGCGACGGGGGCGGTTTCGAGTTCGAAGCTCATGTCAGTCTCGCGGAATCAGTCATAGTGCAGCAGCCCATGCCCCAGCACGGGGTCCCTGCCCTCGATGAGCTGGGTCAGGAAGGCCCAGATGGCGTCGCCCGTTGGCGGGCAGCCGGGCAGGAAGTAGTCGATCTTCACCACCTCGTGCACCGGATGCACCTGGTTGAGCGGCAGCGGCAGTTCAGGGTCGTTGGGGATCTGGCTGCCGTCGGCAAGGCCGTGGCCGGTGCGGTAGACCTGCTGCAGGATGTCGGCGATCTGCAGGTGGTTGCGCTGCGCCGGCAGACCGCCATTCACTGCGCAGGCGCCGAGCGCGATCAGCACCTTGCAGTTGGCGCGGAACTCGCGCAGCACGTGCACGTTCTCGGCATTGCACACGCCGCCTTCGATCAGGCCGATGTCGCAGGGTCCGCAATGCTTGATGTCGGTGATCGGCGAGCGGTCGAACTCGACCAGTTCGAGCAGCGGCAGGATGCGCTCGTCAATGTCGAGGAAGGACATGTGGCAGCCGAAGCAGCCGGCCAGCGACACGGTGGCGACCTTGAGCTTGCGCGGCATGGTCACAGTGCCGGACTCCATCATTTCGGTGCTCATCACCCGGCCTCCTTCACGCCATCGGCGACCTTCTCGACAGCCTTCTCGCTGATCGGCTTTTCGTCGTATTCACGCGCCCCGATCGGCACCGCAAAGCCGACCCGCTTCTTCAGGATCACGCCCACCGGGCAGACCTCGGCGGCGCGGTCGGTGACTGCGAAGTCGGTATCGGCCAGCCGGCCGGTTTCGCTATTGACGATGAGGTGCGACCTGGCGCCACGGCCCGACAGCGCGAACACGTCCTTGCCGTCCACTTCGCGGCTGGCGCGCACGCACAGCTCGCACATGATGCAGCGGTTGAAATCCAGCAGCACGTCGGGGTGGGACGCGTCCACCGCGCGGTCGGGGTAGAAGTGGTCGAAGTGCGGGCTCAACATGCCCATCTCGTAGGCGGTGGCCTGCAGCACGCAATTGCCGCTCTTCTCGCACGAGGGACAGAAGTGGTTGCCCTCGACGAACAGCAGCTGCAGCAGCGTGCGGCGCTTGGCGGTGAGCTCCTCGGTCTTGTTCTCGACCTCCTGGCCAGCCGCGGCACGCGTTGTGCAGGCGGTGGCGAAGCGGCCGCCGATCTTCACCGTGCACAGCTTGCACGAGCCGTGCGCGGTGAAGTCCGGATGCCAGCACAGGTGCGGGATGTATTTGCCGGCCGCGGCGGCGGCCTGCATCACGGTCTGGCCGGGGGTGAAGGAGACGTCCTCGCCGTCGAGCAGAAAGCTGTTGTTCATGACTGGGCCTCGCTCGGGGTTTCGCCGGCATGGGCGCTGAGGTTGTCGGTGAGGTGCGCGCCGGGATCGTCGCGGCCGGTCATGCGCCGCGCCTGCGACAGCGCCGCGTCGAGATCGAAGCCGGGCTCGTAGTCGGGCGAATGCAGGCGGCGGTCGAAGGCCGGGCGGAACTTGGCGAGCATGTCGCGCAGCGCGAGCGTCGCAGTGTTGCCCAGGCCGCAGTGGCTGGCGCCCTGCATCAGGCGGTGCATCTTCTCCATTTCGTCGAGGTCGTAGGGCGAGCCGTGGTCGTTGGCGAGCTTGTCCAGCAGCCGCGCATTGACTGCGGTGCCCACCCGGCACGGCGTGCAGAAGCCGCAGCTCTCGTGGGCGAAGAAGTGGGCGAAGTTGCGCGCCACCTCGAACATGTCGCGCGAGCGGTCGAACACCATGATCGAGCCGCCGGTGGGCACGTCCTCGAAGGCGATGCGGCGGCCGAACTCGTCTGCCGCCAGGCAGGAGCCCGCCGCGCCGGCGGTGGTGACCGCCTGGGTGTCCTGCGCACCCGCTGCTGCGAGCACTTCGGCGACGGTGACGCCGAAGGGGAATTCGTAAATGCCGGGCCGTTCGACATCGCCCGATACCGACAGCAGCTTGGTGCCGGTGGAAGACGGCGTGCCGATGGCGCGGAACCATTCGCCGCCCCTGACCGCGATCAGCGCGGCCAGCGCCAGCGTTTCGACGTTGTTGACCGTGGTGGGCTGGCCGAGGTAGCCGTGCGTGACCGGGAACGGCGGGCGGATGCGCGGCTTGCCCGGCTTGCCCTCGAGCGATTCGATCAGCGCCGACTCCTCGCCGCAGATGTAGGCGCCGGCGCCGAGGTGGATCTCGATGTCGAAGGTGAAGCCGCGGCCGAGGATGTTGCGCCCCAGCAGCCCGGCCTCGCGCCGCTGCGCCAGCCGCGTCTCCAGCCGGTCGAGCAGGTAGCGGTATTCGCCGCGCAGGTAGATGAAACCCTTGCTCGCGCCGATGGCGAAGCCGGCGATGCACATGCCGTCGACCACCATGTCGAAGTACGAACTGAGCAGCACGCGGTCCTTGAAGGTGCCCGGCTCACCCTCGTCGGCGTTGCAGATCACGTAGTGCGCATCGCCCCAGGCGTCGCGGCAGGAGCGCCACTTGATGTCGCTGCCGAAGCCCGCGCCCCCCCTGCCGCGCAGGGCGGAGCGCTCGATCTCGCCGAGCAGCCCGGCGGGGCCGCGATCCAGCGCCGCGGCCAGCGCCGCGCCCGGCGCCAGGCCGTGGTCGAGCAGCACGTCGCGGCGGCGGATGTTGTCCTCGACATGGAACCAGTCCGAAGGCCAGTCGCCCACCGGCACGCGGCGGCGGATCAGGTGCGCCATCTCGTCGATGCGCTCGGGCGTGAGGCGGGTGACGGTGCGGTAGTTGGCCAGCAGCGCCGGGCCCTGGTCGCACATGCCGGTGCAGGAGGTGGCATCGACGCTGACCAGGCCGTCCTCCGACACATGGCCGGGCTCCAGCCACAGCTTTTCGCACAGCGAGCGCATCAGGTCCTGGTTGCCCAGCATGCGGTCGGTGATGTTGTCGGAGAACAGGATGCGGTACTCGCCCAGCGGACGGGTGTGGAAGAAGCTGTAAAAGCCGGCGGTGCTTTCCACCTGCGCCCGCGGCCAGCCGATGCCCTCGGCGATCGCGCTGAGTGTCGCGGGAGAAAGCCAGCCTGCCACGTCCTGCACCTCGCGCAGGATCTGCACGAGACGGGTGCCGTCGCGCGCATGCCGGTCGAGAATGGTTTCGATCTTCGCTGCTGCCACGCTGTCCTCCTGTGAGCCAGGGATGCGCAGGGAATCGTGCATCGACTTGATGACGATTTTGCCGCGCTGCGGCGCGCAATTACAATGATCCCGAGCGAATTACTGATCCGCTTGTGACCTGCGTCAATCCAGGCACGGACCCCCGGGAGGCTTGCCATGCATGAGCTGTCGCTGGCCGAGAGCGCGATCGCGCTGATCGATGATGCAGCCCGGCGCGAGCATTTCCATCGCGTGCGGGTCGTGCGCATGGAAATTGGCGCGCTGTCCTGCGTTGAATCGGACGCACTGCGCTTCGCCTTCGAGTCGGCCAGCCGCGGCACCTGTGCGGAGGGCGCGCGGCTCGACATCGTGACGACCCCGGGTGAAGGCGAGTGCGCTGGCTGCGGCATCCGCGCGGCAATGGAAACGCTCTACGATCTGTGCCCGAAGTGCGAATCGCGCCCGCTCAAGGTGGTGCGCGGCACGGAAATGCGGGTCAAGGATCTGGACGTCGAATAATCGGGAGCACGAGGCATGTGTACCACCTGCGGTTGCGGCGGCGACAGCGCCACCATCGATCACCACCACGCCGGCCATCCCTACGCGCCACGCCGCCGCGCGGTCGAACCTTCATCCAAGGCGGCTCCAGAAAACCGGGACGCCCTGCCGGACGCAGCAGCCGGCGCCGCGGCATCCGCAGTCGCGGCCTCCGCCGCAGCTCACCTGCGCCACGTTTCCATCGAGCAGGATCTGCTCGCCCGCAACGATGCCGAGGCCGCGGCAAACCGCCGCGCGTTCGCCGAGGCCGGCGTGTTCGCGCTCAACCTGGTCTCCAGCCCCGGCTCGGGCAAGACCACGCTGCTGGTGAAGACCATCGAGCGCCTGGCCGGCCGCATCCCGCTGGCGGTGATCGAGGGCGACCAGCAGACCAGCAACGACGCCGAGCGCATCCGCGCCACCGGCGCGCCGGCCACCCAGATCAACACCGGCAAGGGCTGCCACCTGGATGCGCGCATGGTGGGCGACGCGATGACCAGCCTGCCGCTCATGCGCGGCGGCCTGCTGATGATCGAGAACGTCGGCAACCTGGTGTGCCCGGCGGCGTTCGATCTCGGCGAAGCGCACAAGGTGGTGATCCTGTCGGTGACCGAGGGCGAGGACAAGCCGCTGAAGTACCCCGACATGTTCCGCGCCGCCGACCTGATGCTGCTCAACAAGTGCGACCTGCTGCCCTACCTGCAGTTCGACGTCGTGCAGGCCGAAGCCTTTGCGCGCCGCGTGAATCCCGACATCCGCATCATCCGCGTGTCGGCCACCAGCGGTCTGGGCATGGACGAATGGGTGGAGTGGCTCGCTGGCGGCTGCGCACATACCTGTGGGAGCGGACCTGGCCGCGATGGGGTCGCAGGGCCCGACGCTGCCCGGGTCGCGGCCAGGTCCGCGCCCACACCAGAAAGCGCTCACCGATGACCGAAGCCGGCGTGATCGAGCATCGCCTCCCGCTGCCTCCCGGCGCGCCGGTGCTCGCCGTGGGCGCGTGGTTCAAGAACACCGTGTGCGCCGCGCACGGCGAAGTCGCTGCGATCTCGCGCAGCGTGGGCGACCTCGATGGCGTCGACGCCTGCCTGGCGCACGAGCGCACCGCACGCGAACTGCTGGGCTGGATGGCGAAAATGGGCGCACGCCCGGCGGCGATCGCGCACGACCTGCATCCGGACTTCCATTCCACCCGCTTCGCCGCCGCGCTGGCGGCCGAACTCGACGTGCCGCTGCTGACCGTGCAGCACCACCATGCGCACATCGCCGCGGTGTGCGCCGAGCACGGCCACGACGGCCTGGTGCTGGGCCTCGCGCTCGACGGTGTCGGCCTGGGCGACGATGGCACTGCCTGGGGTGGCGAGCTGCTGAAGGTGGACGGCGGCGGATTCGAACGCATCGGCCACCTGCGCCCGCTGGCGCTGCCGGGTGGCGACCGCGCGGCGCGCGAACCCTGGCGCATGGCCGCGGCAGCGCTGCATGCGCTCGGCC
>JAFLDQ010000090.1 GCA_017302355.1 Dechloromonas sp.
CCGCCGCGCACCGAAGAACGCCTGCGCAAGAACCCCCTGGGCATCTACGTCAACGGCCTGTCGTGGAGCCGCGAACTGGATTCTTCCGAAGGAGCCAAGCCATGAATGATCTTTTCCGTAAATCCGCCTTGCCGGTGATCTTGCTTGCCCTGGCGGGCTGCGCCACGCAGGGCAAGCCACCGCCGACCATCTCGCTCGATGAGCCGGTGCAGGCCCAGCCGCTGCCCGAACCGCCCGCGCCGGTGGAGGTGGTGGCCGTGCCCGAGGTGCTGCCGATGCCGGCGCAGTTGAAGCCATTGCCCGAAGCCGAGGACGCCAAGCCCACGCCGGAGCCGGCCGACGAGACGGTGCGCGTCTCGCGCGCCAATGCCGAGGCCCGCGTCGCGCCCACGCGCGAGGGCTACGTCAACGCGATTCAGGTGTGGCCCTTCACCGATGGCGCGCTGTATCAGGTCTATGCGGCCGTGGGCCGCGTGACCGTCGTTTCGCTCCAGCCGGGCGAGGAACTGGTGACGGTGGCCGCCGGCGATACCGTGCGCTGGATCGTGGGCGACACGTCCAGCGGCAGCGGTGCCGATCTGCGCGTGAACGTGCTGGTCAAGCCGATTCGCTCGGGCCTCAAGACCAATCTCGTCATCACCACCAGCCGCAGGACGTACCTGCTGGAGCTGGCTTCGACGGAAAAGACGTGGATGGCATCGGTGTCCTGGGAGTACCCGCGCGACCGGATGCTGGCCTTGCAGCGCCAGGCACAGGCCGCTAGCGCCGCTGCGCCGGTGGACTCCGGCTTGTCGCTGGAGAACCTGCGCTTCCGCTACGCGATCAGCGGCAGCAATCCGCCGTGGAAGCCGTTGCGCGCCTTCGACGACGGGCAGAAGGTCTATATCCAGTTCCCCGCCGGCATCGCGCAAGGCGAGCTGCCGCCGCTTTTTGTCATCGGTGCGCAGGGCGATGGGCAACTGGTGAACTACCGCTTCCGCTCGCCGTACTACATCGTGGATCGGCTGTTCGGCGCGGCCGAACTGCGCTTGGGCGGTGACAAGGGCGACGTGGTGCGAATCGAGCGCACGGACGGCGTGGCGCGGAGGGACTGACCATGAGCCAGGACGACACCCCCGACCTCGACACGCCACAGGCGGGCAAGGTCGCGCCCGAGTCGGTGACGCTGCGCGCCCAGCCGCGTCCGGTCACGCGCCTGAACCGGCGCACGCTGGCCGTCCTTGTCGGCGGCCTGTCGGTCGCCGTGCTCGGGGCCACGATCTGGTCGCTGCAACCGCAGCGGCGCAGCGCAGGCGAACAGACCGAGCTATACAACGTCGATCGCGTCTCGAAGTCCGAAGGGCTGGACGGTCTGCCGGCCGACTACTCGAAGCTGCCGCCGAAGGTGCCCGAGCTGGGGCCGCCGCTGCCGGGCGACCTCGGCCCTGCCATCGTGAACTCGCAGCAGCCGGCCGTGGCCGCTTACGCGGCCCCCGGCCACGACCCCAACGATGCCTTGCGCAAAGAGGCGGAAGCCGCTGCGGCTTCGTCGGTGTTCTTCCGCTCGGGCGGCCAAGGCCAAGCCGCCGCGACCGTGGCGCAGGCGACACCGGGTGCGCCTGGTGGTGCAAGCGCGCTCGCGGCCTTCGACCCACTCGCGGCCGGGCCGGCATCGGTGGCGACGCAGCCTGCCGACCCGACCGCCGTACAGAACCGGCAAGACCAGAAAGAGGCGTTCCTGAAAGCCGGCTCTACGGAAACCCGCAATTCCGGCAATCTGGCGCTGCCGGCGTCGCCCTATCAGGTGATGGCCGGAACCGTGATCGCGGGCGCGCTGGTGACTGGCATGAAGTCGGACTTGCCGGGCGACGTGATCGCCACTGTCACGGAGCCGGTCTATGACACGGCCACGGGCAAGTTCCTGCTGATCCCGCAGGGCTCGCGCATCCTGGGCAAGTACAACAGCCAGGTCAGCTATGGGCAGAGCCGCGTGCAGATAGTGTGGAACCGGGTCATCCTGCCGGATACCTCATCGCTGACGCTCGACAACCTTGTGGGCACCGATTCAGCGGGCTACGCCGGCCTGGAGGACGACGTGGACTGGCATTGGAAGCGCATCGTCTCGGGCGCGGTGCTGACGACGCTGCTGGGCGTAGGCGCCGAGCTGGCCGCGCCGGAGAATCGCCAGGATGGCAACCGCATCGTGATCGCCGGGCGCGATAGCGCGCAAGACAGCATCAACCAGGTCGGCCAGGAGATCACCCGCCGCAACATGAACATCCAGCCGACACTGACGGCGCGGCCAGGGTTGCCGGTGCGGATCATCGTCAACCGGGATCTGGTGCTGCGGCCGTACCAGCCCCTGTTCTTTAACCGGGGAGCTTCGCAATGACCACGACCAAGAAGCTGCGGCTCGGGCCTCTGCCCAAGACCGAGAGTGTCAAGCTGACCTTCGCCTGCCCGGCAAGCCTGAAAGCCGACCTCGACCGCTACGCCTCGCTGCACGCGCAGGCGTATGGCGAGGCGGTCGATGCAGAGAAATTGATCCCGCACATGCTGGAGGCGTTCATGGCGGGGGATCGGGGATTCAGGAAGGGCACGGCGACCCGGAGCGCGCCATCGAAGCCGACATGATGGCGTCACATACCAACGGCATCCATCGAACGCGCAGCCACCGGCTGCGCGTTCTTCATTCTGGATGCCGCCAAGCCTCTTGGGCTATGATGACGCGACAGGCCCGCCGTTCCTCGGCAATCCAGCACGACACGGTGCGATGCGGCTTTCTCTCCCGACGCTCTTATGTGGCTCCTAGCCGACGAAGCCGCGGTTCTGCAAAGCGGCCCCGAAAAGAGCTAACCTACTGTCCCATATACGGTTTCAAGCCCTGCGTGATTTGCGCGAAAGACTTGACACCGGCACTTTTTTGTTCCGAGTAGCGTTCCACTCGTTCCTGCCAACTGCTTTCGGTTGCCTGATACGATGGCGGCGGAGGCGCTTTCCAAGTGGTCGAAAGATTGGCTGAGCGTGAAGCCGAGAACTTTTCGCGGATGAACGACAGCAAGCCCACGATGAAAAACATGCCTGAAAACAGCCATGCCATCCCGGACAGCGTGGTTGCCAGCGGCTTCAAGAACATGTTGGAAGCCCATGCCGCTGGCAATATCCATTTCAGCACCACCAGCACCGCGACACCAATGGCGACACTGATCCACCATGGGGCCTTGAACAGGGTTTCAATGGGGGCTTCTGTGCTTCTGCGTCGGCGGGTCATGGCTATCTCATGAAGTGCGGCAGCCGAGTCTACCACTCCGGCATCAGCACCAGATCCCACTCGACCGTGGTGCCACACCATACGGCCATTGGTGTCTCCCGTGCCCATGGTATCGGCAAGTACGTTCCGGAAATCACTTCAGGCCAGGAAGATCCGCGTGTTATCCCGCCTTCCGCAGCAGATCAACCCGCTGCGGGGGGTGGAAGGTGGCGCCTTCCGGCGTCAGGTAGGACTCGAATTTCGCTTTCACGCTCGCATACAGTTCCGGGGAAAGCTGGTGATTGCTGTGCGTGACCTGGATCATGCGCCGGTCGAACTCGTCGAAGTTTTCGAAGAAGCTGCGGGTGTTGAAGAAAAGCTGCTTTTCCAGGCACAGGCGGCCGTCGGCGACGGCCCGGCGGATGGCGGCGAAGGCGGCTTCGCGCACCGTCTTCTCGTCGTGGAACAGGCGGAAGACCTCGTTGAGCTCGCCGGCGTAGACCGGCTCGGAGATCCAGGCGAGGCCGCCAGGGCGCAGCACGCGGGCGATTTCGCCCAGGGCGCGATCCATGTGCGGCACCGGCACGTGGTGCAGCGACTTGAACATCAGCACGATGTCGACGCTTTCGTCGGCCGCCGGGATCGCCTCGGCGCCGCCGTGGTGGAAATGCACGTTCGGCAGGCCGGCGATCTGCAGGTTGCGCCGGTGCTGGATGGCGTCGACTTCGAGCGCGACGATTTCCCGCGGGCGGCCGGTTTCGGCCAGCAGGCGGGTCTTTTCCGCCTTGCCGCAGCCCAGTTCGAGCACGCGGGCGCCGTCGAACGGCAGTTCGTCGAGCATGAGCCGGACTTCGTTGACCAGCGTGTCCTGCGTGGAGTCGGCAATTTTCATGGGGTGGCTTCCCGAGTGTTCGATACATCGAATATTAACCGATGGTGATATGGATCACGTCCCGGTCAGTCGTTCATTTTTGCCCATTTTTCGGCGTCGACCGCAACCTGCGCCATGCGGGACGAACGATGACAGCTGCCTGCGCTATAGCTTCAACCTGTGCCCGAAGGAAGTGAAACACCCGAAGCCGGAGCCGATGACGCTGATCAGCGGCAACGAAAAGCGGATCCTCACGTTCGACTGCAAGGCCTGCGAAATGCACGTCGCCGGGAAGATGAAGAAGGGCGTCAAGTTGAACCTCGGGGCAATCCGGGCGGTCCAAAGGCCAGCCGTTCCGGCGCCCGGCCGCATGCCGGCGGTTTGAATTTGTATTCGTTGCGAATTGTGCTTGAATAGCATCGGGATTTCGAAACACAGTGAATCCAGACCGTTCCACCTGGCGATGGAGGCAGCAATCATGAGAACCCTGCAACTTGTATTGGACGGCGCGCTGATGACGGGTGACGATGTCGCCGCGCTGCAAAGGGAACTGGCCAACCGGGGCTTCCCTCCCGGCAAGATAGACGGCGTTTTCGGTGTCGGCACGGATGCGGCGGTGCGCGCCTTCCAGCAAAGCGAAGGCGACCTCCTGATCGACGGCCTGGCCGGCCCGCGCACGCAGGCGCGCCTGGGGCTGACGTCCGACGCGGCCCTGCCCGCGGTGTCCGGCAACATCACCACGGCCATCGCGGCGCGGATGCTGCCCGGCGCCCGGCTGACCGACATCGAGGCCAATCTGCCGCCGCTCGTTGCCGGGCTGACGCACTTCGGACTCACGGACAAGCCGATGGTGCTCATGGCGCTCGGCACCATCGCCGCCGAGACGGCGGGCTTCAAGCCGATCGACGAGTATGTCTCGCGCTTCAATACCTCGCCGCGCGGTCACGCATTCGACCTCTACGACAACCGGCGCGATCTGGGCAACCGGGGCAAGCCGGATGGCGCGAGCTACAAGGGGCGCGGCTACATCCAGTTGACCGGCCGCGACAACTACCGGCGAATCGGCGCGCAAATCGGTGTCGATCTCGAAAACCATCCCGACCGGGCCAACGATCCGGCGACAGCCGGGCTGATTCTGGCCTGCTTCCTCAAGAACAAGGAACTCAAGATCAAGGCCGCGCTGCTGGAACGCGACTTCGCCACCGCCAGAAGACTGGTCAATGGCGGCCGGCACGGATTGGCCGAATTCACATCGGCCTACCTGCGCGGGGAAAAACTGCTCTGAAGAATATCGCGCTCCCCCGTTCGCTCCTCGGCGCCGCGATACTGCCGATTCTGCTCGCCGCCCCGCAAACCGGACTGGCCGGGTCGCTGTGCCAGGGCGCCGAGAAAATCGTCTTCGCCTGCCCGGTCGGCGCCAAACTGGTTTCGCTCTGCGAAGCGCCGCGGCCGGGCGGCGGAGCGGCTGCCTTGCAATACCGCTTCGGCCGGGCCGGCAAACCACCCGAGCTCCATTACCCGGCGGCAGGCGACGCCCCGGCCTTCCGCGCGGGTAATACCGCGCTGGCTGGCGGCGGTGGCGCATGGGTCGAATTCGAGCGCAGCCAGTACCGCTACACCGTGTATTCGTTCTGGATCAAGGGCGAAGGCGAAGTCGCCGGGGTCGCGGTCGACAAGGGCGGCAAGCGGCGGGCGACGCTGCGCTGCCGGGGCGCGGCGATTTCCGAACTCGGGCCGGATTACTTCGAGGCCGCCGGCATTCCTCCGTCAAGCGAGGAATTCCTCCCCTGATCGCCGTTCATCGCAGAACGGCGATTCGCCTGACGAATATCCTGGCAATGGCAATCGCTTCCACCAGTATTCGATTTTCGCCTTTTTTTGGGCGTCGACCGCAACAGGCGCCGGGCGCCATCGATATGCCCGATGATCGGCGGTTCCCCCCTGCGTTATAGTTGCGGCTCCGCCCACCCCGACGCGCTCTTGGTGCCCGCGCGCTCCCGATGAAACCGACGCCCTGCCCTTCCTGCCGCCAGACCATGGTCAAGCACCGCTTCGAGCGGATGCAGCATGGCGAAATCGTCCTCGACCTCTGCTTCTCCTGCCAGGCGATCTGGTTCGACGAATTCGAAAGCGCGCAGATCACGCCGGGCGGCATCGTCGAGTTGTTCAAGCTGATCCACGAACACCGCGACGCTCAGCGCCTGCCCTTGCGCGACCCGCTCACCTGCCCGCGCTGCAACGAAAAGTTGTTGCACGGTCTCGATGTCGCCCGGCATGGCGGCCAGTTCAACTACGACCGCTGCCTGCAGAGGCACGGGCGGTTCACGACCTTCGCCCAGTTCATGATCGAAAAGGGCTTCGTCCGCCAGTTGACCGCAACCGAGATCGGCGTCCTCGCCGCCAGGGTCGGCACCGTCCGCTGCAACGGTTGCGGCGCGCCGGTCGATATCCGCAAGGATCACGCCTGCACCCATTGCCGCGCGCCGATCGCCATCCTCGACCCGGCCGCCGTCGAACAGGCGCTGGCCCGCTATCGGCAGGCCGAGGTCAAACGGACGGCGGTAGACGACGTCGAAGCGCTGGGTGACGCCATCGTCATGCGCGAGCGGGACAGATCCCGCCGCCAGCGCGAAAGCCGGGCGGACGCCCTCGATTCCATCGACATCGGCGACCTGCTCGTCTCGGGCGTCGAGATGGCCTGGAACCTTTTCCGCCATTGAGGGCGGGCGTCTCGCCACCTTCCGCCGTGCCGCGATCCGCACCGGCGCGCGCCTGGCGTCGATGATCTTGCCGGGCGGACGCGAGCAGGCGGCGGGAGATCAGTCGCCCATCGTCAGCAGGCTCTCGTCCCAGGCGGCGTGCTTTTCCAGTCCGGCCAGGTTGGCCACGGTCGCGGCGATATTCGACAACCCGGCCGTGACGGTCTGCCGCAGGCCCAGCCTGCCGCCGCTGACATTGTCGTAGAGGATCAGCGGCACCGGATTGAGCGTGTGCGCGGTCTTGGCCTTGTATGAGCCGTCCTTGTTCCGGGCCGGCCCCCTGGTCTTCTTGTCGATCTCGTACATTTCGTCGGCATTGCCGTGGTCGGCCGTGATCAGCGCCACCCCGCCGGCCGCATCGATCGCCTTCAGCATGCGCGTCAGCGACAGGTCGACGGCCTCGATGGCGATGCGCGCCGCCTCGAAGTTGCCGGTATGGCCGACCATGTCGCCATTGGCGAAATTGCAGCGCAGGGTCTTGTATTGCCCCGACTGGATGGCGGCGATCATCGCGTCGGCGATTTCGGCGGCCTTCATCCACGGGCGCTGCTCGAAGGGAACGACGTCGCTCGGCACTTCCTGCCAGGTTTCGCCGGGGAACTTGCCCGAGCGGTTGCCGTTCCAGAAATAGGTGACATGGCCGAACTTCTGCGTTTCCGAACAGGCGAACTGATTGAGGCCGGCCTGGCTGAACCACTCGCCCATGGTGTCCCGGATCGCCGGCGGGGCGACGAGGAAGCGGGCCGGCAGCTTGAGGTCGCCGTCGTACTGCAACATTCCGGCGTAGGTCACTTGCGGCGCGCGCACCCGGTCGAACCGGGCGAAACCGGGCTCGTCGAAGGCGCGGCTGATCTCGATGGCGCGGTCGCCACGGAAATTGAAGAAGACCACCGAATCGCCGTCTTCGATCGTGCCGATCGCCTCGCCGTTTTCGCCGATGACGAAGGGCGGCAGATCCTGGTCGATGGTTCCCGGATTCTGCTCGCGCAGGCCGTTGACCGCGGCCGTCGCGTTGGCGAACTGCTGGCCTTCGCCCAGCACGTGCGTGCGCCAGCCCTTCTCGACCATCGCCCAGTTGGCGTCGTAGCGGTCCATCGTTATGTTCTGGCGGCCGCCGCCCGAGGCGATGCGGGCGTCGAAGCCGTCGCTCGAGATTTCGCCGAGGAAGGCCTCGAATGGCGTCACGTACTCCAGCGCGCTGGTTTCCGGCACGTCACGGCCGTCGAGCAGCGCGTGGATGCGCACGGCCCGGATGCCTTCGGCCCTGGCCTGGACGACCATCGCCCTGAGGTGATCGATGTGACTGTGCACATTGCCGTCGGAGAACAGGCCGATGAAGTGGATCGTCCCCCGCCCCGCCCTGGCGCCGGCGACGATCTGCCGCCACGCCTCGCCCTGCCAGATCGATCCATCGGCGATGGCGCCGGCGACCAGCGCCGCGCCCTGGCTATAGACCTGCCCAGCGCCGATGGCGTTGTGGCCGACCTCGGAATTGCCCATGTCGTCGTCCGACGGCATGCCGACCGCCGTGCCATGGGCGCGCAGCCGGATATTCGGATAACCGGCGAAAAGCCGGTCGAGGGTAGGCTTGCTGGCAGCGGCGATGGCGCTGCCGGCGTCCGAATCCGGCAGGCCGTAGCCGTCGATGACGATGATGACGACCGGCCCCTGAATTCCGGCGAAGGAGGAGAGTTTCTGCAGCATGTGAGCGTGTCCGGGAGGGAAGAAAGGTGGGCCCCGCGGGGCATGCCGGCAAGTATCCCAGCCACGGGCCGGCGCAGTCAATCCAACGGCGCGCCGCCCCGCTATAATCGCTGTTTCGCAAACCGCCGGGAACCGCCTCATGGACGCCGAACAACTCAACAGCATCTCCTCCAAGCTCGATGACCTGGCGCAGCGCGCCGCCGGGTTGCGGAGGTATCTTTGACTACGACCACAAGCGCGAACGCCTGACCCTCGTCGACCAGGAGATGGCGGATCCCGGGATCTGGGACGATCCGCAGCACGCCCAGGATCTGGGCCGCGAGAAGAAGGCGCTCGAGGATGTCGTCCTCGTCCTGGAGGCCGTGCAGGGCGGCCTCGACGACGGCCGCGAACTGTTCGCGATGGGCCGCGACGAAAGCGACGACGAGACGCTGCGCGCGGTCGAGGCCGATGCCGCGGCGATCGAGGAGAGGATCGCAACCCTCGAGTTCCGCCGCATGTTCAACAATCCGCAGGACCCGAACCCCTGCTTCCTCGAAATCCAGGCCGGCGCCGGCGGCACCGAGGCGCAGGACTGGGCGGCGATGCTGCTGCGCATGTACCTGAAATACGGCGAGAAAAAGGGGTTCACCGTGGAAGTCATGGAAGAATCCGAAGGCGATGTCGCCGGCATCAAGGGCGCCACCGTCAAGTTCTCCGGCGACTACGCCTACGGCACGCTGCGCACCGAGACCGGCATCCACCGGCTGGTCCGCAAATCGCCGTTCGACTCCAACGCCCGCCGCCACACGTCGTTCACCAGCGTCTTCGTCTACCCGGAGGTCGACGATTCGATCGAGATCGACATCAACCCGGCCGACGTGCGGACCGATACCTACCGCGCCTCCGGGGCCGGCGGCCAGCACATCAACAAGACCGACTCGGCCGTGCGCCTGACCCATCTGCCGAGCGGGATCGTCGTCCAGTGCCAGAACGACCGCTCGCAGCACCGCAACCGCGACGAAGCCTGGGCCATGCTGCGCGCCCGCCTCTACGAACTCGAACTACGCAAGCAGCAGAGCGAGCAGCAGAAGCTGGAGGACGCCAAGTCGGACATCGGCTGGGGCCACCAGATCCGTTCCTACGTGCTCGACCAGAGCCGCATCAAGGACCTGCGCACCAACCACGAAACCGGCAACACGCAGGGCGTGCTCGACGGCGATCTCGACCCCTTCATCGAAGCCAGCCTGAAACAGGGCGTGTAAATGGCAAACGCGGGCGAACGGCCCGATCTCGCCGAATTTTTCGCCCGTGGCGTCGAACCGGCCGACATCGCGCCGCTCTATCCGCTGCTCGGCGCGCGCGGGCTGATCGCCGCCTGCATCGCCGTCTTTCGCGGCGGCGAGGCCGAAGTCATGGTGCGCCTGCTGGTGCTGCGCGAAATCGGCGCCCGCGCCGACCACCCGAGCTGGTCGCCGCGCGAGCTGGAAATGCACTTCGCCTTCATCGACCCGGTCAAGCTCGAAACCGTCTTGAAGCGCCTGCGCGAGCACGAGCTGCTGGTCTGGGACAGCGAAAGGCGCACCTACCAGATTTCTCCGACCGGCCGCATGGTGCTCGCCGCGCTGTCGACGCTGCTGCAATTCGCCGCCGAGGACGACGCCGAACTGGGCTACCTGACCGCGCAGATCGCCGCCGGCGGCGCCACCGGGCGCGTTTCGCCGGAAAACCTGCAACATCTGCTGGCCCGCCTCGCCGAACTGGAAGACGAGTTTGCCGGCGCGGTCGCCTCCGGCTCCGAGTTCCGCCTGCAGGCGGCGCAGAAGAGGCTCGCTTCGGTCTGGCAATGGATGGAAAAAGGCACCGAAATCATGCGCGAGCTGACCGCCGACGGCCTGCCTGACGACGCCACCTGGCGCCTGGCGCAAGAAATCGGCGCCCGGCAAAGCCGCATCATGCGCATGACCGGCGTCTTCCAGCGCGAGCTCGCGGCCATCGCCCGCCAGCGCGTGCACCTCTCGCAAGGCGGGCTGACCTCGTCCGAACTCGCCGCCTGGCTGACCACGCGCGACATCGACCAGCTTGCCGGCTTCGCCGCCGGCACAACGCACCTGGTGCCGGAAATTTCCTTCGTCCTGGCGGACGTGATGGCCGATATCGCCGAATTCGAGCTGCTCGAACGGCAACGCCCGCAACACCGGCGGTCGACGCTGCCGGCTGCGGTCGACGCCGAAAATACCCGCGAAATCCCGCGCGAACCGCCGCCGGAACTGGCGGCCTTGACCCGCCTGCTGGCTGGCGTCGCCGCAGGCGACGACGGGCTGGCCGTCAGCGACGCCATCGTCGGTGACAGCTATCGCGCCGCCGCCTACCGTTTCTCGTTGCTCCCCTTCCTCGGCGACCCGGCGGGCGACCCCGAACTGGCGGCGTTCGGCGCACTGCCGCTGACCCTGCGCTGGGCTGCCGACGAGACGCTCGCCACGCCGCAACGCAACGAAGTCGCCGCCATCAGTCGCGGCGCCATCCTGCCCCGACAAACGCCATGAACGCCAACACGCCCGCCGAGTTCATCGCCCGCCTGCTGGCCCAGCGCTGGCTGCCCAAGAGCGACGCTGAAGTACGCCGCCTGCTGATCGACGAAAGCTTCCGCCAGGACATCGAACACCGCCTCGCCGCCGTCGGCCTGCGCCTGCTCGACAACCCCTTTGCCGGCCATGTCGCCGTCGGCCTGGCAGCGGATAGCGAAAATGCCGTTTTCGGGCGCGGCGATGCCTGGCTGTCCACCAATGCCGGCCTGAACCGCGACGGCGTCGCCCTGCTCATCCTGCTCTGGGCGCTGATTATCCTGCCCAAGCGTGAGCGCCAGCTTTCCCGCGACGCCACCACCGATGAAGGCCAGAGCGACCTCTTCGGCAACCCGCAGGCCACCCCGCCGCGCGACGACGCCGCGCGCGGCATCCCGGAAAACGTGCTGCTCGAAGATTACGGCAGGCTGCTCGGCGGCAAGGCCCGCCTGCAATTCCTGCTTCCCGTGCTGTCGCGCCTCGGCTTCATCGAGCGGCGCAACAAGGTGCTGCACGAGGGGCCGCTGCTCGACCTCGCCTTCGATTACGCCGAACTCGCCCCGCGCATCCTCGACGGCGCGCTGGCCGATGTGCTGGTCGCGGTCAACGGCAAAAAAGAGGCAAGAATGGCGTCGACCGCAAACGGAGACGCCTGATGTTCCGCCTGGAAAGACTCGAAGTCGTCCATTGGGATTTCTGGCAGCGCCTGATTCTGCCGCTCGATGCCGCCATCGTCACCATCGTCGGCCCCAACGGCTCCGGCAAGACCACGCTGCTCGACGCCCTGCGCACGCTGCTGGCGCTCGACTGCTCGAAAAAGCGCGACTACAAGCGCTACGTGCGGCGCAACGGCGAGGATTTCTGCTGGCTGCGCGGCGTCGTCGACAACCGCCGCCAGCCTTCGGGCAAGCGGCCGTTCCCGTGGGCGTTTCACAGCGAAATCGTAACTCTGGCCTGTCGCATCGAGAAGAAGGGCGGCGAATGGACGCGGCATTACCTGATCGCCGAAGGAGACACGGCGATCGAAGCCTTGCAGGGAAACGCCACGCAACTCGGCGTGCGCGAATACCAGCAGATGCTGTACGGCGCCGGCCTGACGCCGGCCATCGGCCAGGTGCTGTCGCTCGAACAAGGGCAGACCGACAAGCTCTGCGAACTCTCGCCCAAGGCCCTGCTCGATCTGGTCTTTCAGGTTTTCGGCGACCGCGAAGTACTCGACCGCTACCAGGAGGCGCGCCAGCACCAGGAAGCGACGCGCCGCGAACTGGGCGAACTCGAAGCCCAGCTCGACCGCCTGCAAGTCAGGATCCAGAAGACCCAACTCGACGTCGACAACTTCCGGACCTGGTCCCGGCTCAACGAAGAGCGTACCCGCCTGTTCGGCGAAACCCGCCCGCGGCTGGAATACCACCTGCTCGGCGATTCAATCCTTAAAGGCCGTTCGCAGATCGTCGGCATGCAGCGCGAATGGCGCGGCTTGGTGGCCGAGAAATCGGCCCTGCAAGTCCGTCGACCGCAAGCGGAAAGCGATCTTGCCGCCGCCGCAACCCGACGCACCGCCGCGCTCGCCGAAGAACAGCGCGCCATCGACGCGCAAGAACCGATCAACCGCCAGGCCGGCAAGGTGGAAGGCTTGCTCGGCGAACGCGACCGCCTGTTGCGCCTGGCCAGCGAAGCTGGCGGCAACCCGGAAGCCGTCGTCCGCCAGCAGGGCGAGGCGGAAACCCGGCGCGACGCCCTGCGCCTCGAACTCGCCGGCTGGCAGGACCGGCAGCGCGAGCTGGCAGCCATCGTCGCCGCCCTCGCCAGCGGTCAACGCGCCGAACCGGGCGAAATCCGCGCTTTTCGCGCGGCGCTGGACAACGCCGCCATCGCCCACGACCTGCTGGTCGACCTAGTCGAAATCACCGACACCCACTGGCAAAAGGCCGTCGAAGCCCTGCTCGTGCCCTTTGCCCACCTCGTCATCCTGCACCGCGAACGCGACGCCGAAGCGGCCTTCGCGCTGGGCGAACAGCACAAGTACCGCCATTTCATCGTCCCCGAGCGCAGCGCGCCGACCTTGCACGCGCCGGGCAGCATCGCCGAGGTCGTGCATTTCCGCCGCCCCGTTCCCTCCCCGGCATATTACAGGCAAGGATCGAAATAATTAAAAAGGCACTGGCAAGTGAAACATCTCTTCGGGCTTTCATACACATCTCCTAATAATTGGCGAATTGATACCAATTATTATACACTTCAC
>JAFLDQ010000091.1 GCA_017302355.1 Dechloromonas sp.
GCCTGAAGCGCCCCGGCGCCTGGTGGCGCGCCGCCAACGCTGAACACATGCTGGCGCTACGTCTCAATCGTGCCAATAGGCAGTGGCTTGCGTACTGGGCGCGCCAGGCGAGTCACGGTGTGAGTCACGCGGCTTGCGAAAACACATCAGTTTGAATCGCACCCCAGGATCCCGCGTTTCTTGACCCACGGACCGGCTGCCCACTATAATTCCACGATTATTCACGCAACCGAACCACCCGCGTGCGCGCAAAGATCCCGTGGCCGGAGGCCGGAAGATGCACGGCTGCCTGCAGCAGCGCGCCGCATTGCCCGGTGCGGAATCCGCCCGGGTCGGTCGCACTTGCTGATGTCGATGGTGGGCTGATTGTCGGGGCGGCGCGGGTTGCCGGGGGCTTTCTTGCGATTTGCCTTGCGGCAAACTGATAGGCGGAAACATGAACTGGGTTTTTTCTCTTCTTCTGACGGTCCATATCCTGGTGGCGCTGTCGATTATCGGCCTCGTGCTGATGCAGCATGGCAAGGGCGCGGACATGGGGGCGGCGTTCGGCAGCGGCGCCTCCGGCAGCCTGTTCGGGGCGACGGGTTCGGCCAACTTTCTCAGTCGCACGACTGGCGTCCTGGCGGCGGTGTTCTTCCTGACCAGCCTGAGTCTGGCTTATGTGGCCTCGCAGAAGCCAAAAACGACTGGCAGTGTGATGCAGGAAACGGTACAATCCCAGCCGGTTTCGCAACCTGCGGCCATGGGTGGTGAGTCGCCCGCGGCGCCTGTGGAAGCCGGTTCAAAGGCAAAGGAAATTCCGAAGTAACGTAGGGCGGATTCCCTGGCATGGTCCCTCGCCGGGGTGGCCGAAAAGCAGTGCCGACGTGGTGGAATTGGTAGACACGCTATCTTGAGGGGGTAGTGGCGAGAGCTGTGCGAGTTCGAGTCTCGCCGTCGGCACCAAAAAGGGGGCAGTGGCTTGGAAGCGCTGTGTCGTACAAGAAACTGAATACTGGCGGCGGATCATGGAAAACTACTTTCCAATCCTGATGTTCGTTCTGGTGGGGATCGCGGTCGGCGTCTTGCCGGTTGCCATGGGATTCATGCTTGCCCCGAATCGTCCCGATCCCGAGAAGCTCTCTCCCTACGAATGCGGCTTCGAGGCCTTCGAGGATGCGCGCATGAAGTTCGATGTGCGCTATTACCTGATCGCACTCCTCTTCATCCTCTTCGACCTGGAAATCGCGTTCCTGTTCCCCTGGGCAACGATTTTCAAGGACATCGTCGCGGCGGAATCGATAAAGCTCTTCGGATTTGTCGAGATGCTGATCTTCGTCGCCGTCTTGGTCATTGGCTATGTCTATGCCTGGGCCAAGGGCGCGCTTGAATGGGAATAGGGCTCGATCATGGGTATTGAAGGCGTCCTCCAGGAAGGCTTCGTCACGACGACGGCCGACAAACTGATCAATTACATGCGCACCGGCTCGATGTGGCCGATGACCTTCGGTCTTGCCTGTTGTGCCATTGAAATGATCCACGCCGGTGTTGCGCGTTATGACCTCGACCGCTTCGGCATCGTCTTCAGGCCCAGTCCGCGCCAGTCGGACGTCATGGTCGTCGCCGGGACGCTGACCAACAAGATGGCGCCCGCCATGCGCAAGGTGTACGACCAGATGCCCGAGCCGCGCTGGGTGATCTCCATGGGATCGTGCGCCAATGGCGGCGGCTACTACCATTATGCCTATTCGGTGGTGCGTGGCTGCGACCGCATCGTCCCGGTCGACATCTATGTGCCGGGTTGCCCGCCGACCGCCGAGGCGCTGATCTACGGGATCATTCAGTTGCAGAACAAGATTCGCCGCACCAATACCATTGCACGTTAATTGCCGAGGCTGATTTGCTATGTCCGCCAAGCTGGAAACGCTTAGCCAGAATCTTCAGAAGCACTTCGGGGACAAGCTGAAGGCATTCAAGCTTGACCTCGGCGAGTTGACGATCGAAGTGGCTGCCGCCGACTATCTCGCCGTGATGACTTCCCTGCGTGACGAACCCGATCTCGGCTTCGAAGAACTGATGGACCTCTGCGGGGTCGATTATTCGGCCTACGGGGATGGCAGGTGGTCCGGCCGCCGCTTTGCCGTGGTTTCGCACCTGTTGTCGGTCGCTCACAACTGGCGCCTGCGCGTCCGGGTCTTTGCCGAAGATGACGAGTTTCCCGCGGTGGATTCGGTGACCGGCGTGTGGAAGAGCGTGAACTGGTTCGAGCGCGAGGCGTTCGACCTTTTTGGCATCGCCTTCGTCGGCCATGACGATCTGCGCCGCATCCTCACCGATTACGGGTTCATCGGTCATCCGTTTCGCAAGGATTTCCCGATATCCGGCCATGTCGAAATGCGCTACGACCCGGATCAGGCTCGCGTCATCTACCAGCCGGTGACGATCGAGCCTCGCGAGAACACGCCGCGCGTGGTACGCGAAGACACCTACGGAGATCCCGCTCATGGCTGATATCCGCAACTTCACCCTGAATTTCGGCCCGCAGCATCCGGCTGCGCATGGCGTGCTGCGCCTGGTTCTCGAACTCGACGGCGAAGTGGTGCAGCGTGCCGACCCGCACATCGGCTTGCTCCATCGCGCAACGGAAAAGCTGGCGGAAACGCGGACCTGGGTGCAGTCGGTCCCCTACATGGACCGCCTCGACTACATGTCGATGATGTGCAACGAGCACGCGTACTGCATGGCCATCGAGCGCCTGCTCGATGTCGATGTCCCGATCCGCGGCAAGTACATCCGCACGATGTTCGACGAAGTCACGCGCATACTCAACCATCTGCTGTGGATCGGCTGCCATGCGCTGGACGTCGGAGCGATGACGATGGCGCTGTACACGTTCCGCGAGCGCGAGGATCTGATGGATGTGTATGAGGCGGTCTCGGGCGCCCGCATGCATGCCGCCTACTATCGTCCGGGCGGGGTTTACCGCGATCTTCCCGACAGAATGGCGCAGTACCAGGAGTCGACCTGGACCAATGCGAAGAAGGCCAGGGAAAGGAACGAGAACCGCAGTGGAACGCTCCTCGACTTCCTCGAGGACTTCACCAACCGCTTCCCGACCTATCACTCCGAATACCACACCCTGCTGACCGACAACCGGATCTGGAAGCAGCGCCTGGTCAACGTCGGTGTCGTGGCGCCGGAGCGCGCCATGCAGATGGGCTTCACCGGCGCGATGCTGCGCGGTTCGGGAATTGCCTGGGACCTGCGCAAGAAGCAGCCGTACGCCGCTTACGACAAGGTGGACTTCGACATACCGGTCGGCGTCAATGGCGACAGCTATGACCGCTATCTGGTGCGCATGGAGGAGATGCTGCAGTCCAACCGGATCATCCGGCAGTGCATCGAATGGCTGCGCAACAATCCGGGGCCGGTGATCACCGACAACCACAAGGTCGCGCCGCCATCGCGCGAGGACATGAAGTCCAACATGGAGGAGTTGATCCACCACTTCAAGCTGTTTACCGAGGGGATCCACGTTCCGCCCGGTGAAGTGTATGCCGCCGTCGAGCATCCCAAGGGCGAGTTCGGCATCTATGTCATTTCCGACGGCGCCAACAAGCCGTACCGCCTGAAGATTCGGCCGCCGGGCTATGTGCACCTCGCGGGCATGGACGAGATGTCGCGCGGCCACATGATTGCCGACGTCGTGACGATTATCGGTTCCCAGGATGTTGTTTTTGGCGAGATTGACCGCTGATGTTTGCCGCTGAAACCCTCAAGAAATTCGACCGCGAGATTGCCAAGTATCCGACCGACCAGAAGCAGTCGGCAGTCATGGCCTGTCTCGCACATGCCCAGGAAGAAAAGGGCTGGCTGTCTCCCGAAGCCATCGAGGCGGTGGCCGTGTATCTCGGCATGTCGCCGATCGCAGCCTATGAAGTCGCTTCCTTCTACAACATGTATGACCTGAAGCCGGTCGGCAAGTACAAGATCACGGTCTGTACCAACCTGCCCTGCGCGCTGTCCGGCGGCTATCACGCCGGGGACTACGTGCAGAAGAAGCTCGGCATCGGTTACGGCGAAACCACCGCGGACGGCAGGTTCACCCTGAAGGAGGGCGAGTGCATGGGTGCCTGCGGCGATGCACCGGTGATGATCGTCAATAACCGCAGCATGTGCGGCCACATGCATCCGGAGCAGATCGACAAGCTGCTGGAGGAGTGCAAATAATGGCGATGCTCGGTTCGATCAATGGTGTCCTGATGGAGGGCCTTGACGGCGACAGGACTTGGCGCCTCAAGGATTACGTTGCCCGTGGAGGCTATGCCCAGTTGCGGCGCATCCTCGAAAGCGGGATGTCCCAGGAGGAGGTGATCAGCGAGGTCAAGAAGTCCGTCCTGCGCGGACGTGGCGGCGCCGGCTTCCCGACCGGTCTGAAGTGGTCATTCATGCCGCGCTCGTTCCCGGGCGACAAGTACGTCGTCTGCAACACCGATGAAGGCGAGCCCGGTACCTTCAAGGACCGTGACATCATGCGCTTCAATCCGCATTCGGTCATCGAGGGCATGGCGATCGCCGGCTTTGCCATGGGCGCCAACCGTGGCTACAACTATGTGCATGGCGAAATCTGGGAAATCTACGTTCGATTCGAGGAGGCGCTCGAAGAAGCGCGTGCAGCCGGCCTGATCGGACAGAACATCCTCGGTTCGGGCTTCAACTTCGAACTCTTCGCCCACCACGGCTACGGCGCCTACATCTGCGGCGAGGAAACGGCGCTGCTCGAGTCGATCGAGGGCAAGAAGGGGCAGCCGCGATTCAAGCCGCCGTTCCCGGCGTCGTTCGGCCTCTACGGCAAGCCGACGACGATCAACAACACCGAAACCTTCGCTTCCATCCCGTTCATTCTGAAAATGGGCGGCGAGGAGTTTCTCAATCTGGGCAAGCCCAACAACGGCGGCACCAAGCTCTTCTCGGTTTCGGGTCATGTCAATCGCCCCGGAAACTATGAGATTCCTCTGGGCACGCCTTTCTCCACATTGCTGGAGATGTGTGGCGGGATGCGTGGCGGGCGCAAGCTCAAGGCCGTCATTCCTGGAGGGTCGTCCGCTCCCGTGATACCCGGCGTGGTGATGATGGAAACAACGATGGACTATGACTCGATCAGCAAGGCCGGCTCGATGCTCGGTTCCGGTGCGGTCATCGTCATGGACGAAACGGTGTGCATGGTCAAGGCGCTGGAGCGACTGTCGTTCTTCTATTACGAAGAGTCCTGCGGGCAATGTACGCCGTGCCGCGAAGGAACCGCCTGGATGTACAAGGTGGTGCACCGGATCGAGAACGGGCAGGGCAGGCACGAGGATCTGGATCTGCTGAACAGCGTGCTGGGCAATATCATGGGTCGCACCATTTGCGCGCTCGGCGACGCGGCGGCATTGCCGGTGCAGAGTTTTCTCAAGCATTTCCGCAGCGAATTCGAGTACCACATTGAACACAAGACCTGTCAGGTTCCCAGGGATGTGCAATGGGCCGGCAGCGGTTTCCACAAGGTTCAGGCCTGAACGAAACCTGCCAAGCGACAGATACGAAAGAACTGGCTACAAGGTAGCGACATGCTAGAAATCGAAATCGACGGCAAGAAGGCGCAGGTGCCCGATGGCAGCACGGTGATGGATGCCGCGCAGCAGGTCGGGGTTTACATTCCGCACTTCTGCTACCACAAGAAACTTTCGATCGCCGCCAACTGCCGCATGTGTCTCGTGCAGGTGGAAAAGGCGCCGAAGCCGTTGCCGGCCTGTGCGACACCGGTGACCAACGGCATGAAGGTGTTCACCCACTCCGACCTGGCGATCAAGGCTCAGAAGGGAGTGATGGAATTCCTGCTGATCAACCACCCGCTGGATTGCCCCATCTGCGATCAGGGCGGCGAGTGCCAGTTGCAGGACATGTCCGTCGGCTATGGTCCGATGAGGAGCCGCTACAGCGAAGAAAAGCATGTGGTCTTCCACAAGAATGTCGGGCCGCTGATCTCCATGGAGGAAATGAGCCGCTGCATTCATTGCACCCGTTGTGTCCGCTTCGGCCAGGAAGTTGCCGGGATCATGGAACTCGGCATGGCCAACCGCAACATGCATTCCGAGATCACCACCTTCCTGGGGCGTACGGTGGACTCGGAATTGTCGGGCAACATGATCGACCTGTGCCCGGTCGGCGCGCTCACCTCCAAGCCGTTCCGCTACACCGCGCGTTCCTGGGAGCTGCAGCGGCGCAAGTCGGTGAGCCCGCATGATTCGGTGGGCGCCAATCTGGTGGTCCAGGTCAAGCACGACAACGTGATGCGTGTTCTGCCGCGCGAGAACGAGGCGGTCAATGAATGCTGGATCTCGGACAAGGAGCGCTTCTCCTACCAGGCGTTGAATTCCGATGAGCGGCTGACGAAACCGATGGTCAAGCAGGGCGGCCAGTGGCGCGAGGTCGACTGGAATGTTGCGCTGGATTATGTCGCCCATGGCCTCAAGGATGTCGCCCGCGAACATGGCGGCGATGCACTGGCGGCCTTGGCGGCGGCGAATTCGACTGTTGAGGAAATGTACCTGCTGGGCAAGGTCTTCAAGGGTCTGGGCAGCGGCAACATCGATTTCCGTCCGCGCCAGGGTGATTTCGGCAGCGACTCCAGGCGTGCCGGCATTCCCTGGCTGGGGCGCCGTCTCGCAGAGATCGCGGATCTCGACGCGGCGCTCGTCGTTGGCTCCTTCCTGCGCAAGGACCATCCGCTGATCGCCCAGCGCTTGCGCCAGGCGGCGAAGAAATATACCGCGGTCAGCGTGCTGTCGGTAACCGCCGATGACCCGCTGATCGACCTCCATGAAAGCATTGCAGTTGCACCATCGCAACTGGCCCGTGCGCTGGCGGCGATCGTCAAGGCAGCGGCAGGCCTGAAGGGCGCGACCGTTCCCGCCGGTCTCGCCGGCGTCGGCCCGGACGAAGCCAGCAAGAAGATCGCCCGGAGTCTGGTGGATGGCGAGAAGGGTGCGATCTTCCTGGGCAACGTCGTCACCCAGTCGGCTGACGCGACGCAAGTGCACGCATTGGCCCTTGAACTCGGGAGACTGACCAATTCCACGGTCGGCTTCCTTGGCGAATCGGCCAATGTGGTTGGCGGCCATGTTGCCGGGGTTCTGCCTTCCGGCGCCAACGCCAGCCAGATGTTCCTGCAGCCGCGCAAGGCTTACGTGCTCATGGGCATCGAGCCGGAACTCGATTGCGGCAATCCGCAAGCCGCGGTGGCCGCGCTGAAGCAGGCCAGCCTGGTGGTCTCCATGTCCGCCTTCAGGCACGCGCCGGCTCTCGAATACGCCGATGTGCTGCTGCCGATCGCGCCGTTCACCGAAACCGCCGGGACCTTCATCAACATCGAAGGGCGTGTGCAGGGTTTCAACGGTGTGGTCAAGGCGCGCGGTGACTCGCGCCCGGCGTGGAAGGTGCTGCGCGTGCTCGGCAACGTGCTCAACCTCGACGGTTTCGCCTACCAATCGAGCGAGGCGGTGCGCGACGAAGTGCTTGGCAAGGGCGCCGAATTCATCTCCGGACTGGATAACGCCCTGAATGGCGTTTCCGTGTCCGTGCCAGCGGCGGGAAGCCAGTTGCAGCGGATAGCCGATGTGCCGATCCATTTCGCCGATGCGATGGCGCGGCGGGCGCCTGCCCTGCAGCAGACTGCCGATTCGGTTGCACCTGCGGCGCGGATCAACGCCAGGACGCTGGCCCAGATCGGCGTTGCCGCCGGCGACAGGGTGCGGGTGAAGCAGGGGCAGGGCGAGGCCGTCCTGGTGGCCAAGGTCGACGAGAGCGTGCCGGCCGGTTGTGTCCGCGTCGCCGCGGCGCATGCGAGCACGGCCGCACTGGGCGAAATGTTCGGCTCGATTTCCGTGGAGCGTGCATAGATGGACGCACTGATGAACTTCGGACAAGGGATCTTCGGCGGCCTCTGGCCGGGCGTGTGGACCCTTCTCAAGATCGTCCTGATCGTTGCGCCGCTGATGCTGGGCGTGGCCTACCTGACCTATTTCGAGCGCAAGGTCATCGGCTACATGCAGGTTCGCATCGGGCCCAACCGGGTCGGTCCGCTGGGGTTGATCCAGCCCATCGCCGACGGTCTCAAGCTGCTGCTCAAGGAAATCGTCCTGCCCACCGGCGCCAACAAGGGGATCTTCCTGATCGCCCCGATGCTGGCCATCGGGCCGGCGCTCGCGGTGTGGGCGGTCGTGCCGTTCACCGACTCGCTCGTCCTTGCCAATATCGACGCCAGCCTGCTCTATATCATGGCGGTCGGCTCGATGGGGGTATACGGGATCATCCTCTCGGGCTGGGCCTCGAATTCCAAGTATGCCTTCCTCGGGGCCATGCGCGCGACTGCCCAGGTGGTGTCCTACGAAATCTCGATGGGCTTCTCGCTGATCTGTGTCCTGATGGTTTCGAACAGCCTCAACCTGGTCGACATCGTCAACGCGCAGGATCATGGGCGCTTTGCCGGATGGGGCCTTGGCTTGATGTCCTGGAACTGGCTGCCGTTGTTGCCGATGTTCATCGTCTACCTGATATCGGGCGTTGCCGAAACCAATCGCGCGCCATTTGACGTGGCTGAAGGCGAGTCGGAGATCGTTGCCGGCTTCCATGTCGAGTATTCGGGCATGGCGTTCGCGCTGTTCTTCCTGGCCGAATACGCGAACATGATCCTGATTGCCGCGCTGACGTCGATCCTGTTCCTGGGCGGCTGGCTGTCGCCGGTCGGCTTCCTCCCCGACGGAATTCTCTGGCTGTTCGCCAAGATGTCGGCGGTCCTGTTCCTGTTCCTGTGGTTCCGTGCGACCTTCCCGCGTTACCGTTTCGACCAGTTGATGCGCCTCGGCTGGAAGGTGTTCCTGCCGGTCTGTCTGGTCTGGCTTGTGGTGGTCGGGGTCTGGATGATGTCCCCGCTGAATATCTGGAAGTGAGGAGAGATTGATGGGTTCGATGAAGGAAGTCTTCAACAGCCTGCTCCTCAAGGAGTTGCTGAAGGGGTTGTCGGTAACCGGCAGGTATTTCTTTGCGCGCAAGATCACGGTTCAGTACCCTGAAGAAAAGACTCCCCAGAGCGCACGCTTCCGCGGCCTTCACGCGTTGCGCCGCTACCCCAATGGCGAGGAGCGTTGCATCGCCTGCAAGCTCTGCGAAGCGATTTGCCCGGCGATGGCCATCGTCATCGAGGCGGAGCCGCGTGACGACGGCTCGCGGCGGACCACGCGCTACGACATCGACCTCACGAAATGCATTTTCTGCGGCTTCTGCGAGGAAGCCTGTCCGGTCGACGCGATCGTCGAAACGCGCATCTACGAGTATCACGGCGAACGCCGGGGCGATCTCTACTACACCAAGCCGATGTTGCTGGCTAACGGTGAACGCTACGAAGCGCAGATCGCCCAGGATCGCCAACAAGATGCACCTTACCGATAACAGGTACTAGAGATGGATTTTCAGACCCTGGTTTTCTTCTTCCTGTCGGCAATCCTGATTTTCGCCAGCCTGCGCGTCATCACCTCGCGCAATCCGGTGCATGCCGCGTTGCACCTGATCCTGGCCTTCTTCACCTGCGGCGGCATCTGGGCGCTGCTGCAGGCCGAATTTCTGGCGATTGCAATCATTCTGGTCTATGTCGGCGCGGTCATGGTGCTGTTCCTCTTCGTCGTGATGATGCTCGACATCAACCTCGACCGGATCCGCGAGGGATTCTGGAGCTACCTTCCGCTCGGCGCGGTACTCGGCCTCCTGATGGTCATGGAGATGGGCCTCGTTCTCGGCAGCAAGTATTTTCAGGTGCCTGCGGCGCAGGCGATGGTCCCGGCCGGCGTTTCCAATACCAAGGCCATCGGCGCCCTGATGTTCACCGATTTCGTCTATCCCTTCGAACTCGCCTCGCTGGTGCTGCTCGTCGGCATGATTGCGGCCATTGTCCTGACCTACCGCGGTCCGAAGCAGTCCAAATATACCAATCCGAATCAACAGGTCTTCGTCAAGGCGAAGGATCGCGTCCGCGTATTGCAGATGCCTGTGGAAAAAGACTGAAAGAGGGTCGCCAATGCTTACTCTATCCCTCTCGCATTTCCTGGTTCTCGGCGCGATTCTTTTTGCGATCAGCGTTGTCGGCATCTTCCTCAACCGGAAGAACCTGATCGTCCTGCTGATGGCCATCGAACTGATGCTGCTTGCGGTCAACATGAATTTCGTTGCCTTTTCGCACTTTCTGGGCGACCTGTCCGGGCAGATCTTCGTCTTCTTCATCCTGACCGTGGCCGCCGCCGAATCGGCGATCGGCCTGGCGATCCTGATCGTGCTGTTCCGCAACCTGAAGAGCATCCACGTGGATGACCTGGGGAGCCTGAAGGGTTAAACATGGAAATGCAAAAGCTTTATCTCCTGGTTCCCCTGGCGCCTCTCGTCGGCGCCGTGATCGCCGGCCTCTTCTGCCGCGTCATACCGCGCTGGTTCGCGCATACCGTGACCATCGCCGGCGTTGCCATCGCCTTCGTTGCGTCGGTGATCATTTTCCGGGATGTTCAGGCCGGTCACGCCTTCAACGGCCCCGTCTACACCTGGCTGACCAGTGGCGACTACCGGTTCGAGGTCGGCTTCCTGATCGATTCGCTGACGACGACGATGATGCTGGTCGTGACCTTCGTTTCGCTGATGGTGCACATCTACACGATCGGCTACATGCAGGAAGATCCGGGCTACAACCGCTTCTTCAGCTACATCTCGCTGTTCACCTTCTCGATGCTGATGCTCGTCATGAGCAACAACTTCATGCAGCTCTTCTTCGGCTGGGAGGCGGTCGGTCTCGTTTCCTACCTGCTGATCGGCTTCTGGTACACCCGCCCGACCGCGATCTTCGCCAACATGAAGGCCTTCCTGGTCAACCGCGTCGGCGACTTCGGCTTCATCCTCGGCATTGGACTGATTCTTGCCCACTTCGGCACGCTGGATTACGCGACTGTCTTCAAGAGGGCGCCGGAATTCGCCAGCACGACGATCGCGCTGTTTGCCACCGGAGAATGGGCGACCGTCTCGCTGATGACGGTCACCTGCATCTGCCTGTTCATCGGCGCCATGGGCAAGTCGGCGCAGGTGCCGCTGCATGTCTGGCTGCCTGACTCGATGGAAGGCCCGACCCCGATCTCGGCGCTGATCCACGCCGCGACGATGGTCACCGCCGGCATCTTCATGGTCGCCCGGATGTCCCCGCTGTTCGAGCTGTCGACCACCGCACTGTCCTTCGTCATCGTCATCGGCGCCATCACCGCGCTGTTCATGGGCTTCCTCGGCATCATCCAGAACGACATCAAGCGCGTCGTCGCCTATTCGACGCTGTCGCAGCTCGGCTACATGACCGTTGCGCTCGGCGCCTCGGCCTATTCGGTGGCGATCTTCCACCTGATGACGCACGCCTTCTTCAAGGCGCTGCTCTTCCTCGCCGCCGGCTCAGTGATCATCGGCATGCATCACGACCAGGATATCCGCAACATGGGCGGCCTGCGCAAGTACATGCCGATCACCTGGATCACCTCGCTGATCGGTTCGCTGGCGCTGATCGGCACGCCGTTCCTGTCGGGCTTCTACTCGAAGGATTCGATCATCGAAGCAGTTGCCCTGTCGCACATTCCGGGGGCCGGGTTTGCCTACTTCGCGGTCATGGCCGGCGTCTTCGTCACCGCTTTCTACTCCTTCCGCATGTACTTCCTGGTCTTCCACGGGGAAGAGCGTTTCGGCAAGTCCGCGCATGATGAGCACCATGATCATCATGGCGATCACGACGACGAAGAGGTCGCCCACGATCATCATCACGGGCTGGCTCCGGGTCAGAAGCCGCACGAAACGCCCTGGGTCGTGACCCTGCCGCTGGTCCTGCTGGCCATTCCGTCGCTGGTTATTGGCTACATCGCCATCGCGCCGATGGTCTTCGGCGACTTCTTCAGGATGGCGATCCCCGGCACCGGCAACATTCCGGTCATCTTCGTCGACGCCAACGCCCATCCCGCCATGGCCCACCTTGCCGAGCACTTCCACGGCGCCGCCGCGATGGGCATCCATGCGCTGACCTCGCTCCCCTTCTTCCTAGCCCTTGCCGGTGTCGTTCTGTCCTGGTTCTTCTACATGAAGCGTCCCGACATTCCGGCGGCCATCCAGCGGCGATTCTCGGCGATCTACACGCTGCTCGACAACAAGTACTACTTCGACAAGTTCAACGAAGCGGTCTTCGGTGGCGGTGCGCGCCTGCTTGGCAAGGCCTTCTGGCGTGGCGGCGACGTCGCCGTGATCGACGGCGTCATCGTGGATGGCTCGGCGCGGCTCGTTTCCATGATCGCGGCGGTGACGCGGACGTTGCAGACCGGTTACGTCTATCACTACGCCTTCACCATGATCATCGGTGTCTTCGTCCTGATGACCCTGTGGCTCAATCGCGTCTAGATCCATGAAAACAGAGGCTCGCACCAGCGTGAACCGTTCGCAGGAAAGCAAGGAATAACATGTCGACTTACCCGCTGCTATCTTTCGCCATCTGGATTCCGATCATTGCCGGACTGGCGGTGCTCGCCACCGGATCCGACCGCAATGCCCCTCTGGCACGGATGCTGGCCCTGCTTGGCGCGATCGCCGGCTTTCTCGTGACCATCCCGCTGTGGACGGGTTTCGATGTCAACTACGGCGGCATGCAGTTCCTCGAGGTGAAGACCTGGATTCCCCGCTTCAACGTCAACTACCACCTCGGGGTCGACGGTATCTCGATGCTTTTCGTCATTCTGAACGCCTTCATCACCGTCATCGTCGTCGCCGCCGGCTGGGAGGTGATCAAGGAGAAGGTCGCCCAGTACAACGCCGCCTTCCTGATCATGTCGGGGCTGATGAACGGCATCTTCACCGCGCTCGACGGCGTCCTCTTCTATGTCTTCTTCGAGGCCTCGCTGATTCCGCTGTACCTGATCATCGGCGTCTGGGGCGGCCCGAACCGCGTCTATGCGGCGTTCAAGTTCTTCCTCTACACGCTGTTCGGTTCGCTGCTCTTCCTGCTGGCGCTGATGTACCTGTTCATCCATTCCAACGGCAGCTTCTCGATCCTCGAATGGCACCAGCTGCCGATCGCCCTTGGCGCCCAGATCTGGCTGTTCCTCGCCTTCCTGATCGCCTTCGCGGTCAAGGTGCCGATGTGGCCGGTGCACACCTGGTTGCCGGACGCCCACGTCGAGGCGCCGACCGGCGGCTCCATCGTGC
>JAFLDQ010000092.1 GCA_017302355.1 Dechloromonas sp.
CCCTTGACGCCACCCACAGGGCGAGCGCTGCCGCGGTGTTCGACCAGTTTCCGTATACGCACCACCTTGAATGCGGGCTGTTGCTGACACGGCGCTGAGCGGTAAAGGCCGCAGGTCCATCTTCCCAACCGACCGTGCCCTCGTCGTCTTCGCCTTGCGGTGCCATTTGCACTGCCGCCGGCTCATCCGAGCTTCGGGTAGCCGGTGATGTCCTGGATCTGCGCGTAGAGCGGCGCCAGTCGCTCGTACATGCGTTTGTAGACGCGCTCGTAGAGTTCGCCATAGATCGCCGCATTTTCGGCGATCGGCTCGAAGCGCCTGCCGGCGCGCGTCATGCCGGCGACCGCCGCCGGGAAGCTGCCGTACAGGCCGAGGCCGACCGCGCAGTCGATGGCGGCGCCGAGGCCCGAGGTTTCATGCGTGTGCGGGCGCAGCGCCGGCAGGTTGAAGATGTCGGCGGTCAGCTGCATGGCGGCATCCGACCGCGCGCCGCCGCCGGAGACGCGAAGTTCGCGCAGGCGGACCTTGCCGCGTGATTCGAGGCGCTCCTGGCCCTCGCGCAAGGCGTAGGCCAGTCCTTCGAGAATGGCGCGGTAGAAGTGGGCGCGCGTATGCACATCGCCGAATCCGATCACCGCGCCCTTGGCCAGCGGTCCCGGCTGGCGCACGCCGGGGCTCCAGTAGGGCTGCAGCATTAGCCCAAGCGAGCCGGGCGGCACGGTCCCGACCATCTCGTCGAAGAGCGTCTCGGGGAGGATGCCGGCCGCCGCCGCGGCCATCGTTTCGGCATGGCCGAACTGCTCCTTGAACCAATTCACCATCCAGTAGCCGCGGAAGATCTGCACCTCGCAGCTGTATTGGCCGGGTACTGCCGCCGGGTAGGGCGGCGCCCAGGGCGAGACTTCCAGATAGCGTGGCGAAGTGATGTTGATCGTCGCCGTCGTGCCGTACGACAGCGCGCCGACATCGGGGGCGATGGCTCCCGCGCCGAGGATTTCGCACGCCTTGTCGGCGGCCGCGGCGATGACCGGCAGGCCGCGTGGAATGCCGGTGGCGGCGCTGGCGGCGGCGTTGATCGTTCCCAGCCGTTCGCCCACCGCAACCAGTTCCGGCAGCTGTTCCGGACGAATGGCCAGCGCCTGCCATTTCCAGTCGCGCCGGCCGGCCCAGCGATGGCGCCGGAAATCGATCGGCAGATAGGCGACCAGCGAACCGGCGGAGTCGGCAAAGCGGCCGGTCAGGCGCTGGTGCAGCAGGCCGGAGAGCAGCAGGTACTTGTGCGTCTTCCGGTGAATCTCCGGTTCATGCCGGGCCAGCCAGTTGACCTCGGCGTCGCGCTGGAAGGCGTCGATGGTGCGCTTCTCGCCGACCAGCGCGAAGGCCAGCGCCCACCACGGCCGGATTGCCGGCACGGCGCTGGCGCGTCGCTGGTCGAGCCAGGTGATCACCGGATGGAGGCAGTTGCCTTCGTTGTCCACCGGCACGATCGAGGCGCGCTGCGTCGTTGCCGCGACACCGCGCAGTTGCTCGCGCCATGCGTCCTCCTGCCGCCACAGTTGCCGGCAGCAGCGCGCCGCGGCCTGCCAGAACGCCTCGCCGTCGTGCTGGTGCCAGCCCGGGTGCGGCGACTGATAGTCGTTGAAGGCTTCCTGCGCCCGCCCGACCAGATTGCCCGCCAGGTCGAAGAGCAGGGCGCGGACGCTCTGCGTTCCGCAATCGATGGCCAGCAACAGGTCGTCGTGACGCTCCTTCATGACAAGGGGCTTTCCGGCAGGCTGTGGCAGCGCCCGATCACGGTCGCAGAGCAGGCGCACTCACGCTGCCGGCGGGCTTCATCCCGGACCGCTTCGTCGCACGGGATCAAGCGGCGTGCCACGACGGGCAGCGGCGACTGGCTGCTGTCTTGACCCCGGCCGTTCCACCGTCGCATGCCTTCCCTGCTCCATCGCCGCACAATTCGCATACTCTACCAGCCCGCCGAATCCCCGGCGCGTTCCGCGCGCCTCCGGTCGCGGGTCGTAGCGGTCTGTCCAGGCATCGGCGGCACAAACTGGCGGCTGGTCGTCGATGAGGCGGCCAATGCGGCCGGCCCGACCCACGCTGATGCGGTCAACCCGCCAATCAGGGCATTTTTGCACTCGCTTCACGCCTGCCGGCGCCAGCGGAACTCACGGGAGCCGGCATCGTCGCTGGGGTGCGTCTCGCTGTTCAGGCTGCGCCGCCACGGAGTATATTAGGCACCTGGCGGTCGCCGCGCCGGGGCGCGGCAATGACCGGACGCGGTTGCAGCCGAAGCCCGGAGAGGTGGCGCGCTGCCATGAAAATGACCGGAGGAGGCAATGAAACAGGGCGATCTGGCGGGAATCGAGTTGGCCGCCAGCGGTGGCGACCGCTACCTGGCGCACACGCACGAAGTCATCAACCAGCCGGCGGCGCTGGTCGACTACAACCTGTACTCGACCGACCTCGCCCTACGGGAAGCCGTCGGCGTCCAGGGAGGGGAGGCGGCCGAAGCGTCGTTGCTGGCGTTCGGCGCCAGGCTCGGCTCGGCCGAATTCATCGCGCTGGGCGAGCAGGCCAATCGCTATCCTCCGGAACTCGACACGCATGACCGCTTCGGGCACCGGATCGACCTCGTGCGCTTTCATCCGGCCTACCACGCGCTGATGGAAGCCTCGCTGGGCGCCGGCCTGCATGCGGCGCCGTGGCGTGCTCCGGGGTCCGGCGCGCACGTCGCGCGGGCGGCGAAGTTCTTCATGATGTCGCAGGTCGAGGCCGGCCACTGCTGCCCGGTGACGATGACCTTTGCCGCCGTGCCGGCGCTGCGCCGCCAGCCCGACCTGGCCGCGCTCTGGGAGGCCCGGATCACCGCCGACGGCTATGACCCGCGCAACGTCCCGGCCGACCGCAAGGCGGCGCTGACCATCGGCATGGCGATGACCGAGAAGCAGGGCGGATCGGACGTGCGCGCCAACACGACGCGCGCCTTCCCGGTGGGCCGGGAAGGTCCGGGGCAGGCCTATGAACTCGTCGGCCACAAGTTCTTCGTTTCGGCGCCGATGTGCGACGCCTTCCTGACGCTGGCCCAGACCGCCCGCGGCCTGACCTGTTTCCTGCTGCCGCGCTGGCGCCCGGACGGGTCGAAGAACGCGATGCAGATCCAGCGGCTCAAGCGCAAGATGGGCAATGTCTCGAACGCGTCCTGCGAGACTGAACTGCGCGGCGCGCTGGCCTGGATGGTCGGCGAGGAGGGCCGGGGGGTGCGCACCATCATCGACATGGTGGCGATGACGCGCTTCGACTGCCTGGTCGGTTCGAGCGGCGGCATCCGGGCGGCGACTGTCCAGGCGCTGCATCATTGCGGCCAGCGCAGCGCGTTCGGCAAGCGCCTCGTCGATCAGCCGCTGATGCGGAATGTCCTGGCCGATCTGACGCTGGAGTCGGAGGCGGCGACGGCGCTGTCGCTGCGCATGGCGCGGGCGCTCGACCAGAAAGATGATGAAGGCGAGGCGCTGCTCGTGCGGCTCGGCACCGGATTGGGCAAGTACTGGGTGTGCAAGCGGATGGCGCAGCACGTGGCGGAAGCGATGGAATGCATCGGCGGCAGTGGCGTCATGGAGGATTCGCCGATGCCGCGCCTGTTCCGCGAATCGCCGGTCAACGCGATCTGGGAAGGCAGCGGCAACATCCAGTGCCTCGACATGCTGCGCGCGATGCACAAGACACCGGCCGTGATCGATGCCTATTTCGCCGAGGTCGGCCGGGCGCGCGGCGGCAATGCGGCCCTCGACCGGCACGTCGCGGCGCTCAGGGCGGATCTGGCCGGCCTGCACGATCCCGAATTCGTCACCCGGGATCTCGCCGACCGCCTCGCGCTCGGCCTCCAGGCCAGCCTTCTCGTTCGCCATGCGCCGGAGCGGGTGGCCGATGCCTTCTGCCATTCACGGCTCGCGCGCCGGGGCCAGGGTCAGTACGGCAGCCTGCCGCGCGGAACGGACTGCGCCGGCATCATCGAGCGCGGCATGGCGGAGGAGCGCGGGCGCTGACCATGAGGAAAGCGGGGATGTAATGGCCACTCTGCGCACGCTGCCCGCCGGCCGGAACAGCGAGGGCCTCAGTCTCATCATTCCGAAACCGGCAACGCGGCGGGAACCGGTCGCCCACTGCGGCGGTTTCGTTCCGCTGCGGACGACGACGCAATCCCCGCCGGTCGCCCGCCGGCGAATCCGCCGCGAGCGTCTCCTCCTGCGGTTGCAGGGAGCGGCCGCGGCGCGGCTGATCCTGATCAAGGCGCCGGGCGGCTACGGCAAGACGACGCTGGCGGTCGACTGGAGCGCCGAACTGGAATCCGCTGGGCAACGCGTCGCCTGGGTTCGCGCCGAGCGGGAAAACAGCGAGTCCGGGATCTTCCTGCAATACGTCGCGTGCGCACTGGAACAGGCCTGTCCCGGGGCCGGGCGTCCGGCGCTCGCCATTTACGAAGCCAATTCGCTTCCGCCGTCGCATGCCGTTCTCGCCGCGCTGGTCAACGCGCTGGCGGAGACCGGCGAGGAGATCTGCCTCCTTGTCGACGACTATCATCTCGTCGATAGTCCCGAGATTGGCGAAGCGATCGTCTTTTTCCTGCGGCATGCTCCGCGGCATTTCCGGATCGCCCTGACGACGCGCGAGTTGCCGGACCTGCCCCTGGGAACATTGCGCGCCCGCGGGGAGCTTTTCGAGGTCGACGCGGGCGAGCTTCGCTTCTCGCTCGAGGAAACGGGAAGACTCGTGCAGGCAGAGTGTTCGCAGGCCGCGGACGAGACCACGGTGAATGCCCTGCAGCGGGAAACGGGAGGCTGGGCTGCGGCATTGCGCCTGGCCTGCTCATTCATCCATGGCGGTATCGCGGCGGACCAGTGTCTGCGCTCCAGGCGCGGCGGGTCGCATGCGCTTGATGCCTACCTGCGCGAGGTCCTTGGGCGGCTGCCGCGGGATCTCCACGATTTCATGCTCGCCACTTCGATCCTGAAGGCGTTGTCGCCCGACGTCTGCCACGCGGTCAGCGGGCGGGCGAACAGCGACGAAATGCTCGACTTGCTGATTCACCGCCATCAGATGGTTGATCTGGGAGCCGACGAACCGCCGACGTGGACTTATCACCCGCTGGTTGCGGATTTCCTGCGCCAGCGCCTGCACCGGGAGGCGCCGGAACGATTTTCCGAATTGCAGCGCAAGGCCGCGCACTGGCATTTCGCGCACGGGCGGATGGCCGATGCCATCCGCCATGCGCTCGCTGCCGGCGACGGCGCCCTGGCGACCGAGTGGACGCAGCAGTGCGCCATGCGTCTGATCATGGAGGGCAAGATCGGCACCGTGCTCGGCTGGCGGCGCTGGCTCCCCAAGGAATTGACGCGCAACCAGTTGCCGCTGCGCCTCGCCCTCGGCTGGTCGATGATCCTTGCGGCGCGGCGCGAGGAGGCGGTCGCGTGGATCGACGAAATCGCCGCCGACATCGCCGCGGGATTGCCCGATCCGGAGGGCCGCGCGGGCAGGGAGTGTCTGGCCATCCGCACTTGCGCGCTCGCCCTGGGCGACGCCTCCGCTGCCTCGCTGGCGCTTGCCAGGCGTTACCTGGAAGCGCCGTTGCCGCAGCCGTGGATCCACAACGCCGTCGGCAACTGCATGCACTTTGCCTGCCTGATGGCAGGACGGCATGCCGAGGCCGCAGCCGTGCCCTGGGAAGACCTGACGGGCGACCCCGATACGCGGGCGACGTCGACGGAGATCTATCGCCTGTGCCTGCGGGGGCTGTCGTTTTCGCAGCGCCTGCTGTTCGCCGAAGCCCGGTCGTGCTATCAGGAGGCAAGTCTGGTGGCGGCGCGCGACCGTGGCCCGAACTCGAGCCTCAACGCGATTCCGACGGTGCTCCTGGCCCATCAGGCCTATGAACTCGACCGGATCGACGAGGCCGAGGGGATGTTGCGCGGCCGGCTCGATGCCATCAACGCCAGCGGCTTTCTCGATTGCGAACTGCGCGCCTATGTGTTGCTGACGCGGATCGCCTGGCGCAACGATGACCTTCGGCTCGCCCACGAGTTGCTCGATCAGGGAGAGCGGATTGCCGGGTCGGAGGGGTGGCCGCGCATGCAGGCCGGCCTGCTGGCCGAGCGCCTGGGTCTTTTCGTCGATGCCGGGGACCTGACCAGCGCGGCCGGCTGCCTGGCCCGGCTGGAAACCCTGGTCGACGCCGGACGCGGCAGCGCGGAGCCGGCGGATGCGCATGTCCGGGGCTACCGGCAACTGGCGAGCGCCTGCCTGGACATCCGCAGCGGACGGTTTGACGCCGCCGTCGACACGCTCGAGGGCGCCTGGCAGGCTGCCATCGAGGCCGAAAGGCGTGATTTCGCGGTGCGCGCCGGTACCGTCCAGGCCGCCGCCATGCTCGCCGGCGGCCGGGCCGGAAGCGCGCTGGCGCGCTTCCGCGAGGTCATCGAGCTGGCCGCGCCGGCCGGGCTGATACGCACCATCGTCGATGGCGGGCCGGAGGTGGGCGCGCTGATCGACAGCGCCCGCCGGGAGTTTTCCGGACAGGCCGGGGATGCCGTGGTCGCCTGCCACCTCAACCGGTTGGCGAGCGCTTGCGCGGTCAGCCAGCAAGGGGTCGCGGTTCGCCCGCTGGCGAATATCCCGGGCGCCAGCCCGTTGACCGCGCGCGAGGCCAATGTCCTGCGGCTGATTGCCAGCGGACAGTCGAACAAGCGGATTGCGTCCGCTCTCGAGGTCAGCCCGGAAACGGTCAAGTCGCACATCAAGAGCATCTTCGCCAAGCTGGGGGTCGATAACCGGATGCAGGCGGTCACCAGCGGCCGGCGACAGGGATACTGCGAGTGAGCAGGAACCTCGCTTGCCTGGTGATGGTCGCGTTGGCGGTCACCGCGGCAATCGGTGCTCACGCGCAGGCGCCGGCAACGGCCAGCCAGCTCGGGCGCGAACTGACGCCGATCGGCGCCGAGCGCGCCGGCAACGCCGCGGGAACGATTCCCGCCTGGACTGGCGGTCTGACCGCGCCGCCGCCAGGGTGGCGTCCGGAGATGGGTTACATCGACCCGTTTCCCGAGGATGTTCCGCTGTTTACGATCACCAGGGAGAACTGGACGGACCACCGGGAGCAGCTGATGCCCGGGCTCGCCGCCCTGCTGCAGAAGACCGAAGGCTTCCAGATGCCGGTTTTCCGCACGCGGCGGACGGCCGCCTTCCCCGCTGCAGTGATGGAAGAGGTGGCCAGGCAGGCCGGCTCGGCGGCAATCGAAGGGTCGGCCGTGAATCTGACGACCCACAATCCGGTGCCGTTCCCGGCGCCCAGGACGGGACTCGAAGTGATCTGGAACCACCTGCTGCGCTACATGGGCGGCGGCATCGAGCGCACGACCCTCGCCTTTCCCGTCCGGGCGTCGGGGGAGCATTATCGTATCGGCTTCCATTCGCGGCGGATCTACGAAACCAACATGGACAGGAAGACCGACAACCGCCTGTTCGTCGCGATGGGCGACTACACGGAACCGGCGACGTTGCTGGGCACGATCTTCCTCGTTCATGAGCCCCTCAACCAGATCAAGGAGCGGCGCAGCGCCTGGGTCTACAACGCCGGCCTGCGCCGCGTCCGGCGCGCGCCGGATCTCGGCTACGACGGCATCCCGGACGGCTCGGAAGGGATGTTCACCGCCGACCAGATCGACGCCTACAACGGCTCTCCGGATCGCTTCGAGTGGACCCTGGCCGGCAAACGGGAGTTTTACATTCCGTACAATTGCTACCGTATCGGCGAGAAGGGCCAGCGCGACGCGGACATCATCCGCCGCGGGTCGGTCAATTCCAGCCTGATGCGCTATGAACTGCACCGCGTCTGGGTCGTCGAGGCCAGATTGCGGGCAGGGCAGGCCCACATCTACGGCAGGCGGGTCTTCTATATCGACGAGGACAGCTGGAGTGTCGTTGCCGAGGAATCCTACTCGACGCGCGGCGACCTCTGGCGGGTCGCCCTGCACGGCCTGATCCAGTATTACGATGCGCAATTGCCCTGGTACCGCCTGGGCATCTTTCATGATCTGACGGCGGGCTCGTATTTCGTCGGCGGGCTCGACCACGGGATCAAGAGTCCCATCCGCTTCAACATCCGCGGCCAGCTCGTCGATTTTCAGGCGGACGCGCTGCGCCGCGCCGGTACGCGGTAGATGAACGCGAGCCGTGGCGCGCCGCCGGATGGCTTGCCTGGCTCTCCCTGGTCTTTCCGGGGATGTGGGGAAAATGGCGATCGCATTTCCGGTGGACCGGGACGAAGGCTCTTTTCCCTTCCTTGTATAGGGTTTTCCTTCTATTGTTGGCCGATGCGCTGTAGTAAGCTTTCAATCGCCGGCCGGTCCGCAGGGACGGGTTGGGTCGAGCCTTAGTGCGCTGGAGTGAGTGAGGTTGCTGCGATGCCGGCGCAGGCCGGCGACCGATGAACGCGTTTCTTGTCCACTTTCCGAGCTTTCGATGAAACAACTTGGCGGTCTAGACGAACTCTTCTTTGCCATGGAGCGCCCCAACCAGTGCATGCACGTGGCGGTGCTCGGCATCTACGATCCGAGCACGGCGCCCGGCGGCCAGGTCAGGCTCCGTGACATCATGGCCCACATCCGCGAACGGCTCGATGTCTCGCCGGTTCTGCGGCGTCGCCTGGTGCGGGTGCCCTTCGATCTCGACCGCGCCTACTGGGTGGACGAGTCCGAGGTCGACCTCGAATATCACATCCGCCACATCGCCCTGCCCAGGCCCGGCGACTGGCGGCATCTCTGCATTCAGGTCGCGCGTCTCCACTCGCTGGTGCTCGACCGTTCCAAGCCGCTCTGGCAGATCTATGTCATCGAAGGGATCGATAACGTCGAGGGCGTCAAACCGGGAAGCTTCGCCATCTACATGAAGTTCCATCGCGGCGAGGTCGATGGCGAGGCCAGCGCCAAGATCCTGCGCGCCCTGCATTCGCTGATCGCCATGCCGGAGCATAGCCATGTGCTGAAGAAACCGTTCTTTGCCGACGCCGTGCCGACTCTGGTCGAGTTGTACGCGCGCTCGCTGAGCAACGTCCTGCCACGGGCGGTGCGCCTGTGGCACGCCGTGTCGACGGCGGGCGTCAAGATGACGTCGCTGGCGACGAAAGTGCTCTACAAGCGCGTTGCGGGCGGAACCTTGCGAGAACGGCTGCTGGAAGAGCTGGCGTGGCCGCGGGATCCGGTCAAGACGCGATTTGCCGGCTCCGTCTCGTCGCGGCGCGTCGTCGAGGGTGTCGGCTTCGAAATGGCGAAGGTTCAGCGCGTGCGCAAATGGGTCAGCGGGGTGACCACCAACGATGTGTTCCTGGCGACCGTCGGCGGCGCCGTGCGGCGCTACCTGCAGGAATCGGGCGATCCGCTGTCGCCCGGCGTGGCGGTGGCAGTGCCGGGTTCGCATCAGGACATTCTGCCGGGCAGCGAACAGGCGAACAAGCTCAACCAGCATCGCGTGCCGCTGCATGTCGAAATCGAGTCCGGGCTGGCCCGTCTGCGCGCCATCCGGCATTCGGCCGGCGAAACCCGGCAGACCGCGGACGTGATCGGTCACGACCTGTTGCGGCAGCTGGCGGACGAGCTGCCGACCCGCATCACCTCGACCGTGGTGGACAGCCTGCTCGACGACTATCTGAACATCGTCGTGTCCACGGTGCGCGGACCCGACGTGCCCTTGTATCTGGCCGGCGCGCAACTGAACCGCTTCTACCCGATCGGCGTCGTCAAGAATGGCGTCGGGCTCAACGTCACCAGCTTCAGCTATTGCGGCAACCTGTGGGCGACCGTGGTTTCCTGCCGCAAGATGATGCCGGATCCCGAGGTGTTCGCGGAGTTTCTCCGGGAGAGCTTCGATGCCCTGGTCGCGGAAGTCGATCGCGACGAACTGGCCAAGCGGGGCCAGGTCGAGGCGGTTCCCGCACCGTTGCGCGCGCGCAAGCGGCGGGCGCCGGCGACGGCGGCCGGTCAGCCGGTGGCCCCTGGCGCGGCGACCCATCATCCGGTCCGGGCGCGGCTTTCCGCCAAGACAGCGCCCTTCGGGAATGCCTGAGAGGAAATCCGCGTCTTCCGCATGCGTTCGCCGAATCGTCAATCCGCTCGGGTCGCAAGGACGCGGCGCTTGCGCCCCGGTCTTCGGCGGAATCGCCCCGACCCAAGTTCCTTGCCTTAGGGAGAATCCATGAAACATCTCTCCGGTTTCGACAACATGTTTCTCGCGGTCGAACATGGAAACCAGTTGATGCACGTCGCCGCGCTGGGGATCTACGACCCGTCCACCGCGCCCGGCGGAGCGCTGCGCTTCAAGTCGGTACTCAACTTCTTCGAAACCCGGATGAAGCAGACCCGGCTTTTCCGGCGTCGCCTCGTCGCGGTGCCCTGGGGACTCGATCGGCCCTACTGGATCGACGACACCGATGTCGACGTCGAATACCACGTCCGCCATATCGCGCTGCCGCAACCCGGCGACTGGCGCCAGCTGATGATACAGGTGGCCAGGCTGCACTCGCGTTCGCTCGACATGTCCAAGCCCCTGTGGGAGGCCTACATCATCGAAGGCCTCGACCATGTTCCCGGAATCGCCCCGGGCAGCTTCGCACTTTACATCAAGTTTCACCATGCCGCGGTCGACGGCGAGGGAGGGGTCGAAATCATCCGTGCCATCCATTCGCTCTCGCCGACGCTGGATCCGGAAGAGGGCGCGGGCGCGAGTGCGAACCCGGTTGCGATCATCGCCGATCGCGACCCGACGGGCGCCGAACTGTGCGCGCGGGCGGTCGGCCATCGCGCCAGCCAGGTCCGCAACGGAGCGCGACTGCTGGTCGATCTCGGCAGGCGCGCGGCGGGCGCCGGCGTCGGCCTTGTCACCAGCGGCAAACTTCTCGCCAGCGGCAGGAAGATCGTCGCCAGCCGCCTGGGGTTGGCCGAGATGGCTGCCGAGCTGACCGGAAGTCACGACGGGACGCTGCACCTGCGGCCGCACACGCGCTTCGATGGCAGGATTTCGGCCCACCGCGTGGTCGATGTCGCCGGCTTGTCGCTTGCCGATTGCAGCACGATTCGCCAGCACGTCGCAGGGGTCACGATCAACGACATCTTCATGGCGACGGCCAGTGGCGCGCTGCGCAAATACCTCGAGCTGAAGGGCGAACTGCCGGCCGTCAGCCTCAACGCGATGATGCCGATCAGTACCCGCGGTGCGCACCAGGGCGACGACAGCAACCGGGTCGGGGCGACCGTCGTGCCGCTGGGCACCGATATCGCCGATCCTCTCGAGCGGCTCCTCGCAGTGCACCGGGCTAGCCGCCTCGGCAAGTCGGTTTCGGCGGCGCTGGGCAACGATCTTCCGGCCCGGCTCGTCGAGGTGCTGCCGGCCTTTCTCGTCGAGCAGGTCCTGCGTTCCGCGTTCGTGCCGCTGATCAATGTCACGGTTTCCAACGTGCGTGGTCCGGACGATGCGCTGTACATGGCGGGGGCAAAGCTGCAGATGTTCACGCCGGTCTCCATCGTCATCGACGGCGTCGGCCTGAACCTGACCGGGTTGAGCTACAACGGCGCACTGTCGGTCTGCTTCGTCTCGTGCCGCAAGATGTTGCCCGACCCCTCGGTGTTCGTGCAGTGCCTGAACCAGAGCTTCGACGAACTGCTTGCCGCCGCTGTCGGCAAGGCGAAGCCGGGAGCGGAAACCGGCGGTCGTGCGCCACGGACGCGGCGCACGGCCGCCGCGGCAGCGCCAGACCCTGACCAGGCAGCGGCGCCTGCCCCGGTGCGCAAGAGGGCGACGGCGAAAGCGCCGGCTGCGAACAGGCCGGCGGTGAAGAAGCCGGCGGCAAGGAAGACGGTCGCGAACAGTCCGGCGCCTGGCGTGGCGGCCGAGAGTGGCCTGCACGAAGATCCGCCAGTCGCGGTGGCAGCCACGCCGGACGCTCCCTGAGGGCGCACCACAAACCCCCGGCGCCGGCCATACGGGGCGGGAAGAGTCATTTGAACACCCTCCCGACGGCTGCGCCGCCGGTGGGAATCTGGCTGGCGTATCCTGCGCCGGTCCAGGATCGAGGAGAGACGCATGGATTCGGAATTTGCCCCCAGGATTTCGGCACCGCCCTATTACCGCCTGATTCCGCACGTGGGCAGCGAGTCGGCACAGTTCATCATCGACAACCTGCTGCGCTTCTCGTTCAAGCGCATGAGCATTTCGAACGACGTCATTCATGAGTTGCGCAAACGGATCGCCACGGTCGACCACAATCTCGGGCAACTTGCCAGCGATATCCGCATTACCCGCCAGGATTGCGACGAGGTCCGGGCCGAGTGGCTGGAAGTACCGCAGAGCCGCCTCGACCGCGTCTTCCTCTATCTCCATGGCGGCGCTTTCTGCTTTCGCCTGCCGCGCATCCAGTCGTCGATGATCGCCCGCTGGTGCCGGACTTCGGGCGCCCGCGCGCTGATGCCGGTCTATCGGCTGGCGCCCGAACACCCCTATCCGGCGGGTTCCGATGACTGTCTGGCGGCGTATCGCTGGCTCCTCAACAACGGCGTGCCGGCGCGCAACATCGTCATCTGCGGGGATTCGGCCGGCGGCAACCTGTCGCTGGTGACGCTGCTGCGTGCTCGTGCCGAGGGTCTGCCGTTGCCGGTTGCCGTGATCCTTCTCTCGCCGGCCACCGACTTCTCGCTGAGCGGACGCAGCGCCGCGGTCAACGAGGCGAGCGACCCCATGTTCTCGGTGGCCATGCTGCGCTGGTTCGGCGAGATGTACCTGTCCGAGCCGGAACTGCACCTGACGCCGCTGGTCTCGCCGCTGACCGGCGATTTCACCGGCCTGCCGCCGATGCTGTTCCAGGTGGGCAGCAACGAGATGCTGCTCGACGATTCGACGCGGGCGGCTGCCAAGGCGTACGGTTCGGGCGTGGATGTCCAGCTCGATGTCTTCGATGGCATGCCCCACGTCTTTCAGGGAATCGCACAGTTGCCCGAAAGCAGGCTGGCCGACAAGTACGTTGCCGAGTTCCTCGAGGCGAGAGCCGGCTGGGGGCGCCTCTAGTCCGAACTTTGACCGACTGAACTAGCCGAGTCCTTGAGCAGAGGGGGTTTCGGCTATTTTTTGGGCGGAAATGTACCCATGTATTATGGCCTATTTTGCTTTAATTTCGTGTGTAGTTGTGGCAATCT
>JAFLDQ010000093.1 GCA_017302355.1 Dechloromonas sp.
CCCGCTTCAGGAAAAAGCCTTCAAGCTGCTCGGGGTCAACCTGCCGCGTACCCAGTAACACCTCCGCAGAAAACCAGCAACCTCATGAAAAGCAACGGATTCTTCAAGCCATTGGGTCAAAGTTCGGGTTAGCGCAACGCCCGATTCACGAAAGACCGCCGATGACCGCTTCCCGTCCTTCGCTCACCCTGCTGGAAACCCGCATCGTCGGCACCCTCGTCGAAAAGCAGCGCACGGTGCCCGACAGCTACCCCCTGTCGTTGCACGCGCTGGCGGCGGGATGCAATCAGAAGACCAGCCGCCATCCGCTGATGGAGGCGAGCGACGGCGAACTGCTCCAGGCCATCGAAGCCCTGGCCGCGCTGGGCCTGGTGTCGGAAGTCAGCGGCAGTCGGGTGGCCCGCTTCACGCACGGTCTCGAGCAGGCGCTGGGCGTGCCGGCGCAGGCCTCGGCGCTGCTCGCGGTGCTGATGCTGCGCGGCCCGCAGACGGCGGGCGAGCTGCGGCTGAATTGCGAACGCCTGCACCGGTTTGCCGATATCTCCGCGGTCGAGGCATTCCTCGAGGAACTTGCCGCCCACCCGGACGGCCCGTTGGCCGCCGAACTGCCGCGCCTGCCGGGATCGCGCGAGAACCGCTGGGCGCATCTGCTGAGCGGCCAGCCCGCCGGCGGTTGTGTGCCGGCGTCACCGGCTGGGCCGGCCGCGGGCGGCGACGAAGTCCCCCGGCTTGCGGCGCGCGTCGCGACGCTGGAAGCCGAAGTGGCGGAACTGCGGGCCATCCTGGCCCGGCTGTCAGGCCAGCCGGCGGCGTAGGTCGCCGGTCGACCGGCGGCGGCGAAGAACGGCTGCCGCCGGCTCATCCGGTGTAATGGATCGCCAGCCAGACGGTCGGCCGGTCGGGTGCGGTCCACTCGACGCGGTGCCGGCGGTGCGGGGCGATGTCGACGAAATCGCCGGGAGCGAGCTCGCGCGACGCCGGCTCGTCGGCGAAACGCAGCCGCGCGGCGCCGTCGATCAGCAGCACCCATTCGCCGCCGGGCTGGTCGTACCAGAAGCCGGGCGGACTCCGGTGACCGGTCGAGACGATACGCTCGATGCGCAGGCCGGGCCGGCCGAGCAATTCCGAAAATTGCTCGTTTTCCACGGTCGACCGTGGCAGACCGGCAAAAATGCTGCCGCTCACGCGTGTGCCCTGGGTGTATGGCGCTTCAGCCAGCGGATGGCGTCATCGACGAAGGTGAAGACGACGGGAACGACGAGCAGGCTGAGGAAGGTCGAGGTGATCAGGCCGCCGATGACGACGATGGCCATCGGCGAGCGGAAGCTCGGGTCGGTGCCGAGACCGATGGCGATCGGCAGCATGCCGGCGCCCATCGCGACGGTGGTCATGACGATCGGCCGGGCGCGCTTGCGGCAGGCATCGAGCAGGGCATGCCAGCGGTCGAGACCGTGCTCGCGGCGGGCGAGGATGACGTAGTCGATCAGCAGGATCGAATTCTTGGTGGCTATCCCCATCAGCATGATCAGGCCGATCATCGACGGCATGGAGACCGCGGTTCCGGTCACGAACAGCGCGAGGAAGGCGCCGGGGACCGAAAGCACGAGCGCGGCGAGAATGGTCACCGGCTGCATGAAGTCGTGGAAGAGCAGGACCAGCACGATGTAGATGCACAGCACCCCGGTCAGCATGGCGAGGCCGAAGCTGTCGAACAGTTCGGCCATCGCCTCGGCGTCGCCGATCGTCGTATGCAGGATGCCGGGCGGCAGATTGCTGACGCTGGGCAGGGCGAGAATCCTTTTCTCGATCTCGCCGAGCGGCTGCTGGTTCAGCTCGATCTCGAAATTGATGTTGCGCAGGCGGTCGTAACGGTCGATTTCCGCCGGGCCGCCGGTCAGGTCGAGGGTGGCGACGTTGGCGATCATGACCGGGCCGTTCTTGCCGGGGACGGTCAGCCGTCCGAGCAGGGCGATGTCCTGGCGGGCGGCCGGCGGCAGGCTGACGACGATGGGGACCTGGCGCTGGCTCAGGTTGAGCTTGGCCAGACTCTGGTCGTAATCGCCGGCGGTGGCGATGCGCAGCGTGTCGGCAATGGCCGCCGAGGTGACGCCGAGATCGGCCATGCGAGGAAAGTCGGGGCGCACGACGAGTTCCGGGCGGACCAGGCTTGCCGTCGTGGTGACCGCGCCGATGCCGGGAATGGCGCGCAATTCGCGCTCGACGATGCGGGCGTGTTCGGCAAGACTCTCGCCGTTCTCCCCGGCGAGGACCAGGATGTACTTTTCGCCGCTCGATCCGCCGAAACCGACCTTGACCTGGACGCCGGGCAGCACCCCCAGCGCGTCGCGCAACTGGCGCTCGACGTCGACTTTCCGGACGCCGCCGCGTTCGTGGCGCGGCGTCATGTTGATGGTCAGCGTCGCCTTGCGCACCTCCGCCGCGCCGCGCGGGGCGAAGGGATCGCTGCCGGTCGCGCCGCCGCCGATGGCGGTATAGACCATCCGCACGTGGGGGTTCCCTTCGACGATCCGGCGTGCCCGCTCGGCGGTGGCGAACGCCTCCGCGAAGGTGCTGCCGGGGGGCAGGGCGAGGGCGACCTGGGTCTGCGAGAGGTCGTCGGGCGGCAGGAAACCCTTGTCGAGCAGCGGCACCAGCGAGAAGGAACCGAAGAAGAAGAGGGCGGCGGCGCCCATGGTCGCCAGCCGGTGCTTCAGGCACCAGGCCGCCCAGCCCGTGTAGACGGTCATCCACGCGGCTTCCCGATACTCGCCGCGCGGCGGCTTGAGGAGGTAGGCGGCCATCATCGGCGTCAGCATGCGCGCGACGACCAGCGAGAAGAAGACGGCGATCGCCGCGGTCCACCCGAACTGGACGAAGAATTTGCCCGGCACGCCGCTCATGAAGGCGGTCGGCAGGAAGACGGCGATCAGCGTGAAGGTGGTGGCGATCACCGCCAGCCCGATTTCGTCCGCCGCCTCCATCGCCGCCTGGTAGGGCGTCTTGCCCAGCGCCAGGTGGCGCATGATGTTCTCGATCTCGACGATCGCGTCGTCGACCAGGATGCCGACCACCAGCGACAGCGAGAGCAGGGTGACGACGTTGAGCGTGAAGCCCATCAGGTAGGTCACGGCGAAGGTCGGGATGATCGACAGCGGCAGCGCCGTCGCCGAAACCAGGGTGGCCCGCCAGTCGCGCAGGAAGAGCCAGACGACGAGGACGGCGAGGATCGCCCCCTCGATCAGCAGCGCCATCGAGCCCTCGTAATTTTCGATCACCGGGTCGACGAAATTGAAGGCTTCGGTGATGGTGACGTCGGGATGCTCGGCCTTGATCTTCTCGAGGCGGGCGCGCACGCCGCCGGCGACCTCGACTTCGCCGGCGCCGCGGCTGCGGACGATCTCGAAGCCGACCACCGGCTTGCCGTTGAGCAGCGCCGCGGAGCGTTGCTCGGCGACGGTGTCGGTGACGCTCGCCAGCTGGTCGAGGCGGACACGGCGCCCGTCGCTGAGCGCGATCTCGACGGCGCCGAGTTCCTCGGCCGAGCGGACGGTGGCGATCGTGCGCACCGACTGCTCGGCGCCGCTGATGTCGGAACGCCCGCCGGAGGCTTCCTGCTGGATCTGGCGCAACTGGCGGGAGACGTCGGCTGCCGTGGCGCGCAACGCGAGGAGGCGGGCCGGATCGAGTTCGACGCGGATCTCGCGCGTCACCCCGCCGACCCGCGCCACGGCGCCGACGCCGCGCACGCTGAGAATGGACTTGGTCACCGTGTTGTCGACGAACCACGACAGCGCCTCGTCGTCCATGCGGCTGGACGCCACGCTGTAGGTCAGGATCGGCGCGCCGGAGAGATTGACCTTGGTGATCACCGGGTCGCGGAGGTCGCCCGGGAGGTCGGCGCGGATGCGCGAGACGGCGTCGCGGACGTCGTCGACGGCCTCCTGCGTCGGCTTTTCGAGACGGAACTCGATGGTCACCGTGGCCGTCCCGTCCTGCACCTTGGTATAGATGTGCTTGATGCCCTGCAGCGTCGCCACCGAATTCTCGATCTTGCGCGCCACTTCGGTTTCCATCTGCGCCGGCGCCGCGCCGGGGAGGCTGGCGGTGACCGTCACCATCGGCAGCTCGATGTCCATGAACTGCTGGATCTTCATGGCGCGGAAGGCCATGACGCCGAGCAAGGTCAACATGACGAAGAGCAGGATGGCCGGAATCGGGTTGCGGATCGACCACGCCGAAACGTTCATGGCTATCTTTCGGCGCCGACGATGCGGACGGTATCGCCGTCGGCAAGGAAGCCGGCGCCGCTGGCGACCACCTGCGATCCGGCGGCGAGCCCGCTGACTTCAACGTGCTGCGCGAGGCGCCGCCCGGTGCCGACCTTGGTCAGCGTCACCCTGGCCAGATCATTGCCACCCGGATCGATGCGGAAGACGTAGGCGAATCCCTCGCGCAGCAGTACGGCCGACTGCGGCAGCGTCAGCGCCGGACGTTGCCCGAGGTCGAACTCGCCGCGCGTGAACATGCCGGCGCTCAGCGCCTTGCCGGCCTCGGGCGGCAGGTCGACATAGACGATGCCGTTGCGCGTCCGCGGGTCGACGGTCGGCGCCACGGCGCGCACGGCGCCGGTCACGGCGGCGCCGTTCGGGGCTTCCAGCCTGGCCGGCTGGCCGGGATGCAGGCGGGCCAGCTCGCCGGCGGTCACCTCGGCGCGCCATTCCAGCCGGCCGCCGCGGATCAGGCGGAAAAGCTCCTCGCCCGGCTGGGTCAGCGAGCCGACCGTCGCGCCGCGCGCCGAGATGATGCCGTCGTCGGGCGCCACGACGCTGGCCTTGGAGCGCCGCAGCTCGGCCGACTGCAAGCGGGCCCTGGCCGCGTTCAGGCGGGCCAGCGCGGTGTCGGCGGCGGTCTGCGTCTGGATCCCCTGCTGCGGGCTGTAGAAGCCCTTTTCGCGCAACTGGCGGGCGCGTTCGTTGATCGCCCGCGCCTCGGCCAGTGTCGCCTCGGCTTCGGCGACCGCCGCCTTGCTCTCGGCCAGTTCGCTGTCGACCGCGTCGCTGGCGATGCGCGCCAGCACGTCGCCCTTCTTCACCGCATCGCCGATGTTGGCGTGCACCTCGGTGATCCGGTAGTTGCTGATTTCCGGGCCGATGACGGCCTCCTGCCAGGCGGCGACATTGCCGCTGGCCGCCAGCGTCTGCGGCCAGTCAGCCAGTTGCGGGGTGGTGGCGGTGACGGTCAGGGCAGGCTTGGCCTGGGCGGCGGCCGGGGGCGGCTTGTCCCCGCAGGCGGCGAGGGTGAGCGCAATCAGGCCGGCGAGGAGCCAGCGTGTCTTCTTCGGTTGCGGTAGGGTCATCGTGTCATTACGGGGGGCAAGCCTACGGAACCGCCCAGTTAACCAGTTGGAGGCCGTCGACCCGGCCATAGTGCCGTTCGTTGTTGGTCACCAGCGCAAGGTTTTCGGCGAGGGCGTGGGCAGCGATCCGGGTGTGCATGTCGCCCATGGGAACGCCAGTGATTTTCTGGTGTGCGCGCAAGGGTGCGTAGCGGTTGGCCGCTTCCTTGTTCCAGTCGAGACAGGGCACGGTATCGAGAAAGGCGCGCACCGCGCGAGCCAGCGAAACGGCTTCGGGCAGCAGGGCCAGCCCATAGAGCAGTTCGCCACGGGTGATGACCGAGATCGCGATCTCCTCGGCGACCAGGCCGTTACGCAGACGCTCCAGCAACACCGGCTCCTTGCGCTTGATGGCATAGCTGCAGATATCGGTGTCCAGGAGAAAACGCAGCATCAGAAGATCTCCCGAAATTCCCCGCTGTCGTTGTCGCGCTCGGACAGGAAGGTTTCAGGGACTTCGGCGGCTTCGATCAGTCGAAACAACGCGTCGATCTCGCTGACTGCCTTCTTGGGCGTCAGGGTGATCTCGCCGGTGGCTTCATTCTTGCTGATCCACACCTCATCGCCGGCCAGCCGGAAAGCCTTGGGCAGGCGGACGGCCTGGCTGTGTCCGGAGTGAAAGATTTTGGCGGTGGTGAGCATGTTTCGCCCCTTTTGTATATCCAATTTAGTACATACATTATAGCTAGGTGACAGACTCAAAGATAGGCTTCCTGTTCCGCCTTCTCGCCCAGTTCGAGCAGGGCGTCGGCGAGTTGGCGCAGCGGGAGCGGGAGGGGACCGGCGAGCAGCCGGGCGAGCTGCTGGCGGTCGTGGCCGGTCAGCGGCTTGCGCCGGGGGGCGGCGAGCAGATCGTCGCGCCGCATGGCGAACGGCAGCCAGGGCAAGTGTGCGGCTTCCCAGAGCGTCGCCGCCTGCAGCGCGATGGCGATGCCGGCCGGGTCGGGGTCGCAGGCGATTTCGGCGGGGGCCGGGGCGCCGGCGAGGAGGTGGCGCATGCTTTCCTGCCACCAGCCGGGCGGAAAGCCGGGGAGCCAGACGACCGCCATGTCCGGCGTGCGCTGGCGAGCGGTTCGCTCGAAGCTGGTCAGGTTCTCGACCAGCCGCCAGACACGCGGCCGGCCTTCGCGGGGTTGTGCGGACGCGATGGTTTCCGGGGTCAGCGCGCTCCAGTCGGCGCTGGCATTCAGGTCGATGATGCCGCTGGCGGTGCAGAGGCGGATCGGCCCGGCGACCAGCAAATGCGGCGTGTGCTCGAAAATGCCGCTTATTTCGAGGTCGACCGCAACCGCCAGCCAGCTCCATTCGGCGGCGGTGACGCCTTTGCTGTCGCCACGGGCGAGCAGGGCGAAATCGCGGCGGGTGCCTTGCCGCTTTTCCTCGCGCCAGCGGGCGAGGCTATCGAGCAGGCCGAAGCGTTGCAGCCGGCGAGCCAGCGGGAGTTTGACCAGGGATGCCTGCGCCGCGGCCAGGTCGTCGTCGGCAAAGGGGTGCTGGCTGGCAATCGCCCAGTCGTCGCTCAATCGTTCCGGGTTGGGCAACTGGAACATCTCGCGCAGTGCATCGAGGCGGTGAAATTCCAGCCAGGTGATGTCCCAGCGACTGCCCGCGCGCTTTTCATACTGCACCGACCAGCCGTGGCGCAGCAGCCAGTCGGCGAGCTTCAGGGCGGTTTCCAGGTGCTGGCTGCCGGCGTCGGCGAGCAGGGTCGTCCACTTGCGGCGCGCCTGGTTCGGCCTGACCCAGCGCCGCAGCAAGTCGGCCTGGTCGCCCGGCAAGGCCCGCGGGTCCCCGCTCGTTTCGCGCACGAAGCGCCGCCGGCTGGCTTGCGGGCTGGCCAGCGAGGCGCCGGCGAGGAGTTCGCTTTCGAGCGATGACATGTGCGGGTCAGCGGCTGCGCATGAAGTCGGCAAAAAGGTCGGGGGCGAGGGCGCGCAGTTTCGCGCGTTGTTCAATCTGTGCCGCGTGCTGGCCGGTCTTTTCCAGATGCAGCAGGTCGAGCACCAGCAAGAAGGCGCGTGCCGGTTCGCTGTGCGCGGGCTGCGCGGGGCGCAGCAAGTCGCGCAATTCGCCGTGGTGGATCAGCAGCCAGGCCGGGAGCCAGGCGAGGTCGTGGTGTTCGCCATTGTTTTCAAACCCGGCCAAAAACCGCAATTTCAGCCGGTTGACCGTAACCGGCGCCATGACGAGAAGGGATTCGAGGCGTTCCGGGGACAGCCAGGCCAACTCGGCCAGCAGGGGCCACCATACTTCCGGCGCGCCATGCCTGATCTCGATTTCGCTCATCCAGGCCAGCGGGGCGGGGATGCGCCGCCAGGAGGGGATTCTTTCGATGGCGGAACGGGCGTCGCCGGGCGCGCCGGCCGCCAGCCACAAGGGGGCGGCGTGTATTTCCGGCTGCGCGTTGTCGTAATCGAGCGCCGCCGCGGTCCGGGCGAGCGCGGCCCACAGCGGGCGTGCCCAGAGGGTGGCTCGGGCGGTACCGAAGCATTGTTCGGCGAGCGGCAACAGGGTTTGGACGATCTGCCGGTGTCGGGTTTGCAGGCTGCCGGGCTGGAGGTTGCGCCGAAAATCCTTGAGTTGTTCAAGGAGCTGCTTGTGGCTGGCCAGGTCGCGGTGGCTGGGAAATTCGTCGTGCAGGGCGGCGATGGCCAATGCCGTCGCATCGGCATCGTGGGCGGCAAAGGCTGCCACGACCGCGTTGTTGAGCAGTACGTCGCGCGAGTCCTCGAAGAGATCCAGCTGCATCGTTTTCGCCCTGGCTATTGCGTGTCGCGCACCAGCACGCCGACGCGCGGCGCCCAGGGCTCGCCCGGCTTTTTCTTGAAGGTGACCAGGGTCAGCAGCGACGGGTCGTGCACATTGACATTGTGGGTGACCGGCGTGGTCAGCAGATATTGCGCCTGTGTCGCCTTGAGGAAGCCGGCGACGCGGTCGATGTTGACGATGTCGAGGTGGGCGAAGGGTTCGTCGATGAAGACGAAGCCGCCGGGATGCGATTCCTCCATCATCAGCGCGATCAGCAGGATCAGCGATTTCATCACTTGTTGACCGCCGGAGGCGTCGCCGTCGTTCAGCCCCATGAAGCCTTTTTCGTCGAAATCGAATTTGACCGACAGTGCTGCCTGGGTCAGCGCCAGGTCGTCGTCGGCGAGCAGCGGCAATTCGGCTTCGACCTTGATGCTGGCCATTTCGCCCAGGGTGCGCAGGTTGCGGGCGTAGCGGCGGACGGTGGCGCGCAGCACATGGACGTACTGCTCGCGCGCCGCCGTGGTCTGTGCTTCGGCCATCCGGTTGTCGCGCTCGCGTTCGGCCAGTTCCTCGCCCTGCCTGGTGGCATCGGCTTGCAGCTTGTCGCGGGTGACGAGGATGCCGGCGTCGGTGATCCAGGTCTTTTCGGCGAGATCGCGTTCGATCCTGCCGATCTCCCGGTCGATGGCGGCGAGGCTCTCCCATTCGCGGGCGATTTCGGCGTTGGCCGGTTCATCCAGCCAGTTGGCGGGCAGGCTGCGGCGACCACGGCGCAAGGCTTGCAGGCGCCTGGCCTGTTCCAGACGTGCGGGCTTGTTGGCTTTTTCGGCCAGACGGTTGTCCACCTCCCGCAATTGCGCGGCGATGTTTTCGACCGCGCGTCTTGCGTCGTGCAGGGTTTCGTCGGCGGTTTCGCGCTGCCTCCGGGTTTGGGTCAACGCTTCCCGGACCTGCTGGCGGCGTTGTTCCAGTTCGGCCTGCCGTGCTTCGGCATCAGAAAACTCGGCAGCGCGGGCGGCCAGGGTCTGGGTGGCGCTTTCCCCGGCCAGCTGCGCACGGCAGTGGGCGATTGTCTGTTCGCATTCGCCGATGCTCGCTTCATGCCCGGCGATGCGCGGGGCGAGTTCGGCCAGCCGGGCCTGCACGGCGGCCAGGCGGGCGGCGCCGAAGCGGGCGAATTCCGGCGCGGCATGGCGGCCGCCGCGCCGTTCGCGCAGGTAGCCGCTTTGCGTGACCCAGTCCTGGGCGCGCGGCAGCCGGGCGCCGGCGCGGGCGTCTTCAACACGCTGCGTGCGGTCGAGCAGTTTGTCGATCCAGCCGGGAACGGGGCGGCGGAAACGCACGACCTCGGCGACGCTGCCCGGCGCGTGCAGCGCCGGCTCGCTGCGTTCGGGCACGATGAAATGGCGGTACTTGTGCCGTTCGCCCAGCGTGAAAGCGGCTTCGGCGTCGCGTTCGCGGTGCAGGACGACGAGGTGGGCAAAGGGCGCGAGCAGGGCTTCGACGGCTTTCTGCCAGCCGCTGTCGGTGATTTCGGCGAGGTCGACCAGCAGGTCGTGGGCGATGCCGGCATCGTCGAGCGCCGCGCGAAAAGCGCGGACGTCGCCCGGTTCGGCGCGTTGACCGCTGGCGAGGGCGGCGATGACGGCCGCCAGTTCGCGCTGCTGGTTTTGCCAGCCGGCGAGTTCGAGACGCAGGGCGTCGCGCCGGGTTTCCGCCTCGCCCTGCTGGCGGACGATGATTTCCGGGTTGCCGCCGGCTGCCGCGGCCAGGCGCAGCAGGCGTTCGCGTTCGCCGAGCAGGGCCTCCAGCTTGCCGGATTCGCGGTGGATCGGCGCCTGCGCTTCGATGGCGCGTTGCTCGGCGTCACGCGCGGCGGCGCGCCGGGTTCCGGCGCTGGCGAGATCGGCCTCCGCTTGCGGTCGACGGGCCTGCAGGGCCGATTTTTCAGCGAGCAAAGCGCGCCATTCGCGGTGCATGCCGATGATTTGCGAGCGGCCCCTGAGGATGGAATCGGCGAGCAGGTGATATTCCAGCCGCGGGCGGGTTTCGCTGAACAGGCGGTTGCGCTCGTCGTTCAGCCGGCACCACGTCCGGTGGTTGTCGACATCGAGCTCGGCGTTCCGGATCCTGAGTTGCAGGCGCTCAAGCTGGGCCTCGACTTCAGCCAGCTCGCGGCGTGTCGCCTCCTGATGCTGGCGCGCCTCCTGGTAGCGGTCGAGTACCTCGCGGTCGCCGAAGACCTGGAATACCAGATCGAGCAGGGCCTTGGGCGAGAGTTCGCAGAGCTTGTCGGTCTGCCCCTGCTCCAGCGACAGCACCTGGCCGATGGCCGGCGTCAGCCCGGCGCCATGCAGCACCTGCTGGTATTCGCGCACGCCGAGTTGGGTGGCGTTTCCCTGCAGCGCTTCGATCGGCGTGTCGCCTTCGGCGATCAGGTAATGCCGTGTCCACTCGCCGCCTTTTTTCTCGATGCGGCAGGCCAGCGTCACCGTGTCGCTGGAAAACGGCGGCCAGAACGGCCGCTTGCCCGAAGGCTGGCGGCGGTTGTCGACGACGCCGCGCAGCCAGCAGAAATCCTCGCCATTGCGCCGCACGTAGCGCTTGTAGTCGCGCTTCTTCGAGCAGTCGAGCGCCAGCAGCGTGCGCAGGGCGTCGAGCAACGTGGTCTTGCCGGAGCCGTTGGGGCCGACGATGGTGACGATGGCGGCATCGAGCGGCAGCACCAGGCGCTGCCAGAAATCCCAATGGACGACTTCGAGTTTTTCCAGGCGGAACATCAGGCGTCTCCGCTTGCGGTCGACGCCGTTTTTGCTTCCTTTTTGCCGTTGACCGCGACCAGCACATCGGCCAGCGCGCCGTCGAGGATGCGCGGGGCGAGTTCGGCGTAGTCGAAGGCGAGGTCGAGCAGCGGCCCCTCGTGCAGCACCTTGTTGCGCCGCTCGATGAAGCCGAGGCGCGACAGCACGGGGAGGAGGAATTGCAGGCGCGCCTTGCCGCCGAGCAGCCTGCCGTAATCTTCGAGCAGCACGTTTTCCGGCACGCCGCGCGCGGCGTCGTCGCGCAGCGGGGCGGCCTGCGCGTTGCCGAAGAGGTCGCTCTGGCCTTCGTCGGTGGTGGCGTCGCGGGACAGCTGGCGTTCGCGCTTGGGCAGGATGATCAGCGCCCAGAGCAGGATGAGCAGGGCGACGCCGTCGCGGTTCAGTCCGGCATTGCTGGACAGCCAGGCGTCGCCGCGCCCGAAAACGGCATTTTCGCTGTCGGCCGCCAGGCCGGCGGCGACATGGCCGGCAAAGGGATTGTCGAGCAGGCGCAGGCCGGTGGCGGCGAGGCGATGCTCGATGTCCTGGCGGAAGCTTTCGTCGATCAGCAGGCGGCGCACTTCGGCGTCGCTCTTGGGCAGCCAGCGCTGGGCGAGCAGGCGGGCGATGAACTCGGCGGGCGTGTTGGCGTTCATGGCGTTTGCCGGGGCAGGATGGCGCCGCGACTGATGGCGGCGACTTCGTTGCGTCGCGGGGTATCGAGCGCGTCGTCGCCGGCCCAGCGCAGGCGCAGCGGCAGGGCGCCGAAAGCCGCCAGTTCGGGGTCGCCGGCCGGGTCGCCGAGGAAGGGGAGCAGCGAGAAACGGTAGGCGGCGGCGCGATAGCTGTCACCGACGATGGCGTCGCTGACGGCCAGCCCGTCGTCGCCTGCGGCGAGGCCGGCCAGCAGGCGGGTCAAGGCCGCCAGTTCCGGCGGCGGCTCGCGCGGGATTTCGCGGGTATTTTCGGCGTCGACCGCAGGCGGCAGCGTCGACCGCCGGCGTTGCGGGCGTTGCCGTTCGAGCAGCTCGAATTCGGCGACATCGGCCATCACGTCCGCCAGGACGAAGGAAATTTCCGGCACCAGATGCGTGACGCCGACGGCAAAATCGGCAAGCTGGTCGATGTCGCGCGTGGTCAGCCAGGCAGCGAGTTCGGACGAGGTCAACCCGCCTTGCGAGAGGTGCACGCGCTGGCGGGCGATGGCCGCAAGCTCGCGCTGGAAGACGCCGGTCATGCGCATGATGCGGCTCTGCCGGGCGCCGATTTCCTGCGCCAGTCGCCAGCTGGCGTCGTCGGGCAGGCCGTCGGCGGTCAGCTCGCGCATGATCCCGGTGCCTTTCTCCATCCATTGCCAGACGGAAGCGAGCTTCCTTTGCGCCGCTTGCAGGCGGAACTCGGAACCGGAGGCGACCGCGCCGGAAAACTCGTCCTCCAGTTCGCCCAGGCGCGCCAGCAGGTGTTGCAGGTTTTCCGGCGAAATGCGCCCGGTGGCGCCGCCGGCGGCGATCTGCGCGGTCAGGTAGCCCAGTTCGGCGTCGTCCTCGGCGGCGAATTGCAGCAGCGTCGAAAGCGCGGCCAGCACCATGCGGCCGGTGGGGGAAATCTGGTAGGTGCGTCTTTCGCTGTCCCAGACCAGGAGTTCATGCTCGCGCAGGCGCTTCAATACGGTTTCCAGCTTGACCGGGTCGATGAAAGCGAAGTGCATTTCCAGTTCGCGCGGCGACCAGCTCGGGTGGTCGGCACGGGCGCCGATTTCGCGCAGGACCAGCAGGCGCACCATGACTTCGGCCTCGCCGCCGCGAAAGACGGCGATGCAGGCGGCGATCAGCCCGCGTGCGCCGAGCAGCGGATAGAGCGGCGCGATGTCGGCCGGTTCGACGCCACGGGCGAAAAATTCGGCGAGATCGGGCCGTTCGCCCGCGTTTGTCATTTACACGCCCTGTTTCAGGCTGGCTTCGATGAAGGGGTCGAGATCGCCGTCGAGCACGCCCTGCGTGTTGCCGGTTTCGTGGTTGGTGCGCAGGTCCTTGATGCGGCTCTGGTCGAGCACGTAG
>JAFLDQ010000094.1 GCA_017302355.1 Dechloromonas sp.
CTGGGCTGTTCACGAAGCCCAGCTTGCCGAGCACGGCGGCTCGGCCGGCGTGCGCGACGCGGGTTTGCTGGCCTCGGCGCTGGCCCGCCCGCTCAATCTGGCGGCCTACGGCGAACCCGATGTCGCGGCCCTCGCCGCAGCCTACGGTTACGGCATCGCCCGCAACCATCCGTTCATCGACGGGAACAAGCGGGCCGCCTTCGTCTGCACCGAGCTGTTTTTGCTGCTCAATGGCGCCAGCCTGACCGCCGACGATGCGCACTGCGTCGCCACCATGCTCGCCCTTGCCGCCGGCGAACTCGGCGAAGCCGAATTCACCGGCTGGCTGCGCACCCATACGACGCCGCTTGCCAATCCATGAACATCGACGGCATCCCCACCCGCACGCTGCGCGCCCGCCCGGAACAGGGCGCGATCGACATCATCGACCAGACTCGCCTGCCGCATGCGCTGCACTGGCTGCGCGTCGCCACGCTGGAAGAAGCGGCGCATGCCATTCGGGCCATGCAGGTGCGCGGCGCGCCACTGATCGGCGCCACTGCCGCCTACGGGCTGGCAATCGCGCTGGAATTCGAGGCTTCCGACACGCGCCTAGGTGAGGCGGCGGCCCTGTTGCGGTCGACCCGCCCGACCGCCGTCAATCTGCACTGGGCGCTGGCGCGCATGGAAAGCATCCTGCAGCCCCTGGCGCCGGCAGCCCGACACCGGGCCGCCTGGCAGGAAGCGCAAGCCATCGCCGACGAGGACGTCGCGCAGAACACGGCGATCGGCGAGCACGGCCTCGCGCTGTGGCGTGCGCAGGTCGTCCCGCGCGGTGACGTGCTCAACGTGATGACCCACTGCAACGCCGGCTGGCTGGCCACCGTCGACCGCGGCACCGCGCTGGCGCCGGTCTATGCCGCGCACGACGCCGGCATCCCGGTGCATGTCTGGGTGTCCGAAACGCGCCCGCGCAACCAGGGTCTGCTCACCGCCTGGGAACTCGACCAGCACGGCGTGCCGCACACGCTCATCGCCGACAACGCCGCCGGCCTGCTGCTGCGCGACGGCAAGGTCGACGCGTTGATCGTCGGCGCCGACCGCATCGCCGCCAACGGCGATGTCGCCAACAAGGCCGGCACCTATCTGAAGGCGCTGGCCGCCGCCGACAACGGCGTGCCCTTCTACGTCGCCGCGCCGCGCTCGACCATCGATTTCGCCTGCGCGGACGGCGCGCACATCCCCATCGAGGAACGCGACGGCGACGAGTTGCGCTTCCTGCATGGAATCGACCACCACGGCCAGGCGTCGGCGCTGCGCCAGCTGCCGGCCGGCGAGGATGTCGCCAACCCGGCCTTCGACGTCACCCCCGGCTGGCTGGTCAAGGCCGTCATCAGCGAGCGCGGCGCCTGTGCCGCCAGCCGCGAGGGCCTGCTCGCCCTTTACCCGGAGGAAGCCGGGCAAAAGTGAGACAATCGCCGAATCGAAGCCTGCCCCGAGGTCATCATGTCCAATACCGTCCGCAAACCCCACCTGCTGAGCCCCGAAGCCTATCTCGCGCTGGAAGAAAACGCCTTGGAGAAAAGCGAGTACGTCGATGGCGAGATTTACGCCATGTCCGGCACGACGGTTCGGCATAACCGGATTTCCCTCAACCTGGCCGTGGCCCTGAAACAGCACCTCGACGGCCGCCCCTGCGAAACCTTCATGGCCGACCTCAAGGTTCATGCCGCCGCCGCCAACGCTTTCTATTACCCGGACATCGTCGTCCGCTGCCAGGAGCGCCCGCTGGCCGGCGATACCCGCGTCATCGCCGACCCGACGCTGATCATCGAGGTGCTCTCGCCGTCGACCGAAGCCATCGACCGCCGGGAAAAGCTGGCCGCCTACCGCCGCATTCCTTCGGTGCAGGAATACGCCATCGTCGCGCAGGACGAACGCAGCGTCGAAATCTACCGCCACCAGGGAGACATCGGCTGGACCTATCACGCCTTCACCGACGACGAAACGGTCGATTTCGCCAGCGTCGGCCTGACGCTGACCCTGGACAGGATCCACGCCTGAGCCGTGACCGACCCGCGCGCCGGCCTCATCGCCACCGCCCGCGCCATGCGGCCGGCCGGGCTGAACAAGGGCGCCGCGGGCAACGTCAGCGTGCGCGACGGCGATGGCTTCCTGATCACGCCGAGCGGCCTGCCCTACGACACGCTCGCTCCCGACGACATTCCGCGCATGACGCCCGACGGCTCGCACGCCGGCCGGCGCAAGCCGTCGTCGGAGTGGCGCCTGCACCGCGACCTCTACGCCACGCGCCCGGAGGTCGGCGCCGTGCTGCACGCGCATTCGCCCTTCGCCGTCAGCCTCGCCTGCCTGCGCCGCGACATTCCGCCCTTCCACTACATGATCGCACGCTTCGGCGGCGACACCGTCCGCTGCGCCGAGTACGCGATTTTCGGCTCCGCCGGGCTGTCGACCGCGGCAATGCAGGCGATGGCCGGGCGCACGGGCTGCCTGCTCGCCAACCACGGCCTGCTCGTCGCCGGCCGCGACCTCACCGAGGCGCTGGCGCTGGCCGTCGAACTGGAGGATCTGTGCGAACAGTACTGGCGCGCCTGCCAGCTCGGCCAGCCGGTGCTGCTGACGGCGGGGGAAATGCGCGCGGTGCTCGAGCAATTCCGCGGTTACGGCCAACAGTAGAAATTCCGCGGGCGGCGAAAGCGGGCCGGTCAGGGTTTTCGTCGAAAAGGGCTTGCACGCAAGCCCCATGTTGCCGGTAGACTGGACGGAATCGCAAGCACAAGGGAGGAGACGATGAAAAGATCGCAAGCGCGCGGAGTCATGTGGGCCGTGACATTTGGCCTGTTCTTGGCGTCGACCGCGGCCAGCGCCCAGGAAGCGCCCGCGCTGAGCAGCGGGCAGACGCTCTACCAGCCGATCTACTCGCACGTGACCTTCGGCAACCTGGGCCGGAGCGGCGCTCCGTCGCAGGTCATGCTCTCGGCGCTGGTCAGCATTCGCAGCACCGATCCACGGCGTCCGCTGCGGGTGGTCTCGGCGCGCTATTACGACACCAACGGCAAGCTCCTCGGCGAGCGCGTGCCCAACCCGCTGACCATCCCCCCGCTGGGAACGCTCGAGCTGTTCATCGAGCGCAACGACTTCTCGGGCGGCTCCGGCGCCAACTTCGTCATCAAGTGGGATGCCAGCGCGCCGGTCAATCCGCCGATGGTCGAAGCCCTGCACGTCAACATGGACGGCGGCAAGGCGGTCGTCTTCATGACCCAGTCGCGGCCGATCGACGATTCCGCCGCCCAGCCGGCGCGGCAGTGAATCCCTCGCATACCGGCTACATCATCCGCCTGCTCTATATCGCGCTGGGCGGACTGGCAGTCGTTCACATTCTCGGCACCATCGGCTACATGGTGCTGACCGATGGCCATTATTCCTGGTTCATCTGCTTCTACATGACCTTCATCACCGTCGCCACCATCGGCTTCGCGGAAGTCATCGACATGACCAGCAACGAGCCGGCGCGCGTCCTGACCGTCGCCATCGGCATCCTCGGCGCCGGCAACCTGTCGATGCTGTTCTCGATCGTCACGGTTGGCCTGCTTGAAACGGATCTCAACGGAACCCTGCGGAGAAGACGCATGGAAAAGGCAGTCAGAAAACTCAAGGGCCATTACGTCCTGTGCGGCTTCGGTCGCGTCGGCCGCAACATCGGACGCGAACTGGAGGCCACCAAGCGCCGCTATGTAGCCATCGACGAGGAACTCACCCGCCTCGAGGAACACAAGGAGAAGACCCCCGGATTTCTCTACCTGAATGGCGACGCGAGCGACGACGATGTCCTGCAGCTCGCCGATCTCGAGGATGCCAAGGGACTGTTCGCCGTCACCGGCGACGACTCGCGCAACCTGATGATCGTCATCACCGCCAAGCAGATGAAGCCGACGCTGCGCGTCGTCGCCCGCTGCCAGGAGCCGCGCAACGAGGAGAAGATGCGCAAGGCCGGCGCCGACGCCGTCATCTCGCCGGACTTCACCGGCGGCATGCGCATCGCCTCGGCGATGATCCGGCCGCACGTCGCTTCCTTCCTCGAGGAAATGCGCAAGGCGGACTCCGACCTGCGGGTCGAGGAAGTGCCGATACCCGGCGGCTTCATTCCGAAGCCGATGGGCGCGCTGCGAACGCATGGCGACAACTACATCCTGCTCGCCGCCCGCGAGCGCAACGGCAACTGGCGGTTCAACCCGGAGGCCGATTACGTGCTCAAGCCCGGCTTCACGCTGATCGCGATGGCCACGCCGGAAGGAAGGCGGGAACTCGAAACGCTGCTGATCGACATGCGCGCCTGACGGCCCGGGCAGTCTCCGCACGCCGCTTCCGGGCCGGATGCTAGAATCGGCCGGCAATTCAACCATCGGGAACCACCGCATGCCCACCTTCCGCAGGATCTTCTGCCTCTTCCTGGCGCTCTTCGCGCTGCCGGCATGCGCCGCCAGCGGACCCGCCGTCGCCGGCATCCCCGTCGATTTCATCCTCTTCGCGCTGACCCTGCTCGGCGTCGCGCTGTTCCACAACGCGACGCTCTACGTCGCGCTGACCGGGGTGACCGTCATCGCGCTGTACAAGATCGTCTTCACCGGCTTCAAGACCGGCGTCGGGCTCGCCGGCTTCGTCGGCCATGTCGGCCACGAATGGGTGACGCTGGCCAACCTGTTCTGCCTGCTGATGGGCTTTGCCCTGCTGTCGCGGCATTTCGAGAAGAGCCATGTGCCGGTCGTGCTGCCGAAATACCTGCCGGACGACTGGAAGGGCGGCTTCGTGCTGCTGCTGATGGTCTTCGTGCTCTCCAGCTTCCTCGACAACATCGCCGCGGCGCTGATCGGCGGCGCGATGGCCCACCAGCTGTTCAGGGCGAAGGTGCATATCGGCTACCTGGCCGCGATCGTCGCCGCTTCCAACGCCGGCGGCGCCGGTTCGGTCGTCGGCGACACGACGACGACGATGATGTGGATCGCCGGCGTCTCGCCGCTGCAGGTGTTCGACGCCTACGTCGCCGCCGCCGTCGCCGTCTGCATCACCGGCTTCGTCGCCGCCAGGCAGCAACATGCCTATTCGCCGATCATCAAGAACGCCCACGAACACACGCGGGTCGACTGGACGCGGGTCGGCATCGTCGGGCTGATCCTGATCTTCGCCATTGCCACCAACGTCGTCGTCAATATCAGGTTCAATGAACTCGCCGACCATTTCCCGTTCATCGGCGTCGCTGTCTGGGTTGCCATCATCATTTCGGTCGCGCTGCGCCGGCCGGACTGGGAAGTCCTGCCGGAAACCGCGAAGGGCACCGTCTTCCTGCTCTCGCTGGTGATGTGCGCGTCGATGATGCCGGTCGAGGAACTGCCGCCGGCCTCGCTCATCACCGCCCTCGGCCTCGGCTTCGTCTCGGCCGTCTTCGACAACATCCCGCTGACGGCGCTGGCGATCAAGCAGGGCGGCTACGACTGGGGCTTCCTCGCCTATGCGGTCGGCTTCGGCGGTTCGATGATCTGGTTCGGCTCGTCGGCCGGCGTCGCGCTCTCCAACATGTACCCGGAAGCCAAGTCGGTCGGGCAGTGGCTGCGCCACGGCTGGCACGTCGCGCTGGCCTACGTCGTCGGTTTCGCCGTCATGGCCGCGGTGCTTGGCTGGCATCCGGAAGCACCGTCACGCAGCACACCGGCGGACGCGCCGGACGCCGCGCGCATGGCGCCGGCCGGCAGCGCCGCCCACTGAGTGCCGAATTTCCGATGACCGCCACGCTCCGCCGGCTCCTCCCGCTCGCGCTGCTCGCCGCCGCCTGGCCGGCCTTCGCCGCCGGCTCCGGCGTTGTCGGCGAGAATCTCCTGTGGCTGGCCCTCATCATCCTCGCCGCCCGCCTCTTCGCGCCGCTGGCGCAGCGCGTCGGCTTTCCCGCCGTGCTCGGCGAACTGCTGCTCGGCGTCGTCCTCGGCAATCTCGGACTGATCGGCTTCCACTATTTCGACACCATCGCCCGTGACCCGATCATCATGTTCATGGCCGAGCTGGGCGTGGTCATCCTGCTGCTGCAGATCGGCCTCGAAACGCGGCTCGGCGATCTGGTCAGCGTCGGCGTCCGCGCGTCGCTGGTCGGTGTGGTCGGCATCGCCGTCCCGTTCGCGCTCGGCGCCTTCGTCGCCGGGCCGCTGCTGCTCGAAGGCATGGAATTCAAGGCCTACCTGTTCCTCGGCGCAACGCTGGCGGCGACCTCGGTCGGGATCACCGGCCGCGTCTTCCGCGACCTCGGCAAGCTCAAGATGCCCGAGGCGCAGATCGTTCTCGGCGCCGCCGTCATCGACGACGTCCTCGGGCTGGTCATCCTCGCCGTCGTCTCCAGCCTGGTGCAGGCCGGCAGCGTCAGCCTCGGCCAGGTGGCGTGGATCATCGCCAAGGCCGTGCTCTTCCTCGGCGGCTCGATCGCCATCGGCCGCGCCATCGCGCCACGTCTTCTGGGCTGGGCCTCGCGCCTCGACAGCAGTCACTCGATGCTTTTTTCGCTGGTCCTCGTCGCCGGCTTGTTCATGGCCTGGCTGGCGCATGCGGTCGGACTGGCGCCGATCATCGGCGCCTTCGCCGCCGGCCTGCTGTTCGAGCCGGTCTTCCTCAAGGAATTCGAGACGCCGAAAGTGGTGCAGGAGATCGAGCCGCTGCTGCCGGCTGCGGTCGACGCCGAAAAAATGCAGAAAATCCGCGCCGTGCTGGCGCGCCACACCAGTCACCAGCATGAGCAGATGATCGAGCCGATCGGCTATTTCTTCGTCCCGGTATTTTTCGTGCTGACCGGCATGCAGGTGGACCTGACCGCGCTGGCCGATCCCAAGGTCGTCATGATCGCGCTCGGCATCACGGTCGCCGCGGTGGTCGGCAAGCTGGTCGCCGGTTTTGCCAGCGGCAAGGGCAGGAATCCGTGGCTGGTCGGCTGGGGCATGGTGCCGCGCGGCGAGGTCGGCCTGATCTTCGCGATGGTCGGCAAGCAGCTCGGCGTCATGAGCGAGGCGATGTTCTCGGTCATCGTCATCATGGTCATCCTGACCACGCTGCTGACGCCGCCCATCCTGACCATGCTGCTGCGCCGCCAGAAGGCCTGAACCGATGCTCGACCTGACCGCCGAACAGAAGCGCCGGCGCTGGCTGGCGCTGGGCATCGTCGCCCTGGCGTACGTGCTTTCCTTCTTCCAGCGCTTCGCGCCGGCCGGCATCGCCCAGGATCTGGCGGTGTCCTTCTCGACCTCGGCGGCGTCGCTCGGCGCGCTGGCGGCGACCTATTTCTACGTCTACACGCTGATGCAGATCCCCACCGGGATCCTCGCCGACACGCTCGGGCCGCGCCGCATCCTCGCGCTCGGCGGCGTCATCGGCGGCCTGGGCAGTTTCCTGTTCGGTTTCGCCCCGTCGCTCGACTGGGCGCTGGCCGGGCGCACGCTGATCGGCCTCGGCGTTTCGGTGACCTTCATCGCCATGCTCAAGCTGATCGCCGTCTGGTTCGAGGAGAGCCGCTTCGCGACGATGGTCGGCATCTGCATGCTGGTCGGCAACATGGGGTCGGTGCTGGCCGGCGCGCCGCTCTCCGGGCTGGCCCAGGCGACCGGCTGGCGCGGGGTCTTCATCGGCATCGGCGCCGTTTCGCTGGTGCTGGCGGCGGCCTGCTGGCTCATCGTGCGCGACCGCCCGGATGCCGGCGGCGCCGCGGCCACGCCACGCTTCGACCGCACCGTCGTCCTTGGCGGCCTGCTGGCCGTGCTGAAGAATCGCGCGACGTGGCCGGCGATCGTCGTCAATACGGGCATGGCCGGCGCCTTCTTCACCTTCGGCGGGCTGTGGGCGACCCCTTATCTGGTGCAGGTGCACGGCATGGCCCGCCCGGCCGCGTCGGCGCATCTCTCGCTGTGGTTCGGCGGCTTCGCCGCCGGCTGCTTCTTCATCGGCACGCTGTCCGACCGCATCGGCCGGCGCAAGCCGGTCGTCATCGCCACCTCGCACCTGTATGCGGCGATCTGGCTGATCTGGCTGTCCGGGGCGACGATGCCGCCGGCGCTTTCGTATGCGCTGTTCGCCGTCATGGGACTGGTCACCGCCGGCTTCAGCCTCACCTGGGCGTGCTCGAAGGAGGTCAATCCGCCGCTGCTGTCCGGCATGTCGACCAGCATCGCCAACATCGGCGGCTTCCTCGCCGGGGCGCTGCTGCAGCCGCTGGTCGGCTGGGTGATGGACCTCGGCTGGAAGGGCGCGATGCTCAACGGCAGCCGCTTCTACGACCCCGAAACCTGGCGCAACGGCGTGCTGGTCGTCGCGCTGTGCGCGCTGATGGGCGCCATCGGCTCGTGGTGGATCCACGAGACGCGCTGCCGCAACGTCTGGCAGCCGCGTTGACTCCCGCTCACTTCTCGACGAAGGCGCGCTCGATCACGTAGTCGCCCAGTTCGCCGGTGTAATGGCGGGCCACCTTGAAGCCGCGCGCGTCGAGCAGTTCGGCGGTGTCGGCCAGCATGGCCGGGCCGCCGCAGATCATCGCGCGGTCGGTCGCCGCGTCGAGCGGCGGCTCGCCGATGTCGGCGAACAGCTTGCCGGATTCGAGCAGGTCGGTCAGGCGGCCTTCGTTCTCGAAAGGCTCGCGGGTCACCGTCGGGTAATAGACCAGTTTCTCGCGCACCCATTCGCCGAAGAACTCGTGGTCGGTCAGTTCGTACTCGATGTAGTCGCGGTAGGCGAGTTCGCTGGTCCAGCGCACGCCGTGGATGAGGATCACCTTCGCGAAACGCTCGTAGGTTTCCGGATCGTGGATGAGGCTCATGAACGGCGCCAGGCCAGTGCCGGTGGCGAACATGAACAGCCGCTTGCCCGGCTTGAGGTCGTGGAGGACCAGCGTTCCCGTCGGCTTCCTGCTGACCAGGATCGGGTCGCCCGGCTTCACCTTCTGCAGGCGCGAGGTCAACGGGCCGTTCGGCACCTTGATGCTGAAGAACTCCAGGTGTTCCTCGTGGTTGGCGCTGGCGATGCTGTAGGCGCGGGTCAGCGGGCGGCCGTTGACCTCGAGCCCGAGCATCAGGAACTGGCCGTTGGCAAAGCGGAGGCCCTTGTCGCGCGTGGTGCGGAACGAGAACAGCGTGTCGTTCCAGTGATGGACGGAAAGGACGGTTTCAGTGGCGAGGGTGGTCATGACGGGCTCCTATTGCGGAGCTTTCGACCGGCGGGCCTCGCCAACGTTCCATTGGCGCAGCGGAAACCGCCGATCCGGCGCCCGGGAAGAAACCCCGGCAGCATCGCGCTTGCGCAGCGGCTAAGCATTAGCTTATACTAATGTTGATGAAAACGACCCTGATTTTCGCCCTTTTCTCCGCGTTGACCGTGACCGCGGCGACTTCGGCGCCCACCGCCTTCGCACAGGAGTTGCCGAGCGTCGCCGTCAAGCCGCACCGCGTCGACCTGAGCTTCCCGGCCGAAGCGCTGGTCGAGGCCGTGCAGCAGACGACGGTTGGCGCGCAAATCGCCGGCCGCGTCATCGAGGTCAAGGCCGATGCCGGCCAGAATGTCAAAAAAGGTGAAGTGCTGATGCGCATCGACGCGCGCGAGGCCGAGGAAGCGGCGCGCGCCGCCAACGCCCAGTACGCCAACGCCAGGCTCAACTACGAGCGCACCAAAAGCCTGGTCGCCCAGAAGTTCATGAGCGCCGCCGCGCTCGACAAGGCCCGTGCCGATTACGACGCGGCCAGCGCCAGCCGCGCCGCCGCCGCCGCCGGCGAGAGCCATGCCACCATCGTCGCGCCGCTGACCGGCGTCGTCGCCCGCCGCCACGCCGAACTCGGCGACATGGCGACGCCCGGCAAGCCGCTGTTCACCCTCTACGAACCGGGCGGCCTGCGCGTCACCGCCAGCATCCCGCAATACCGGCTGAACGACATGCGCGGCGTCAAAACGGCGCGCGTCGAATTCCCCGAACTCGACAAATGGGTCGATGCGACCGCCGTCAAGCTGCTGCCGACCGCCGATGCCGCGACCCACGTTTCGCAGGCGCGCGTCAGCCTGCCGCCGCTGCCGGAAGCGACGCCGGGCATGTTCGCGCGCGTCCATTTCGTCGTCGGCCAGGCCGAGAAGCTGACCGTGCCGGCCGCCGCCGTGGTGCGCCGGGGCGAGGTCGCCGCCATCTATGTGCTGGGCGCCGACAATCGCCCGAACCTCCGTCAGCTGCGCCTGGGCGATGCCGTCGGCGCCGGCGAGATCGAAGTCCTGGCCGGGCTGGCCGCCGGCGACAAGGTGGTGACCGATCCGGTCCGGGCGGCGATCCAGCTCAAGTCTGGCAAGTAGGCGATGAGCGCCAATCAGGGCTCACTCGGCATCTCCGGGCGCATCGCCGCCGCCTTCCAGGAATCGCGGATGACGCCGTTGCTGGCGCTCGTCGCCTTCCTGCTCGGCGTCTTCGCCGTCCTCGTCACGCCGCGCGAGGAGGAGCCGCAGATCGACGTGACCATGGCCGACGTGCTGGTCGCCTTCCCCGGCGCCTCGGCCAAGGACGTCGAGAACCTCGTCGCGCGCCCGGCCGAGCAGGTGCTGTCGCGCATGCACGGGGTCGAGCACGTCTATTCCGTGTCGCGCCCCGGCATGGCGGTGATCACCGTGCAGTTCGATGTCGGCGTCAAGTACAACGACGCCGTGCTGCGTCTCTACGACACCGTCCATTCGCACCGCGACTGGCTGCCGCCCAACCTCGGCGTGCAGGAGCCGGTGATCAAGCCGCGCGGCATCGACGACGTGCCCATCCTCGGCCTCACCTTCTGGACGAAAGATCCAGAACGCTCGGCCTACGAGCTGCAGCAGGTGGCGCGTGCCGTCGAGATCGAGTTGAAGCGCATCAAGGGCACGCGCGACGTATCCACCCTCGGTGGCCCCGACCACGCCATCCGCGTGCTGATGGACGCCGAGTGGATGAACGCCTATGGCGTCACGCCGCAGGAAATCGCCGGCGCGCTCAAGGTGTCGAACGCCCTGCAGCCTTCCGGCAACCTGACCGCCGGCAACCGCGAGGTGCTGGTGCAGACCGGCGCCTACCTCGAATCCGCCGCCGACGTGAAGCAGCTGGTGGTCGCCGTGCGCGAGGGGAAACCGGTGTTCATGAGCGACGTCGCGACGGTCGACGACGGCCCCGACCAGCCGAAGCGCTACGCCTGGTTCGGCAACCGGGAGGGCGAATTTCCGGCGGTCACCATCCAGATCTCCAAGCAACCCGGCGTCAATGCCGCCGACGTGGCGTCGGCTGCGGTCGACCGGATAAATGCGCTCAAAAACACGGTGATCCCGGAAGGCGTCGAAGTCACCGTCACCCGCAATTACGGCGCAACCGCCACCGAGAAGGCGCAGCAGCTGATCGGCAAGCTGATCTTCGCCACCGCCTTCGTCATCGCCCTCGTCTTCTTCGCGCTGGGCCGGCGCGAAGCCTTCATCGTCGGCGTCGCCGTCACGCTGACCCTGGCCGCCACGCTGTTCGCCTCGTGGGCGTGGGGCTTCACGCTCAACCGCGTGTCGCTGTTCGCGCTGATCTTCTCGATCGGCATCCTGGTCGACGACGCCATCGTCGTCGTCGAGAACATCCACCGCTGGCAGGGCCTGCACCCTGGCAAGCCGCTGCGCGAGATCATCCCGCCGGCGGTCGACGAGGTCGGCGGGCCGACCATCCTGGCGACCCTGACCGTCATCGCCGCGCTGCTGCCGATGGCCTTCGTGACCGGCCTGATGGGCCCGTACATGAGCCCGATCCCGATCAACTCGTCGATGGGTATGGCCATCTCGCTGGCCGTCGCCTTCGTCGTCACGCCCTGGCTGGCGCTCAAGCTGATGCCCCCCCACTCCTCGCCCTTCAAGGGGGAGGCCGGGAAGGGGATGGGGTCGGGCGATGAGCAGTCCGCTGGCGAACCCATCCCCACCCCAGCCCTCCCCTTGAAGGGGAGGGGAGCGCATACGTCGAAGCTCGACGCCAGACTCGACGCCACCTTCCGCAAGCTGCTGACGCCCTTCCTCGACCCACACAAGGGCGGCGCGGCGCGCATCAAGCTGGCGGTCGCCGTCGTGCTGATGATCCTCGGCTCGGTGTCGCTGGCCTACTTCCAGCTCGTCGTCCTGAAGATGCTGCCCTTCGACAACAAGAGCGAATTCCAGGTCGTCCTCGACATGCCGGTCGGCACGCCGGTCGAGGAGACGGCGCGCGTGCTGCACGAGGTCGGCGCCCTGCTGGCGCAGGAAGCCGACGTCGTCGACTACCAGGCCTACGCCGGCGCCGCCAGCCCGATCAACTTCAACGGCCTGGTCCGCCAGTACTACCTGCGTGCCGCGCCGGAGAAGGGCGACATCCAGGTCAACCTCGCCGACAAGCACCATCGGTCGCGCCAGAGCCACGAGATCGCCGTGTCGTTGCGCGAGCGCATCGAGGCCATCGGCAGGAAGAATGGCGGCGTCGCCAAGGTCGTCGAGGTGCCGCCCGGACCGCCGGTGCTGTCGCCCATCGTCGCCGAAATCTACGGGCCGGACATGGCCGGCCAGATGACGGTCGGCAAGCAGGTGCGGGCGGCCTTCGCGCAGACGCCGGACCTAGTTGCGGTCGACGACTATATCGATGCCGATTCCCGGAAGTTCGTGCTGCACGTCCTGCAGAGCAAGGCCGCGCTGCTCGGCGTGGCGCAGAGCGACATCGTCGAGGTGGTCGGCATGGGGCTGGCGGGGCAGGACGTGACGCCGGCGCGCAACACCGAATCCAAGTTCGAGATCCCGGTGCGCGTGACCCTGCCCGCCGAAAAGCAGTCGAACCTCGACGCCCTGCTCAAACTGCGCGTGCGCTCGCGCGACGGGCATCTGGTGCCGGTTTCCGAACTGGTCGAGGTGCGCGACATGACGCGCGAAAAGACCATCTACCACAAGGACCTGCTGC
>JAFLDQ010000095.1 GCA_017302355.1 Dechloromonas sp.
TTGCTGGCGGTCCAGATCGGCATGGGCGAGAGCGTCCTGATCCTCGCCTTCGTCGTCATCATCATCGGCGGCATCGGCTCGATCCGCGGCGCGCTGGTCGGCAGCCTGATCGTCGGCACGGTCGACACGCTGGGGCGAGCGCTTCTGCCGGCGCTGCTGCGCGCCGCGTTGCCGGCCGACGCGGCGGCGACGCTCGGCCCGGCGCTGGCTTCGATCCTGATCTACCTGCTGATGGCGGCGATCCTCTTCTTCCGGCCGCAGGGCCTGTTTCCGGCGCGCGCCTGATGGCTTTCTATCGCCCGGCCCGCTACCAGAAGCCGCTCGTCATCGTGCTGCTGCTGGCGCTGCTTTTCCTGCCGCCCGTGCTTGAAGCCTGGGGCCAGGCGTTCTACATCGGCTTCGCCACACGTGTCCTGATCTTCGCGCTGGCCGCCAGCAGCCTCAACCTCGTGCTCGGCTTCGGCGGCATGTTTTCGCTCGGCCATGCGGCGTTCTTCGGCGCCGGCGCCTATGTCGCGGCGATCTGCATGGACAACGGCTTGCGCGACGCCCTCCTCGCCTTTCCGCTGGCGATGATCGTCGCCGGACTGCTGGCGCTTGTCGTCGGCGCCATCAGCCTGCGCACGCGCGGCGTCTATTTCATCATGATCACGCTGGCCTTCGCCCAGATGACCTACTACCTGTTCGTCTCGGCGCGTGTTCTGGGCGGCGACGACGGATTGCCGCTGACCGGCCGGATGACGCTCGGCGGCCTCGGCCTGAACGGCGATGGCGCCCTCTTCTACATGGCGCTCGGCTGTCTCGCACTGGTCATGTTCCTTCTCGGGCGCCTGGCCGACGCCCGCTTCGGCCGCACGATCCAGGCCATCCGCGAAAACGAGACGCGCATGGAAGCGCTCGGCTATCCGGTGTTCCGCTACCGCCTCGTCTGCTTCGCGCTGGGCGGCGCCCTGGCCGGACTCGCCGGCGCGTTGCTGGCCAACCTGACCGGGCTGGCCAGCCCCAACCTGCTCCAGTGGACGCAGTCGGGAACGTTGCTGGTCATGGTCATCATCGGCGGCGTCGGCTATCTCTACGGTGGCCTGATCGGGGCGCTGGTGCTGCTCTGTCTCGAAGAGGCGCTGGCTGGATTCACCCTGCACTGGCACATCGGCCTCGGGCTGCTGCTGATCGGCATCGTCCTGTTCGCTCCCAGGGGAGTCGCCGCGCTGTTCGGGAAGGGCGATGGCTGAAGCCTTGCTCGAGGTGCGTGGCCTGTCGCGCCGCTTTGCCGCGGTCGACGCGCTGAAAGGGGTCAATTTCAGCATCGACTCCGGCGAGGTCCATGGCCTGATCGGTCCCAACGGCGCCGGCAAGACGACCTTCATTCACCACGTCTGCGGCGCGCTGCGGCCGGACAGCGGCAGGGTGCATTTCGCCGGCCGTGACGTCACCCGGCTGGCGATGCACGAACGCGTTGCCGCGGGGATGGCGCGCTCGTACCAGATCAGCAACGTCTTCCGCGGCCTCTCCGCCCTCGACAACGTGGCGCTGGCCGTTCAGGGGCGGCCGGACGCCGGTGGCAGCTTCCGTTTCTGGCAGCCGGTGCGCGGCGAACGCTGGCTGTTCGACGAGGCGCGCGGTTATCTCGACCAGGTCGGCCTGGGGGGGCGCGGCGACGCGCTGGCCGGCAATCTTGCCCATGGCGAGCAGCGCGCGCTGGAACTGGCGATGGCGCTGGCGACGAAGCCGCGGCTGCTGTTGCTCGACGAGCCGATGGCCGGTACCGGCCAGGAAGAGTCGGCGCGCATGGTCGAACTGATCGACCACCTCGCCCGCCACGTGACCATCCTGCTTGTCGAACACGACATGGACGCGGTGTTCCGGCTGGCTGACCGCATTTCGGTGCTGGTCGACGGTCGCCTGATCGCCACCGGGGCGCCAGCAGTCGTGCGCGCCGATCCGGAGGTGCGCCGGGCGTACCTCGGGGACCACCTGTGAGCGCCCTGCTCGAGGTCGGCGGACTGCAAGTCGCCTATGGCCCGAGCCAAGTCCTGTTCGGGCTCGATCTGGCGCTGGCTGAGGGCGCTGCGGCAACCCTGCTTGGCCGCAACGGCATGGGCAAGACGACCGCGCTGCGCGCGATCTGCGGCCTGCAGCCGGTCAAGGGCGGGACGATCCGCTTCGCCGGCGAGCGCATCGACGGCTGGCGCGCCGACTGCATCGGCCGCGCCGGCATCGCGCTGGTCCCGGAAGGCCGGCAATGTTTCCCGAATCTGACGGTCGACGAGCATCTGCTGGCCTTTTTCGCCAATCGCCGCGAGCTGCGCGAGCCGTGGACGCCGGCGCGGGTCTACGGCCTGTTTCCACGCCTCAGGGAGCGGGCGCGACACCTCGGCAACCAGCTTTCCGGCGGCGAGCAGCAGATGCTGGCGATCGGTCGCGCCCTCGTCACCAACCCGCGCCTGCTGATCCTCGACGAAGCGACCGAGGGCCTGGCGCCGCTGGTGCGCGAGGAAATCTGGACCTGTCTGGCGCGCCTGCGTGGCGGCGGGCAGAGCATCCTCGTCGTCGACAAGTATGTGGAAAAGCTGATCGAACTCGCCGATCAGCACACCTTGATCGAACGCGGCCGGGTCGTCTGGCAGGGAACGTCGGCCGAACTCGACGCCGATCACGGCATCTGGCACCGCTTTCTCGGCATCTGAATGGCCGGGGTTGCGTCGGCGGCGCGCCTCAGCGGATCAGCCCCGCCTTACGCAGCGCCTCGATGGTGACCTGGGTGAGCGCGTCCGCCTGCGAAGTCATGTCGCCGCCCGCCGACGTCGTCGCGCTGCCCGACCAGATGACCGTGCCGCTTGCCGGATCGACCAGCGAGGTGCTGGAAGCGAGGCTGCGCGTCGCCGTCGCCCCGCCGACGGGGAACGACAGCCCGATCCCGCCGACACCGAAGCCACCCCCGCGATAGCCGCCGCCGCTGCCGCCACCCAGGCCGAAACCCAGCTGTGGCCCCGGATTGACCACGGCGAAGTCGCTGAGCGTCAGCTCGGTGCTGGCGACTGCCGTCACGCCATGGTCGCGGCCGGCCCTCGCCATCTCTTCGGGATCGGCCGCGCCGCCCGGCGGAAACCCGGGAAGCGAATAGCTGCGGATGCCGTCGACCCCGTGCCCGGCGAGCCGCGTCGCCCATTGATCCTCGCAGACGCGCCGCAGCGTGTCGTCGCGCGCCTGGCAGAGAACGAGCACCCGGCTCCCCGTGAGCGCGCCGCGGTAGGCCGGATCCTTCCACTGCGCGGTCATCTCGGTCGTCGCGCAGCCGGCGATCGCGGCGGCGGCGAGGAGCAGCGGGAGTACCCGGGACGGCAGGTTCTTGCGCGGACGTTTCATCGGTTGACCTCGGTTGAGCGCGGGCGGGAAGGGCGAACGTGCGACAAGTTTCCGGGATTCGTGCGGCCGGCGTCAATCGCTGCCCCCGCCATCCTGCCGCCAACGACCTTGCGGTTGACGACCCGGGAGTTCATTTGCCCTGCGCCCCGCCCCACAGCAACTTGTGCAGCTGCAACTGAAAGCGGACGTTGAGACCGTCCTCGAGGATCCAGTCGGCGAGCGCCGCCGGGTCGACCAATCCCTGCGCCGGCGACAGCAGGACCGCGCACCGGGCGTCCAGCCGGCGCTCGTGGATCGCTTCGCGCGCCCACTCGTAGTCGGCACGCGAGGCGACGACGATCTTGATCTCGTCGCGCGCGGTGAGCAGGGCCAGGTTCTCCCAGCGGTTCCTGGCGCACTCGCCGGAATCGGGCGCCTTGAGGTCCATGACCCGCGCCACGCGCGGGTCGACCCCGGCGATGTCGAGAGCGCCCGAGGTTTCCAGCGAAACCTCGTAGCCGGCGTCGCACAGCGCGCTCAGCAAGGGCAGACATTCCTTCTGCGCCAGCGGTTCGCCGCCGGTGACGCAGATCTGGCGGGCCGGGTATTTGGCGACCTCGGCCAGCACCGACTCGATGCTCGACGGCTCGCCGCCGCCGAAGCTGTAGGTCGTGTCGCACCAGACGCAGCGCAGCGGGCAACCGGTCAGCCGCACGAACACCGTCGGCAGGCCGGCGCGCGCGGCTTCACCCTGCAGCGAGAAGAAGATCTCGGTGAGGCGCAGCGCCAACGGCTACTTCTTCTTCAGGCGATCCCGGGCGGTATCGGCGGCCTGCGAATTGGGGTACTTGGCGACCACGGTTTCCAGCGAGCGCTTCGCCGCCGCCGCGTTGCCCATCTCCTGCTGGCAGTTGGCCATCGCCAGCCAGGCATCGCCCGCCTTCGGGCTGTCGGCGAACTTCGTCGTCAGCACCGAGTACGCTTCGATGGCCTTCGGGCAGTTGCGCTGGGCGACCCAGGCATTGCCTAGCCAGAGCTGGGCGTTGGGCGCCAGCGTGCTGTCCGGGTGCTTCTGGACGAAGGCGGAGAAACCCCAGGCCGCTTCCTTGTGCTTGCCGGCCTTGAAGTTGTTCAGGGCCGCCTCGTAATCGCGGTTCTCGCGCGCCGGGTCGGCGCCGCCCTGCGCGCCGGCGCCGGAATTGGCCGTTTTTTCGCCGTCGACCGCAGCCGCCCCGCCACCCTGGGGCTCGAACTTGCGCAGACGGGTGTCGAGGTCGAGATAGAAGTCCTGCTGCCGCTTCCTGGCCGTCTCCAGCTCGTAGGTCAGGGTCTCGACCTGGCCGCGCAGGCGGGCGATTTCTTCCGACTGCCGCTGCAGCTGGTTGGCCAGATCGAGCTGGGACTTGCCCAGCTGGTCGACGCGCGCCTCGGTCTTGATCCGGTGATCGTTGATCTGGCGGCGCGCCTCGTCGTCGTCGAAGAGGCCGGCCTGGGCGTGCGAGGCGCCCAGCGCCGCGATCAGGAGGACGATGCGGGCGCGGCGCATGGCTCAGAACTCGCCGCGGCCGTCGGGAGCGCGGTAGAGGATGTCGGCGCGGCGATTCTCGGCCCAGGCGGCTTCGTCGTGGCCCGGATTCTTCGGCTTTTCCTCGCCGAGGCTGACCGATTCGACCTGATCTTCCTTGGCGCCCAGCGTGACCAGCGAACGCTTGACCGCGTCGGAACGCTTCTGGCCGAGCGACAGGTTGTACTCGCGGCTGCCGCGTTCGTCGGTGTTGCCCTGGATCAGCACCTTGAAGCCGCGATTGGCGACCAGGTACTTGGCGTGGGCGGCGACCAGATCCTGGTATTCCGGCTTGACGTCGTACTTGTCGAGGTCGAAGTAGATGCTGCGCTGCGACAGCTGGCTCTTGGGGTCGGTCAGTTCGCGCGGCAGGCCGCGCGAGTCGAGACCGCCGGCGGTGACCGGCGTGACGCCGGAGCCGCCGCGCGAGTCGACCGGCGCGCCGGAAGTCTCGTCGACCGGAGTGGAACTGCAGCCGGCGAGCAGGGCGGCGAGCAGGGCGGGAATGAGAAGTTTCTTCATGGGTTTCTCCGTTGAGGGTTATTGATTGAAGGGGCCCCAGGCCGGTTCGCGGACATCGCCGGCCGCGATCGAGAGGCGCTGCTTGATCCGCCCGTCGGTGGAAACGGCGGACAGGACGCCGCGCCCGCCGATTTCCGTGGCGATCAGGACCATGCGGCTGTTGGGGGCGAAACTCGGGGATTCGTCCTTGTGCGAATCGGTGAGGATCTGCACCTGCTTGCTGGCGAGATCCATCACGGCAAGCTGGAAGCGGCCGTCGCGGCGGCTGATGAAGGCCAGGCTCTTGCCGTCCGGCGACGGGCGCGGCGAGACGTTGTAGCTGCCCTCGAAGGTGATGCGCTGGGCGTCGCCGCCGTTGGCGCCCATCCGGTAGATCTGCGGGCTGCCGCCGCGATCGGAGGTGAAATAGATGCTGCCGCCATCCGGCGAGTAGCGCGGTTCGGTATCGATGCCGGCCGACTGGGTCAGGCGCTGGACGCCGGTGCCGTCGGCATTGACCACGTAGATCTGCGAGTTGCCATCCTTGGACAGGACGACCGCGAGGCGGCGGCCGTCCGGCGACCAGGCCGGCGCCGAGTTCGAGCCCTTGAAATTGGCGACCACCTGACGCTGGCCGGAAGCCAGCGAATGGACGTAGATCACCGGCTTCTTCTTCTCGAACGAGACATAGGCCAGGCGGGAGCCATCGGGCGACCAGACCGGCGAAATGATCGGCTCCTTGGAAGTCAGCGCGGTTGCCGCGCCCTGCCCGTCAGCATCGGCGATCTGCAGCTTGAACTGGCCGCCCGACTTGACGACATAGGCGACGCGCGTCGAGAAGACGCCCTTCTCGCCGGTCAGCTTTTCGTAGATGTAGTCGGCGATGCGGTGGCCGGCGGCGCGCAACTGGTCGTTGCCGGTCACGTAGACCGCGCCGCCGAGCGCCGCCTGCTTTTGTGTGTCATAGAGGCGGAAGCGCGCTTCCATGCGCCCGTTGGCGCCCCGCGCCAGGCTGCCGGCGGCCAGCGCGTCGGCGCCGCGACCCTTCCAGTCGCCGAAGTTGACCGGCGAATTCTCGTCGAGCGGGGCGCCGCCCGGGTCGACCAGCTTGAACAGTCCGCTGCGTTCCAGGTCGGCGCGTATCGTCGCGGTGACCACCTGGGCGGCGGCCGGATCGCCGGCGAAGTTGGCGATCGCCACCGGGATCCGGTTGGCGCCGGCGCCGGTGATTTCGATCGACAACTGCGCATGGGCCAGCGTCGCGGCCAGCAGCGACAGGAAAACGAGGATCTTGTGGAAAATCTGGGGCATGAGGGTCATCTTCATCGGGAATTCACGCGATTCTACTCTTCAAATGGCCTGTACTTGATCTCCAGCGTGCGCTGAAACAACGCGGGATCGGGTGGATCGGGCAGCGGCGAGGATTTCTTGATCGCGCGCTCGATCGCCGAGTCGAGGGCGGGACTGCCGCTCGAGCGCTTGAGCCGGACGTTGAGTATCTCGCCGCCGGGCAGTTGCTCGACCACGAAAACCGCTTCCGGGTTCCCCTGGATGTTCGGTGGTAACACGATGTTGCCGCGGACCTTGACGCGGATCTTCGACACGTATTCCTCCATGCCGCGCTTGCTCGCCGCCGCCCGCTGCGCTACCTCGGCGCCCGCGGCGCTGGCCATCTGCTGCGCGCTTGCATTCGGGCGGCTCCTGAGCTGCGCCGTTTCGCTGGCCAGCTCCTTGCTGAAATCGGGCACGCGGGGCTCGGGCTTCCTCGCCTCCGGTTGCGGCTCGGCTTTCCTGGGCTCCGCCTTGGCTTCCGGCTTTTTCGCTTCCGGCTTGGGCTCGGGTTTCTTCGCTTCCGGCTTCGGCTCGGGTTTCTTCGGTTCCGGCTTGGGCTCGGGCTTTTTCGGTTCGGGTTCCGGCTTCTTCGGTTCCGGCTTGGGCGGCTTCTTCTCTTCCTTGATCGCGATGTCCGGCTTCCTGGGCGGCGGCGGCTCGGGTTTCGGCTCGACCTTGGGCTGCGGCTTTGGTTCGGGCTTGGGTTCGGGCTTGGGTTCGGGCTTTGGCTCGGGCTTTGGCTCGGGTTTCGGTTCAGGTCTGGGTTCGGGCTTGACTTCCTGCGGCGGGGGCGGTGGCGGGGCTGCCTGGACGGCAGGCGCGGGCCGGCTCGACCACAACTCGACCGCGACCACATCCGGCTGGCTGCGTTTCCACTGCACGCCGAGAAAGAGCGCGGCGATCAGCCCGGCGTGCACCAGGATGGTGAACGCCAGGGCCTTGTTTCTGCCGGGCTCCGCGACCTTTTCCGGGATCATTTTCCCGTCGTCTGTACCAGAAGGCCGACGCGCTTGACCTGCGCGCGCTGCAGTTCGTCCATCACCGACAGCACGGCCTCGTACTTGACGTTCCGGTCACCGGCGATGAGGACCGGCTGATCGGGATTCTTCGCCTGGGCTGCGGTCACGAGCCGGATCAGTTCCTTGCGGTCGACGCGGATTTCCTTGCCGTTTCCGGCGCGGTCGGTGAGCAGCAGCGTCTGGTCGGCGCGGATCGCCACTTCGAGCGGCTGGGCGGGCGTCGCCGCCGCCTTGCCGACCGACGGCAGGTCGATGTTGGCGGTCGTCATCATCGGCGCCGTCACCATGAAGATGACGAGCAGCACGAGCATGACGTCGATGTAGGGGACGACGTTGATTTCGTTTTTCAGGCGGCGCTGGCGCATGGCTTAACGCATCTGCCGCTGCAGGATGTTGGAGAACTCTTCCATGAACGACTCGTAGCGGGTCGCCAGGCGGTCGATGTCATGGGCGAAGCGGTTGTAGGCGAGTACGGCGGGGATTGCCGCGAACAGGCCGATGGCGGTGGCGACCAGCGCCTCGGCGATGCCCGGCGCCACCGCGGAAAGCGTCGCCTGGCCGACGTTGGCGAGGCCGCGGAACGAATGCATGATGCCCCACACCGTTCCGAACAGGCCGATGTAGGGCGAAACCGAGCCGACCGAGGCGAGGAAGGCGAGATGCGCCTCCAGCGCATCCATCTCGCGCTGGAAGGTGGCGCGCATGGCGCGGCGCGCGCCGTCGATGACGTCCTTGGCGTCGAGGTTCTTCTGGCCCTTGAGCTTGGCGAACTCGCGGAAGCCGGATTCGAAGATGCGCTCCATCGACCCGGCGTGGTGGCGGTCGTTGACCGCGCTGTTGTAGAGACTGGTGAGGTCGCCGCCCGACCAGAAATCGCGCTCGAAGGTCTCGGTCTTGGCGCGCGCGTTCTTGACCGCATACCACTTCATGAAGATGTAGTACCACGACATGAAGGAGACGCCGGCGAGCAGGATCATGACGGCCTGCACGACCGCGCTGGCGTTGAGGATCAGGTGGAGGATGGAAAGATCCTGGGTGACGTTCATGTAAGGGCTTCCAGTTTGCTGTGCAGGAATTCGGGAATCGGCGCCGGCGCCATCCTGCCGAGGTCGACGCAGGCGACCTCGACCGTGCCGGTAGCGAGTTCCTCGCCGCCGCGGCGGACGTGCTGGCGGAAGACGACGCGGACCCGCGTCATTCTTTCGACTTCGAGGCCGACCGTCAGCAGATCGTCGAGGCGGGCCGGCTTGAGGTATACGCAGCTGGCCCTGTGCGCCATGAAGGCGATCCCGGCATCCGCCGCGAGCCGCGACTGGTCATGGCCGGCCTGGCGCATCCATTCGGTGCGGCAGCGCTCGAAGAACTTCAGGTAATTGGCGTAATAGACGATTCCGCCGGCATCGGTATCCTCGTAATAGACACGAACGGCGATGGCGAAGGCGTTGGGCTTCGGCTGATGTTTCATCCGGGCATCTTACCTTATTTCGCAAGAACCGTTTGTAACGGTTTGTTTCCATGCCGATTCCGGCGCTCTTTCGTTGCCCGAAATCCGCTCCGGCGCCCGGCTACTCTTCGGAAAGCAGGTCGCGAACCACCGCGCTGGCTGGCTCGGCCAGCCCGAGGTGGCGGTAGATGGCCGGCGTCGCGATGCGGCCGCGCAGCGTGCGCTGCAGGTAGCCCTGCTGGATGAGGTAGGGTTCCAGGACGTCCTCGATGGTGTCGCGCGCCTCGCCGATGGCGGCGGCGAGGTTGTCGACGCCGACCGGGCCGCCGCCGAACTTGTCGATCACCGCCGAGAGCAGCTTGCGGTCCATGAGGTCGAGGCCGGCCGGGTCGACGTCGAGCATGAGCAGCGCGGCGTCGGCGACGCTTCGCGTGATCTGGCCGTCGGCCCTGACCTCGGCGTAGTCGCGGACGCGGCGCAGCAGGCGGTTGGCGATGCGCGGCGTGCCGCGCGCGCGGCGGGCGATTTCCAGCGCGCCGTCCGGGTCGATCGGCGCGTTGAGCAGGGTCGCCGAGCGGCCGACGATGCTTTGCAGCTCTTCGGCGGTGTAGAACTCGAGGCGGGCGACGATGCCGAAGCGGTCGCGCAGCGGGTTGGTCAGCATGCCGGCCCGCGTCGTCGCGCCGACCAGCGTGAACGGCGGCAGGTCGAGCTTGACCGAACGCGCCGCCGGGCCTTCGCCGATCATGATGTCGATCTGGAAATCCTCGAGCGCCGGATAGAGGATCTCCTCGACCACCGGGCTCAGGCGATGGATCTCGTCGATGAACAGCACGTCGTGCGGTTCGAGGTTGGTCAGGATGGCGGCGAGGTCGCCGGCGCGTTCGAGCACCGGGCCCGAGGTCTGGCGCAGGTTGACGCCCATCTCGTGGGCGACGATGTGGGCCAGCGTCGTCTTGCCCAGCCCCGGCGGGCCGAAAAGCAGCACGTGGTCGAGCGAATCGCCCCTTTTCCTCGCCGCCTGGATGAAAATTTCCAATTGTTCGCGGATCTTGACCTGGCCGGTGTAGTCGGCCAGCCGCCTGGGGCGCAGCGCGCGTTCGAGCGCCTCTTCCTGGGCCGACCGGGAATTGGGGGCGATGATGCGGTCGACCGCGGCCAGCTTGTCGGTTTCGATCATTCCGCCTTCTCCTCGCGGATCCAGCGCACGAACAACCGGTGGCCGAGCGCCAGCAGCACCGGCCCGACGAAGATGCCGATGAAGCCGAAGACAAGCACGCCGCCGATCACGCCGAGGGCGACGAGCAGGATCGACACGCCGGCCCCGCGCGCGATCAGGAAGGGTTTCAGGAAGTTGTCGATGCTGCTGACGACGAGCAGGCCGTAGAGGACGAGAAAGATCGCCCAGCCGGTCTGGCCCTGGTCGTACAGCCAGACAGCCGCGCCGCCCCAGATCAGCGGCGGGCCGATCGGGATCATCGACAGGAAGAAGGTGGCGAAACCGAGCAGCACCGCTGGCGGGACGCCGGCGATCAGGAAGCCGATCATCGCCACCGCGCCCTGCGCGGCGGCGGTGCCGACGATCCCGAGCATGACGCCGATGACCGTGCCGCGCGTCCGCTCGATCATTTCCTCGCCGAGATCGCCGCCCAGCTTGCGGGCGCCCGCGTAGAGCGCGTGGGCGATCGCCGCGCCGTCGCGGTAGAGGAAGAAGATGACGAACAGCGCCAGCACCAGCTGCAGCAGACCGTTGCCGGCGACCTTGCCGGTCGCCAGCGCCAGACGCTGGGCGGGGGCGGCGAGTGTCCTGAGCGCCGCGTTGAGTTCCGCCCGGCTGCTGGTGATGCGCTGCCAGCTGCTGTCGATTTCACCGCCGATGAGCGGCAGGTCGCTCAGGTACTTGGGCGGTTTGGCCGCCAGGGTCTTTTCGACGGCCGGGCCGATCCCTTCGCGCAGGCTGTCGAAGCTGCTCGCCAGACTGCCGACCAGGAAGATCATCGGCACCAGCATCACCAGCACCAGCAGCAGCGTCATCAGGCTGGCTCCCAGCGTGTTGCGCCCGCCGATGCGCGGCAGCAGCCTCTCGGAATACGCCGGCCAGGTGCAGATCCACAGCACGAAGGCGAAGAGGATGGCGCCGATCATCGGCAGCAGGACGGCGATGCAGCCGATGATCAGCAACGCGACGAGGGCGATCTGCGCCAGTTGCTTGGGGTCGTTCTTGTCGATCATCTCCTAGGCCTTCGAGAGCAGCCTGAGCGCCTGGCGGATGCCGTCGGCGGTGCCGGCATCGGGCGGCAGCTGCTTGAGCGCCGAGGCGGCTTCCCGCTCGTTGTAGCCGAGCGCCAGCAACGCGTTGAGGATGTCCTGGCGGGCGGCGTTGACCGGAGCGGTCAGCGTGGCGCCGGTCGTTTCGGCGAGCTTGCCCTTGAGCTCCAGCAACAGGCGTTGGGCCGTCCTGGCGCCGATTCCGGGAATCCTGATCAGGCGTCCGGCCTCCTGCTGCGCCACGGCCGCCGCCAGGTCGCCCACCGAAAGCCCGGAGAGCACCGCCAGCGCCATCCGCGCGCCGATGCCGGAAATCTTGAGCAACTGGCGGAAGGCGAAGCGCTCGGCCTCGGTCAGGAAGCCATAGAGGAACTGGCCGTCCTCGCGCACCAGGAAGTGCGTGAGGAGCGTGACCTTCTCGCCGCTCGCGGGCAGGTTGTAGAAGCTGCTCATCGGCACGTCGATCTCGTAGCCGACGCCATTGACGTCGAGCACGATCTGCGGGGGATTCTTTTCGGCCAGCAGCCCGGTCAGTCGTCCAATCATCTGTGCGCTCCCTCTCGCACTGCGAAGCACTGTATTTTCACACAGCCTGTCATCCTATCAGCCGTCCGCCGCGAATACGATAGCCGGCGGTCGCCAGGGCGCCCAGTCCCTGCCCGCCGTGGGCATGGCAGATGGCGCAGGCCAGCGCGTCGGCGGCGTCGGCGGCCGGCGCGCCGGGCAGTTCGAGAAGCCGGATCACCATGTGCTGGACCTGTCCCTTGGCCGCCTTGCCCTGCCCGACCACCGCCTGCTTGACCTGCAGCGCGGTGTATTCCGCCACCGGCAGACCGGCATGAACCAGCGCGCTGAGGGCCGCGCCGCGCGCCTGGCCGAGGAGCAGCGTCGATTGCGGATTGACGTTCACGAACACCTTTTCCACCGCCGCCTGGTCGGGCCCGTAGGTGGCGACGACCTCGCTGACGCCGGCGAACAGCGTCCTGATCCGTTCCGGCAACGACTGCCTGTCGCTCGACTTGATGCAACCGCTGGTCACGTAAACCAGCTCGTTGCCATGCCGCTCGATGACGCCAAAGCCGGTCACCCGCAACCCAGGGTCGATGCCGACGATGCGGGCCGCGCTCATCTGGCGCGCGCCACCAAGTAAACGCCGCCGACGGCCAGCAACATGCCGGCGGTTGCGGTCAACGTCAGTTTTTCGCCAAAAACCGCCCAGGCGATCACCGCCGTCGAGATGGGCGTCAGATAGAACAGGCTGGCCACATTGACCGCGCTACCGCGGCGGATCAGCAGATTGAGCAGGCTGATCGCG
>JAFLDQ010000096.1 GCA_017302355.1 Dechloromonas sp.
CGACAACATCGCGATGACCATCAAGCTGATCAACCCGATCGCCATGGAAGAAGGCCTGCGTTTCGCCATCCGCGAAGGCGGCCGCACCGTCGGCGCCGGCGTCGTGGCCAAAATCATCGCATAGCCGGAACATTACGATGCAACAAGGGCGCTCCGGGAAACCCGGGCGCCTTGATGTCTCTGCAGCAGGGGTATAGCTCAATTGGCAGAGCGTCGGTCTCCAAAACCGAAGGTTGGGGGTTCGATTCCCTCTGCCCCTGCCACTCTCTCTAAAGATCGCGAAGTTCATGGCTGACAAGATCAAGTTTGCGCTGGCGCTGGTCATTCTGGCAGCCGGCGTGGCTGGGTTCTACCTTCTCTCCGAGCAGGCAATGATTCTGCGTGTCCTCGCGGTGCTTGCCGGGGTGGCGCTGGCTGCTGTCGTGGCCTGGAAGACGGAGCCGGGGCAGCGCTTCTTCACTTTCGCCAACGAAGCGGTGATCGAGGCGAAGAAGGTCGTCTGGCCGACACGCAAGGAAACCATGCAGACCACCGGCGCCGTCTTCGCATTTGTCGTGGTCATGGCCCTGTTTCTCTATCTGACCGACAAGAGCCTCGAGTGGATTCTTTACGATCTCGTGCTGGGCTGGAAGAAATCATGAGCAAACGCTGGTATGTGGTCCATGCCTATTCCGGATTCGAGAAGAGCGTGATGCGTGCCATTCAGGAGCGTATCGACCGCCTGGGCATGCAGGAGAAGTTCGGTCGCATCCTGGTGCCGGTCGAGGAGGTCGTCGAGATGAGGGCCGGCCAGAAGGCGATCTCGGAGCGCAAGTTCTTCCCCGGCTACGTGCTGGTCGAGATGGACATGGACGACGATTCCTGGCATCTGGTCAAGAACACGCCGAGGGTTACCGGCTTTGTCGGCGGCACGGCAACCAAGCCGACTCCGATTTCCCAGAAGGAAGTCGACAAGATCATGCAGCAGATGCAGGAAGGGGTGGAAAAGCCTCGTCCCAAGGTGCTGTTCGAGGTTGGCGAGGTAGTTCGGGTCAAGGACGGTCCGTTCACCGATTTTCATGGTTCGGTCGAAGACCTGAATTATGAGAAGAACCGCCTGCGCGTGTCGGTAACGATTTTCGGGCGGGCAACGCCGGTCGAACTGGAGTTCTCACAGGTCGAAAAGGCCTGAGCGGCAACACGGCTTCAAGGGTTTGCCGGCTGCCCTTCAATAGTCCGGCAAGAGGAGCGTTGGTAGGCGCAGGCCGAAGGCGCGTCAGCACTCATCATTCAAGGAGCGATCATGGCCAAGAAAATCATTGGCTACATCAAGTTGCAGGTCCCTGCCGGGAAGGCGAATCCGTCGCCGCCGATCGGTCCGGCGCTGGGCCAGCGCGGTTTGAACATCATGGAGTTCTGCAAGACGTTCAACGCGCAGACTCAGGGCCTCGAGCCGGGCTTGCCGATTCCGGTGGTGATCACCGCCTTCGCCGACAAGTCGTTCACCTTCGTGATGAAGACGCCGCCGGCGACCATCCTGATCAAGAAGGCCGTCGGCATCAAGTCCGGTTCCGCCAAGCCGCATACCAACAAGGTCGGCAACATCACCCGCGCCCAGGCTGAAGAGATCGCCACCGCCAAGATGCCGGACCTGACCGCGGCAGACATGGACGCGGCCGTTCGCACCATTGCCGGAACCGCCCGTTCGATGGGCATCACGGTCGAGGGAGTCTGACCATGGCCAAACTCAGCAAGAAACAGAAGGCGCTGCAGGGCAGGATCGTTCCGCAGAAGTTCTACGCGGTGAAGGAAGCGCTGGCGCTGGCCAAGGAAACGGCAACTGCCAAGTTCGACGAGTCAATCGACGTTGCGGTCAACCTCGGCGTCGATCCGCGCAAGTCGGACCAGGTCGTCCGGGGCTCGGTCGTGCTCCCCGCAGGTACCGGCAAGTCGGTGCGAGTCGCGGTCTTTGCGCAAGGCGACAAGGCCGAAGCCGCCAGGGCGGCCGGCGCGGACGTTGTCGGTTTCGACGACCTGGCCGCCGAGGTCAAGGCGGGCAACCTCAATTTCGACATCGTCATCGCAACTCCGGACGCGATGAAGGTTGTCGGCCAGCTCGGTCAGATCCTCGGCCCGCGCGGCCTGATGCCGAACCCGAAGGTGGGTACCGTGACCATGGATGTGACCACGGCGGTTGCCAACGCCAAGGCCGGCCAGGTCCAGTACCGCACGGACAAGGGCGGGATCATCCATGCCACGATCGGCCGCGCCTCGTTTCCGGTCGACAGTCTCGAATCCAACCTGAAGGCGCTGATCGATGCGCTGACCAAGGCCAAGCCGGCTACTTCCAAGGGGCAGTACCTGCGCAGGATCGTGGTCGCCGCCACCATGGGTCCCGGTGTTCGCGTCGATCAGGCCACTCTGGCTGGCTGATCAGGAACTTTGGGCCGCTGATTGCCGTTTCGACGGGAATCCGCGGATCGTCAAAGACCGCAGGTGACCCGCGAGGGTCTTAATCGCGAAAGCAACCTGCGCAGACGGTGTCCCAGAACAAGATTTTCTGCTGACCGGAAGCGGTCGGCATGGCTTCTGGTTCAGGTCGCCGTGGGTGCGGCGGGAATCTCTCCCGTCGTGTTATGACTTGAAAGGAGGAAGGGCCTGTGGGTCTCAATCTGAACGACAAGAAAGCCGTCGTGACGGAGGTTGCAGAGCAGGTAGCCAACGCCCAGACCATCGCGATTGCCGAATATCGCGGCATTCAGGTGGGGCATCTCACCGTGCTGCGCAAGAAGGCGCGTGAGTCTGGCGTGTATCTGCGAGTGCTGAAGAACACTCTGGTGCGTCGCGCCGTGGCGGGTACGCCGTTTGCCAGCCTGGCCGATCACATGGTCGGACCGCTGATCTACAGCGTGTCGGCCGACCCGGTGGCAGCGGCGAAAGTCCTCAACGACTTCGCCAAGACTAACGACAAGCTTGTGCTGAAGGCCGGCTCCTATGCCGGCAAGGTACTCGACAAGGCCGGTGTGCAGGCGCTCGCCTCCATCCCGGGCCGCGAAGAGTTGCTCGCCAGGCTGTTGGGTGTGATGCAGGCTCCGGTATCCGGCTTTGCCGTGTGCCTGGCTGCACTGGCCCAGCAGCGCGAAGAAGCCGCTGCTTGATCCCTGCGTTTACGAACTGAATTAGGAGTTTTCCGAAATGGCAATTAGCAAAGACGATATCCTGGAAGCCGTTGGCTCCATGACGGTTATGGAACTGAACGACCTCGTCAAGGCGTTCGAAGAGAAGTTCGGTGTTTCCGCGGCATCCTTCGCCGGGGCAGGCGCCGGCGCTGGCGCCGCAGCCGCTCCCGTGGCTGAAGAGCAGACCGAGTTCACCGTCATGCTCAATGCGGCCGGTGACAAGAAGGTCGAAGTCATCAAGGTCGTCCGTGCGGTTACCGGCCTGGGCCTCAAGGAGGCCAAGGATCTGGTCGACAGCGCACCGAAGGCGGTCAAGGAGAGCATTTCCAAGGCCGAGGCGGAAGCCCTCCATAAGCAACTGGAAGACGCCGGCGCCAAGGTCGAGATCAAGTAGTCGACTTCTTGCGGGCGGGCTGGCGGCTGGCGCCGTCAGCCCTTTTGTGTTTGTGTCGCAGGTCGAACAAAACGAAAAAGACAAACTTGAATTACGCCGGCCGGCAAACGCAAACGCTGCTTTTCGCCTTCCGTCCCGGAAGGAAAGGCCGTTTGCGTTTGCCTGTTTCCACAGGTTCGATGTTTGACCCTATCCTCACGGAGTTACCATGACTTACTCCTTCACCGAGAAGAAGCGCATCCGCAAGAGCTTCGCCAAGCGCGTCAGCGTGCTTGACGTGCCTTACCTGCTCGCTACCCAGCTTCAGTCCTTCAAGGACTTCCTGCAGGATGAAGTGGCGCTGGATAGGCGCAAGAACGAGGGTTTGCAGGCTGCGTTCACCTCGATTTTTCCGATCGTTTCACACTCGGGCAATGCGCGCCTCGAGTTCGTCAGCTACATGCTCGGCGAGCCGGCCTTCGATGTGAGCGAGTGCCAGCAGCGTGGCCTGACGTTTGCATCGTCGCTGCGCGCACGGGTCCGGCTGGTGATCATGGACCGCGAAGCGCCGGATACGGTGAAGGAAGTCAAGGAGCAGGAAGTCTACATGGGCGAGATTCCGCTGATGACGACCAATGGTTCCTTCGTCATCAACGGTACCGAGCGTGTCATCGTTTCGCAGTTGCACCGCTCGCCTGGCGTCTTCTTCGAGCATGACCGCGGCAAGACGCACAGCTCGGGCAAACTGCTGTTTTCAGCCAGAATCATTCCGTACCGCGGTTCCTGGCTCGATTTCGAGTTCGATCCGAAGGACACCCTTTTCTTCCGTGTCGACCGTCGGCGCAAGATGCCGGTCACGACCCTGCTCAAGGCGATCGGCATGTCCGCCGAGGAAATCCTTGCGCAATTCTTCGACTTCGACACGTTCCGGTTGGCCGGGGACAACATTGAGTTCGGGCTGGTGCCCGACCGCCTGCGCGGTGAGGTGGCGCGCTTCGACTTCGTCGCGCCCGATGGCAAGGTCATCGTCGCCAAGGACAAGCGGATCACGGCCAAGCATATCCGCGACATCGCCGCTGCATCATTGAGCCAGATTATCGTTCCCGAGGATTTCATCCTCGGCCGTGTCGTCGCCAGGAACATCATCGACAAGGAAACCGGCGAAATCGTCGCCAATGCCAACGACGAGATCACCGAGGCCCTGCTTGCCGATCTGCGGAAAGCGGGAATCGAGACCGTCGAGACGCTCTACACCAACGAACTTGATCGCGGCGCATTCATTTCCAGCACCTTGCGCGCCGACGAAACGGGATCGCGTCAGGCAGCCCGCATCGCCATCTACCGCATGATGCGGCCTGGTGAGCCGCCGACGGAGGAAGCGGTCGAGATCCTCTTCAATGGCCTGTTCTACTCGGACGACCGTTACGACCTCTCCGGGGTTGGCCGGATGAAGTTCAACCGCCGCCTCGGTCGCACCGACGTGATCGAACACAAGGTGATGATCAGGAGCCTGGCCTCCAAGGCCGAAGCGGCCTTGAAAAACCTCGCCGAGGGCAGCGGTTTCCCGCTTGCCGCGATTCAGGACCTGGTGAGCGGTCTGCCGTTCGGGCCGCGCGCGCTTTCGGAAAACCTGCAACTGGCTGACGCGGAGACGCTCGCCGCCACGATCAAGCCGCTGGGCGCCAACGTCGAGGTCCGCGAGCAACTGACGCTGTCACCACGCGACATCGTGGCGGTGATCAAGATTCTCGTCGAGCTGCGCAATGGCCGTGGCGACATCGACGACATCGATCACCTCGGAAACCGCCGTGTCCGTTCGGTGGGCGAGCTGGCCGAGAACCAGTTCCGCGCCGGTCTCGTTCGGGTCGAGCGCGCGGTCAAGGAGCGCCTGAGCCAGGCGGAGTCCGACAACCTGATGCCGCACGATCTGATCAATGCCAAGCCGATCAGCGCCGCGATCAAGGAGTTCTTCGGTTCCAGCCAGTTGTCGCAGTTCATGGACCAGACCAACCCGTTGTCGGAGATCACCCACAAGCGCCGTGTTTCCGCCCTCGGCCCCGGCGGTCTGACCCGCGAGCGCGCCGGCTTCGAAGTGCGCGACGTGCATCCGACCCATTACGGTCGGGTCTGCCCCATCGAAACGCCGGAAGGGCCGAATATCGGTCTGATCAATTCGCTGGCGCTGTTTGCACGCGTCAATGACTACGGCTTCATCGAGACCGCCTATCGCAAGGTCACCGACTCCAGGGTTACCAACGAGATCGAGTATCTTTCGGCGATCGAAGAAGGCAATTATGTCGTCGCCCAGGCAAACGCCTCGCTCGACGAAAATGGCCGCCTGTCGGACGACCTGGTGACCTGCCGCGAAAAGGGTGAAACCATCCTCGCCGAACCGGCGCGCGTCCAGTACATGGACGTTGCGCCGAGCCAGATTGTCTCGGTCGCCGCATCGCTGATCCCCTTCCTTGAGCATGACGATGCGAACCGTGCCTTGATGGGCGCCAACATGCAGCGTCAGGCAGTGCCCTGCCTGCGTCCGGAAAAGGCGCTCGTGGGCACCGGCATCGAGCGGACCGTAGCCGTTGACTCGGGTACGGCGGTCATCGCACGCCGTGGCGGCCTGGTCGATTACGTCGATGCCGCGCGCGTCGTGGTGCGTGTCAATGACGATGAGACGGTGGCCGGCGAGGTCGGCGTCGACATCTACAACCTGGTCAAGTACACGCGTTCGAACCAGAACACCAATATCAACCAGCGGCCGCTCGTCCGTGTCGGCGACCTGATCGCACGCGGTGATGTCGTGGCCGATGGCGCCTCGACCGACAAGGGCGAACTGGCCCTTGGCCAGAACATGTTGATCGCCTTCATGCCCTGGAACGGTTACAACTTCGAGGATTCGATCCTCATTTCCGAGCGGGTCGTCGCCGAGGATCGCTATACCTCGATCCACATCGAGGAGCTGACCGTCGTGGCGCGCGATACCAAACTGGGCCCGGAGGAGATCACGCGCGATATCGCGTCGCTTGGCGAGGCGCAACTCTCGCGCCTCGATGATTCCGGCATCGTCCATATCGGCGCCGAGGTCCAGGCCGGTGATGTCCTGGTGGGCAAGGTGACGCCCAAGGGCGAGACCCAGCTGACCCCGGAAGAGAAGTTGCTGCGCGCCATCTTCGGCGAGAAGGCGTCCGACGTCAAGGATACCTCGCTGCGCGTGCCGTCGGGAATTGCCGGTACGGTGATCGATGTTCAGGTATTCACCCGCGAAGGCATCGAGCGTGACAGCCGCGCCAAGTCCATCATCGACGAGCACCTGCGTCACTACAAGCTCGATCTGGCGGACCAGATGCGCATCGTCGAGGGTGACGCGTTCGCCCGCGTCGGCCGCCTGCTGGCCGGCAAGACGGCCAACGGTGGGCCGAAGAAGCTGGCCAAGGGCTCGGTCATCGACCAGGCCTATCTCGACAGCATGGATCCGCATCACTGGTTCGACATTCGTCTTTCCGAGGATGACGCCGCGCTCCAGCTGGAGCAGGTGAAGGATGGTCTCGAGCAGGCCCGCAAGAATTTCGATCTCGCCTTCGAGGCCAAGCGCAAGAAGCTTACCCAGGGCGACGAACTGCCGCCGGGCGTCCAGAAGATGGTCAAGGTCTACGTGGCCGTGAAGCGCCGTCTGCAGCCCGGCGACAAAATGGCTGGCCGGCACGGCAACAAGGGTGTGGTGTCACGTATCCTGCCCGTGGAGGACATGCCGTACCTGGAAGATGGCAATCCGGTCGACATCGTCCTGAACCCGCTCGGCGTCCCGTCGCGGATGAACGTCGGCCAGATCCTCGAGGTTCACCTCGGTCTGGCGGCCAAGGGTCTGGGCCAGAAGATCGGCGCCATGCTGCGTGCGGATGCCAATGCCAGGGAGGTTCGCGGGTTCCTCGATCAGGTCTACAACTCGAAGGGCAAGAAGGAGAATCTGGACGAACTCAGCGATGGCGAGGTGGTCGCGCTGGCCAGGAACCTTGAGGACGGCGTACCGTTCGCCACGCCGGTCTTCGACGGCGCCAAGGAAGAGGAAATCAAGGCCATGCTGGCGCTCGCCGGCATGCCCTCCTCCGGCCAGATGACCCTGTTCGACGGCCGCACCGGCGAAGCCTTCGAACGCCAGGTGACGGTGGGCTACATGCACTTCCTGAAACTGCACCACCTGGTCGACGACAAGATGCACGCCCGCTCGACCGGCCCGTACTCGCTGGTCACCCAGCAGCCGCTGGGCGGCAAGGCGCAGTTCGGCGGTCAGCGTTTCGGCGAGATGGAAGTGTGGGCGCTGGAAGCCTATGGCGCGTCCTATGTGCTGCAGGAAATGCTGACCGTCAAGTCCGATGACGTGAATGGCCGGACCAAGGTCTACGAAAACATCGTCAAGGGCGAGCACAGGATCGATGCCGGCATGCCGGAGTCCTTCAACGTGCTGGTCAAGGAAATCCGTTCGCTGGCGATCGACATCGATCTCGAACGTTACTGATTCAGGACTCAGGAGTTAAACGATGAAAGCATTGCTCGATCTGTTCAAGCAGGTAACCGCCGAGGAAGAATTCGACGCGATCACCATTGGCCTTGCCTCGCCCGACAAGATCCGGTCCTGGTCCTACGGAGAAGTCAAGAAGCCCGAAACCATCAACTACCGGACCTTCAAGCCGGAACGCGATGGGCTGTTCTGCGCCAAGATCTTCGGCCCGATCAAGGATTACGAGTGCCTGTGCGGCAAGTACAAGCGCCTCAAGCACCGTGGCGTGATCTGCGAGAAGTGCGGTGTCGAGGTGACGCTGGCCAAGGTTCGCCGTGACCGCATGGGACACATCGAACTGGCCTCGCCGACCGCCCACATCTGGTTCCTCAAGTCGCTGCCGTCGCGCCTCGGCATGGTGCTCGACATGACGCTGCGCGACATCGAGCGCGTGCTGTATTTCGAGGCCTATGTCGTCACCGACAGCGGCATGGTCGGCAACCTCCAGCGCGGCCAGTTGCTGACCGAGGACCAGTATCTGGAAATGATGGAAGAGCACGGTGACGAATTCCGGGCCTTCATGGGCGCCGAGGGAATCCGCGAACTGCTGCGCGAACTCGATCTGACCAGCGAGGTGGAGTCCCTGCGCGCCGAACTTGATGTCACCAGTTCCGAGGCCAAGAACAAGAAACTGGCCAAGCGCCTGAAGATTCTCGAAGGGTTCGTGAAATCGGGAATCAAGCCGGACTGGATGATCCTCGAGGTGTTGCCGGTGCTGCCGCCGGACCTGCGCCCGCTGGTACCGCTCGATGGCGGCCGCTTCGCGACCTCCGACCTGAACGACCTCTATCGTCGCGTCATCAACCGCAACAACCGCCTCAAGCGCCTGCTCGAACTGAAGGCGCCGGAAATCATCGTCCGCAACGAAAAGCGCATGCTGCAGGAATCGGTCGACTCGCTCCTCGACAACGGCCGCCGCGGCAAGGCGATGACCGGCGCCAACAAGCGTCCGCTGAAGTCGCTCGCCGACATGATCAAGGGTAAGGGCGGCCGCTTCCGCCAGAACCTGCTCGGCAAGCGCGTCGACTACTCCGGGCGTTCGGTCATCGTCGTCGGTCCCCAGCTCAAGCTGCACCAGTGTGGTCTGCCCAAGCTGATGGCGCTCGAGTTGTTCAAGCCCTTCATCTTCAACAAGCTCGAGGTGCTGGGCTACGCCACGACCATCAAGCAGGCCAAGAAGATGGTCGACGGTCAGGAACCGGTGGTCTGGGACATCCTCGAGGATGTCATCCGCGAGCATCCGGTCATGCTCAACCGCGCTCCGACCCTCCATCGTCTGGGTATCCAGGCATTCGAGCCGACGCTGATCGAAGGCAAGGCGATCCAGCTGCACCCACTCGTCTGCGCCGCATTCAACGCCGACTTCGACGGCGACCAGATGGCCGTCCATGTGCCGCTGTCGCTGGAAGCGCAGATGGAGGCGCGCACCCTGATGCTGGCCTCGAACAACGTCTTGTCGCCCGCCAACGGCCAGCCGATCATCGTGCCGTCGCAGGACATCGTGCTGGGCCTCTACTACGCGACGCGCGAGAAGATCAACGGCAGGGGCGAGGGGATGTATTTCGCCGATATCGGTGAGATCGAACGGGCCATGGCGGCCAAGGAGCTCGACATTCACTCGCGGATCTCGGTGCGTCTGGTGCAATACGAGCCTGCTGCGGTCGACGGTGAATGGAACGAGAAAATCGTCCGTGTCGAAACCACCGCCGGTCGCGCCCTGCTCTCGAAGATCCTGCCCAGGGGGCTGCCGTTCAAGCTCATCGACCGCGCCCTGAAGAAGAAGGAGATCTCGAAACTGATCGACGAGTCGTTCCGTCGCTGCGGCCTCAAGGAGACCGTCGTCTTCGCCGACAAGCTGATGCAGAACGGCTACGCGCTGGCGACCCGCGCCGGCATCTCCTTCTGCTCCGACGACATGCGCGTTCCGGCCAGAAAGCACGAGATCATTGCCGCCGCCGAGTCCGAGGTCAAGGAGATCGAGACCCAGTACACCAACGGTCTGGTGACCCAGGGCGAGCGTTACAACAAGGTGGTCGACATCTGGGGCCGTACCGGCGACCAGGTGGCCAAGGTCATGATGGACGAACTCGGCCACGAGGAAACCATCGACCGCCACAACAAGAAGGTCAAACAGGACTCGTTCAACTCGATCTTCATGATGGCCGACTCCGGGGCGCGCGGCTCCGCCGCCCAGATCCGTCAGCTGGCGGGGATGCGCGGCTTGATGGCGAAGCCGGACGGCTCGATCATCGAGACGCCGATCACGACCAACTTCCGCGAGGGCCTGAACGTTCTCCAGTACTTCATTTCGACCCACGGTGCACGCAAGGGCCTCGCCGACACCGCGCTCAAGACCGCGAACTCGGGTTACCTGACGCGCCGTCTCGTCGATGTGACCCAGGATCTGGTCATTACCGAGGACGATTGCGGAACCGCCAACGGTTACGCGGTCAAGGCTCTGGTCGAAGGCGGTGAGGTCATCGAGCCGTTGCGCGAGCGCATTCTCGGACGGGTGACCGGGGAAGATCTGGTCGATCCGGAGAACCAGGAAACCGTCATCTTCACCGGCACCATGCTCGACGAGGAACTCGTGGATCTGATCGACAAGCTGGGCATCGATGAAGTCAAGGTGCGCACCCCGCTGACCTGCGAGACGCGCTACGGGCTGTGCGCCAAGTGTTACGGCCGCGATCTCGGTCGCGGCAGCATGGTCAATGCCGGCGAGTCGGTTGGCGTCATAGCCGCCCAGTCGATCGGCGAACCCGGCACCCAGCTCACCATGCGCACTTTCCACGTGGGCGGCGCTGCTTCGCGGGCCGCCGTGGCCTCACAGGTCGAGGCGAAATCCGCCGGTACGGTCAGGTTCACCGCGACCATGCGCTACGTGACCAGCGCCAAGGGCGAGAAGGTGGTCATTTCGCGTTCCGGCGAAGTGCTGGTCACCGACGATCATGGTCGCGAGCGCGAGCGTCACAAGGTGCCCTACGGTGCGATGCTGGCGGTCGATGACGGAAAGTCGGTCAAGCCGGGAACGAAGCTGGCAACCTGGGATCCGCACACCCGTCCGATTGTCACCGAGTACGCCGGTACCGTGCGCTTCGAGAACGTCGAAGAGGGCGTCACCGTTGCCAAGCAGGTTGACGATGTGACGGGCCTGTCCAGCCTGGTCGTCATCGACCACAAGCGCGGCGGCAGGGCGGCGGCCAAGGGCGTGCGCCCGATCGTCAAGCTTCTCGACGATCGCGGTGAGGAGGTGAGGATTGCCGGCAGCGATCATCCCGTGTCGATCGCCTTCCAGGTTGGCTCGATCATTTCGGTGCTCAACGGACAGCAGGTGGGCGTCGGCGATGTGCTCGCCCGCATGCCGCAGGAGTCCGCCAAGACCCGCGACATCACGGGCGGCCTGCCTAGGGTCGCCGAACTGTTCGAGGCGCGCACCCCGAAGGATGCGTCGATGCTCGCCGAGGTGACCGGGACGATCGGTTTCGGCAAGGACACCAAGGGCAAGCAGCGACTGGTGATCACGGATCTCGACGGCAAGCAGCACGAGTTCCTGATTTCCAAGGACAAGCATGTGCTGGTACATGACGGCCAGGTGGTCAACAAGGGCGAGAAGATCGTCGAGGGCTTGCCTGACCCGCATGACATCCTGCGCCTGCAGGGCGTCGAGGAGTTGGCCCGTTACATTACCGACGAGGTTCAGGACGTCTACCGGTTGCAGGGCGTGAAGATCAACGACAAGCACATCGAAGTGATCGTCCGCCAGATGCTGCGCCGGGTAGCCATCGTCGAGCCTGGCGACACCCGCTTCATCAAGTCCGAGCAGGTGGAGCGCGCCGAGTTGCTTGCCGAGAACGATCGGGTGATCGGCGAAGGCAAGCTGCCGGCAACCTTCGAACACATGCTGCTGGGCATTACCAAGGCTTCCCTGTCCACCGACTCGTTCATTTCCGCCGCTTCCTTCCAGGAGACCACCCGCGTTCTCACCGAAGCCGCCATCATGGGCAAGCGTGACGAACTGCGCGGCCTCAAGGAAAATGTCATCGTCGGGCGTCTCATCCCCTCGGGCACCGGTCTGGCCTACCACCGTAGCCGCAAGGCGCAGGTGGCGGGCGAGGATCTCGCCGACGGCCAGGGTCTGGAGGAACCGGGCGGTGAATCGGAGGTTCTGGAAGCCGGTCAGTCGTCCTGAGGGCGGTTCACTCCCCCCCAGTTTCCGCGATTGAAACGACATGGTTTCTGAGGATCCCCGCCACACAAGCGATCCGGTAGAGTTGAGGTGATCGAGACACTCACCTATCGGGTGACGAAAGGAGGCGGGGCGATGGGGACTTTGGCACAGACGGTGCTTCCGTTCAAGCT
>JAFLDQ010000097.1 GCA_017302355.1 Dechloromonas sp.
AGCGAAAAGGGCCGTTTGACCCTGTCGACCGTGCATGCCGCCAAGGGCCGGGAATTCCGCCACGTCCTCCTCCTCGACGGCGGCAACTGGCTGCAATCGACTGCCGATGAGCGCCGTCTCTACTACGTCGGCATGACCCGGGCACGGGAAACCCTGACCCTGTGCCAGGGTGTCCGGCGCGGCAACCCCTTCTCGCCGGCGCTCGACGGCGCGGGCGTCACCCGCTGCCCGCTGCCTGCTCCGTTGCCCGATCTGACCGGTCTGGCGCGAAAATACCGGACGCTCGGTTTCGCCGACGTCGACCTGGGTTTCGCCGGGCGCAAGCCGACGGACGATCCGCTTCATTCCCATCTCGACCGCATCGCCGTCGGTCAGCCGCTCGAACTGGTTCGGGTCGCCCACGGCTGGGGTCTGCGAGCGCCCGGCGAGACGCTCGTCCTGGGCCGCCTGGCCGGCAAATACTCATTGCCGGCGACGGACAAGGTCGAAGCCAGCGTCGAAAGCGTCGTCCGGCGCCATCGCGATCAGTCCCGGCCCGAATTCGCCAGCCAGCTCAAATGCGAGCACTGGTACGTGCTGCTGCCCACCCTGACCTGGTGCGAGGCGCCGGCGGAAGACATCCACGGCTGATCCGGCCTCTCCCTCCGCGGCGAGCGACGGCCGATTCTTGCCGTTTTCCCCCGGTCGACCGCGGCTTTCCCCGAATCCGCCGGCCGCGCTGCGATCCGTGATCAGCCGGCGATCCGCAACTGCTCCGGCCGCAGGATCAGGAACCGCGCAAAACGCCCTTCCTCGCGGCTGCCGTCGTCGCTGACCAGAATGATGCATTCCCGGCCATCGATGACCGCCGCGCTGACCCCCTCGGCATGCGCGAAACCCGACAGGCCGGCGACGCTGATCCGGCGCGGGCGATCTTCGCCGCCCCCAGGCCAGAACCAGAGCTGGAATTCATCCTGTTCGCGGGCAACCGGACCGGCGATCAGCACATAGCCAGCCAGAGACGGCGCCCAGCACATGCCGCGAATGCCGTGGCCGCCCAGATCGAGCGTCGTCAGAGTGGAGCCGATCCGCGGCCGCTCAGCGGCGTCGAAGATGGCGCCGGGATTCTCGATGCTGGCGAGGATCGCCCGCCCGTCGCGCAGCGGACTGCGCAATCCGATCAGCAGGCGCTGCTGGTCGGCGCTCATTTCCAGCGCCTCGATGTTCAGCCCGCCTTCGCTCTTGACCTGGCGGATCGCGGCGGCCGCGGCCAGTTCCGGGTGCGCGGCCAGCAGCTCGCGCTTCAGGCTGTCGACCACCCTGGGATCGACGACGTCGTCGCCCTCGATGCGGAAACGCACCAGTCTCTCACGGGATTTCCGCTCGTCGCCGGCGCTGTCGCGGGAATGCGAGGTAATGGCGTAGATGTTGCCGGCGCGATCGGCGGTGACGCCCTCGAGATCGTCGAGTTTCCAGAAATCCCCGTCGCCCCACGACCAGAAAGGCGCGCTCAGCGCCGTGTGCCTGACGCGGCCGCCCGCGATGCTGAGCAGGCCGAGCGCATGCCGCTCTTCGTCCTCGACGACGAGGAAGCGGCCATCGCCAAGCTGCTGGATGCCCGACGGTTCATAGACGCCGGTCAGGGATTGAAAACCCGGTAGGTCATTCGGTGGCACGGCAGCAGTCTCCAATCCAGTTCGCCGACGCCCGCGGCGCGGCTCAAGCGCGCCCTTTCAGGCGGTAACGCCACGCTGGCGGATGACCGGCCAGCATGGCCGCTCATTCCCCGCGATCGGCTGGCGAGCGCTCTTTCAGACGGGTGGCCAGGCGGTAGACCTCTTCGGCCGCGATGGGCAGAACGGCGAACGTCCGATCGGCGCTGGCCGTCGCAATCCGTTTGCCGTCCAGGCTGAAAGCAACCTCGCCGACCGGTCCGCCGTGAATGGTCATCGTCCTGACCGGCTCGCCGGATCGTGCGTCGTACAGGCGCACCGCCGAGTCCGTGCAGGCCACCGCCACCCGCCTGCCATCGGGGCTGAAAGCGACGGAATAGCAGTAGGTGTTGCGCGGCAGACGGATCGCTTTCTGCGAATTCGCCGCCGACCGGACCAGATCGGCATAGGGCCACAGGTACAGCATTCGCGGCGCCAGGGCGGCCACCGTGCCGCCGTCGCGGGTGATGGCTACGTCCCCGAAACGCACCCCGTCCAGCAGGATTTCCCCAAGCTCCTCGCCGGCGCGGCTCCAGCGCCTGAGCGATCCTTCGCTGCTCACGGTGAGCAGCATGGAGTCGTCGGGATGGAACGCGACGGCCATGACCTGCGAAAACTTCTTCGCCCGCACCTTGGGTAGGAGCACGGGATCCGGCCCGGCGCCGGGATCGTTCCAGCGGTAGAGACGGGCATGGCCGTCGGCGCAAGCCGTGGCCAGATGCGAACCATCCGGGCTGAAGGCGACATCGCGCAGCTGGTCCCCGTGCCTGGCGGCGAACTCCAGGGACTGCCCGGTGGCGGCGTCCCACAGGCGAACGGTGTTGTCGAAACTGGCCGTCGCCAGGTGTTTCCCGCTCGGGTCGAACGCGACGCGATAGACCTCGCCCTTGTGCCCCGCCAGGGTGAAGCGCAGCGCCGGCAGGTCGCCGGAAACGTCCCAGATCTTGGCGATGCCGTCGGCCCCCGCCGTCGCCAGCAGCTTGCCGTCGGGGCTGAAGGCGACGCCATGCACCGGTGCGGTATGGCGGCTGATGTCCCACACCTTGACCAGGTTGTCGCGCCCGCCACTCGCCACGCGTCGCCCGTCGGCGCTGAACGCGACCGCCTCGACCCAGCCGCGGTGGCCGCCGAGCACCAGCAGACTCTCGCCGGTGGCGCTGTCCCAGATTCGTACCGTCAGGTCGCCGCTGGCGCTGGCGATGCGCGATCCATCGGGGCTGATGGCGATGTCGCGGACGCGGCCGGTGTGGCCGGCGAGAACATCGATGTCCCATGGGACATCGAGGCGTTCGCGGCCGGAGACGGCATCCGCGGCAAGCATTTCGTCGAGTTCGCCCTTCGCCGGCTCGAAGATGCGGATGCGGTTGTCGCGACCGGCGACGACGATCTTCCTGCCGTCCGCCGCAAATTGTATGGCGTCCCCCGGCTGCCGATTCGGCAGGCTCAGCAGCCGCTTCCGGGCGGCGATGCCCCAGACCTCGGTGTGGGTTCTGTCGGGCGCGCCTTTCTCGACACTGACGGTCGCCAGGCAGCAGCCGTCTGGGCTGAAGGCCAGCCCCATCACCCACGCCCCGGCCAGGTCGATGACCGATAGCGGCTCGTCGGCCGGCGATTGCAGATCCCACACCTTGATCTGGCGCTCGCTTCCGTTCACGCCCTGGCCCGCCGTGGCAAGCCGCCGGCCATCGGCGCTGATGGCAACCGCGTCGTAGATGAGGCTGCCGTGTTCGAATGCCGTCGCGATATCCGGCCTGGCGGGATCCCAGACGCGGGCGCTCTTGCCGGCCGTCACCAGCAACCTGTCGCCGCCGCCGAGAAACGACACCGTTCGGACATCCTGATCGAAACCCAGGGTCGGCGCGGATGCATCCGGCCCATCCGTGCTCAGGCTCCACACCGTCGCCTTGCGGCTCCGGGTGCCGACCGCGATGCTGTCGAGGTTTGGGCTGAAGGCGACATCCCATACCCAGTCGCCGAAATCGGCGGTCCGCGGCTCGTAGCCCGTGGCGCGTATGGCCTGGCGCAGCGCATCCTCGGCCTCGGGAGTCGCCGGCAGGAAGTAGCGGCGCGTCTCGTCGGCCGCCGCGATCGCGACGTCCAGGGCTCGCGCCGGGTCGGTCTGCGCCATCGGGGCGACGTGGGCGGCGCGCGCATTCGCCTCGGCACGGTGATGCTGGAAGAACGAATACAGCCAGCCGGGAACCGTGACCAGCGCAAAGGCCGACGCGGCGATCAGCAGCCGCCTTTGCCGGCGGCGGCGAGCCGCCTCGCGCAGCTGCTGGCTGGCCGCCTCGCGCTCCTGTCTTTCCACGTAGCGGTTGCGCCAGTCGACCAGCGCCGGGGCGAGCACGTCATGATAGACCTCGTAGTACGTCGCCTCGGGCTGGTCCATGGCCGCTGCCGTGGTGCGCAGGATGCGCTGCTCCGACAAGGCATGGAGAACCTTCGGCACATGCTCGCGCAGGGGTCCGGCCCAGCCCGCGAGGTCGTCGCGGGCGCAAGCCACCTTGCTCCCGCTCGGCGTCACGAGGCGGTCGAAGAAGGTGGCGCAGACGGCCTGGCTGGTCTCGTCGAGCTGTGACATCACGGCGCCCAGATGGCTGCGCACGATTTCCTGCGCGCCACCCAGGCGATCGAACGTCGCCCGGCGCAGCACCCGGGATTGCCCGGCGATTTCCTGCGACCACAGGCGGGTGAGCACCAGTTGCAGATAGGGCGCTTCGACAAGCCCGTCATCGTTCCTCAATGACGCGCCGCCGGACTGGCGGCCCACCGACACGCGCCCGGCCCCGACCTGTTCGATCAACGCCGAAACCAGGTCATCGTCGACGGAAATCGGCGGGACCGGCGCGTTCTTGCAATTCCAGACTTCCAGCGGACGGCGAATGGCCTCCGCCGCGCCGGCGGTGTCGAGGTGTCTGAGACGCAGGCGGTTGCTCAACAGGTTGGGGATGCGCTCCTGGAAGCGGTCCAGTTTCGCCAGGCTGTCTTCGCGCAACGCGATGAGAAACCCGACATCCACGTCCTCGCGATTGATCGCGCGCGCCAGCTGCGCCTCGAAGGAATCGGGCGCATTCGATTTCTCGTGATAAAGAAAATATTCCTCGAACTGATCCAGAATGACCAGTACCGTTTCCCGCGCGGCTTCGCAACAGGCGCGCAGGAGTTCGTCCAGCGGCAGTTCCTCGGCCGGCAGATCGACACCCTCGACGCAATTCCTTGCCGCCGCGACGCAGGCCCGGGCCAGCCTTTGCCGGAAGTCATCCCCGACCCACTCGCGGAAGACGACGACGGGAATCCGCGGCCGCTCGCGACGAAGTTGCGGAACCACGCCCGCCATCAGCAGCGAACTCTTGCCGACGCCGCTGGAGCCGTAAAAAATCGTCAGCGGCGACGCCAGCACGTTGGCGATGATGATGCGCTGATCCTTTTCACGCCCGAAGAAGTACTCGCGGTGCTCCTCGAGAAACGGCTGGAGACCGACATACGGACAGGCGTCAAGGTCGCGCGCCGCGGTCATCTGGGCGCCCTCTCCCGCAATTTCGCGACGAACTCGTCGATCGCCATCTGGAAGGGATACACCCCGCGGCGGCGCCAGAGTTTGACCTCGAGTTCCGCTATCTGCTCATCGACAGCCCAGGACGGTATTTCTTCGTCCGCTTCCGCCGTCGTGCGCCGGGCGAAGTACCGGCTCAGGCTGCGGATGGCGACACGCAGGTTCCAGTCGTGCAGGCGGCAGCCGACGAAGAGCAGGCTGCGGTCACGGAGATGTGCGAAGAACAGCGATGGAATCGCCGACTTGGCCGCCACCCGCGAGAGGAACTCCACGTGGTCGTCCTCGGTAATCACGAACCCGTCCCATTCGTCGTTTTCCGGGCGTACCGAGCCGTGCATCTTGAAGATCACCGTCGTCGTCGCCAGATCGATGTCCAGTTCGTTCGGCGCCGGGGTCCGCGGCTCAGTGTCGCCATGACGCCACCAGAGGACGGCGCTCGCCAGATCCTTGCGGTCGGCGGGATAGATCACCAGATCGTAAGGCTTCCCGGCCGCGCGAAATGCCTGTTCGATCTGGGTGTCGAAGCCGGCGCTCAGGATCAGAAGCGGAACCGGCACCTCCGCGAGAAGACCGTACAGCGGAGGAAGGCGGAATGCGGAATCCGCCTGCGGGACCAGGATCTGGCGCAAGCGCTCGCGCAACGCCGGGCGGCCCTGGAAAGTCTCGTAGTAGGACGAGACCTCGGCGAGATCGTCATCGTCCGCATGCAGCGCCATGTCTTCCGCGAGAACGTGCGACAGTTCGACGCCGCTGGGAAGATAGCTCGCCTGCGCACCGCCGGGGACCGCAGCGGGCAAGCGCCCCGTCGAGGTCGCGCGATCGCCGATGAACAGCACGACGCGCCCCTTCCACAGGGCGCGGGCGATCTCGCCAAATGGCGGCGGCGCCTTTTCCGAGGACCGCGTCTGTTCCTGCGCCTGGGCGGCAAGCCGTTGCTGCACATAGGCGCGCAGATCGTTGCGCAGATGGTCGCGGAAGGCTTCGGGCGAGTCGTACTCGGAGAATCCCCCGGACAGCGACCCGTCCGGATTCCTGAAACGGTCGAAGAACTGCCGCACGCGCCCGCGCTGTTCCAGCCTGGCCGCCGCATCCGGCTGGTCGGGGTCGATGGAAACCGCGCTGGTGCATCGATAGACCAGCACATGCGGCGGCGGTGCGGGTGGATTGCCGCGCAGCGCATCCTCGTACTCCCACTCGCTACCCGACAGATAGGCCGATCCGTCGGCCCGGCGGAAGGCATCCGGCAACGGCGTGCCCATGCGCGACCAGAGGATCAGGACAACCACGTCGCATTGCGATGGCTTTGGCAGCCCGCGGTTCACCGCCTCCTGGGGTGTCAGGGCCGCCGGCATGGCCGCCGGCGCGGCCGGGTCGTCCCAACGCACCGCCTCGCAGGTCAACTGCCCGCGCAGGAGAGGATCCTTCGGGATCTCCTGCTCGACCACCTCCTGCGCCAGGGTTCTTTCCCTGGCAACGTCTCCCGGCGAGGAAATGAAAAAGCGGAGGTGCACTGGCGGTTGATCTCCATGTCCCGCGGCCCGAATTGACTGTAGCACCGACCGGCGGGAATTACAAAGGCGCTCCCGGCGCATCGGCGACCGTCCCCGAAAGGCTTGCGGGGAATCGGGCGAGCGCGGGCTGGCCGCTGCGGGAGCCCCGGTCCGGCTTACATCCCGAAACATCTCCGTACACACCCACGGTCGCCGCACAACCTGGTGACCGCGTTATTCCCCTCATCGACATCAACGGGGAAACGTCATGTCAAGGCTTCTGAAAATTGCCGCGTCGCTCATCGTGCTTTCAAGCCTGACCGCGTGCACGGTGATTCCGCCCCAGGTTGCCTACACCGGACCCAGCGTCGGCATCGTGACCGTTGGTCCGGCACCCTATTACCGGGGTTCCGGCCGGCACCATGCTTCGCCTGCACACGGACACGGCTACGGGCATGGCCATGGCCACGGCTACGGGCATGGCCATCGCCAGTGGTGATCGCCGCCGGAAGCGGCCCGCACGGTCACCCGCCTGACGCAGCGGGAGCGCGCCGGGCGACCGGGCAGCGTCGGGGGGCTGGCCTCATCGGCCAAACAGCGTTAGATTAGCTCCCGTCCCAGGCGGCACCGGCCTGGCGAGCGGCTGGCGCCAGGGCGCCATCCCTGTCCTTCCTTCTCCTACGACCGGCCACCATGAATACCTCCGACCGTGACGACCGCTGGCATGAGGCCGTCGATCTGTTGTGTTCCGCCTGCGCCTCCCAGATTCTCGAGGGCATTTCCTTTGCCGATTTCCACGTCCGCATGGCGGGCATGCTCGAAACCCTGCTGAAGACGACAACGGTCCCTGACACAGCGCGCGCGCCGGAGTTCCTCAGGCACATGGCAACGGTCGTTGCGCTGGAAATCTGGAACGCCACGCCGATCCCCGAGAACCACTTTCGCCCACGCAAGCAGCCGCGACCGGAGCGCAACGCACCGTGCCTGTGCGGTTCCGGACTCAAGTTCAAGCAGTGCTGCGGCGCGGTCAACACCCCGACGCTGGGCATTTCCGAGGAATTCATGCTGGCCAAGGTGTTGATGCTGTTTCCCCGCAACCGGCTGTCCGAATTGCCTATCCTCGACCTGCACCCGGACGCGCTGGCCCTGGTGGCCGACGAGTGGCGGCGCTGCGGCCGCGAGAAAGATGCCATCGCCCTGCTGGAAACCCTGTTCGTGCATCTGCCGAGGCTCGACGAACGCGCCGAGGGCGCGGCTGACATGCTGCTCGGCATCTACCTGGACACCAACGCGCCGCGCAAGAAACAGAAGTTCATCGAAGCGCTGAAGGCGGCCCCCGACAAGACGCTGGCTTCGACCGGATGGCAGCGCCAGACCACCGTCCTCAGCGACCGTGGCGACTACGCCGGCGCGTGGGCGGCGTTTCGCGAGGCGCAGCGCCGGACGCCGAATGCGCCATCGCTGTCGCACCTGGAAATCCTGGTGCTGGTCTCGGAAGGCCGGCGCAATGAAGCGCGCGCCCGGGCCGCTTTCTGGTCGGCCAGACTGGCGCGCGACCCGAAATACGACCACCGCGAGCTGATCGCCCTGCTCCACGACCTGGCCGATGGCGGGGACGACAGCACGCTCCGCTCGCTGGCGGCGATACGCAGCCCGCTGTCGCAGCTGGCCGAAACCATCGACCGCTGGCCGGCGCCGGCCTGCGCCTACACGCTGGCGGGCGGTGTCGAACTGGCGCCGAATGCCAGGCTGGCAGCCTGCGAAAGAAAGTGGATGGACTTGCGCGATGGCGCGCTCAGCAACGGGAGATGGCTCGACTTTCTGACGCGGGAGCCGCTGGCCGGGCAGTCCTTCCAGGTGTTGTGCGATTGCCGGAAAATCCTTCACATGCTGCCGGAATCCCTGCCCGGCAGCAACGACGCGCTCACCCGCCGCCTGCTGGAACGTGGCGAAATGCTGCGCCGGACTGTGCTCGGCAGACTGCATGCGCTCGACAGGGAACTGGCCTGGGGCTTTCTCGGCAACCGCCCGCTGCTGATGCTGGTCGCCTCCTTCGTCGAGCAGTTCGCCGCCGCCCGACCTGCGGAAACCCTCGATCTGCTGCGCTGGAGCGTTGGCGTCGCCAACCCCAGGGACAACACGGGCCTCCGGGAATTCCTGCTGCATACGCTGGTGGCCGAAGGGTTGGCCGACGAGGCGATCGTCGTCGCCGCCCGTTACCCGGACGACTTCGCTTCCACCGAATATGCCCGCGTGCTGGCATTTTTCGCGGCCGGCCGCCTGTCCGAGGCGGAAGCGGCGCTGCAGCAGGCTGCCGCCCGCTGGCCCAGGGTCTGGAAGACGCTACACGCCGCGAACCCCAGCGCGCCGCGCCCCACCGGGCCGGGCATCACCGTTGGCGGCGCCGAAGAGGCCTACGAGTACCGCCGGTGCCATCTTGACCTGTGGCGGTCCACCGGGGCGCTCCGCTGGGGCGCCGGGATCAGGGTCGGCGCCAGGGCCGCCGCCGGAAGAGCCGTCGCCAGACCGGAAGATGAGACGAACGGGAAGCTGCCCTGATCCCGCCACGCCACCCGGTCATGGTGCGGTAGCGCGATGCGGGCCGATCTCACGGAGGTCCATGCGCGTGCCTGTCATCCGGCACGCGCCGTGCGGGTTTGCGCCGGCCCGGGAATGCGCCGTCATGGCGCCGCCTTGCGAAGACGATCGGCAAACCGATGTCAATGAAGTCACAGTTGCGTAGCCACGGTCTTTGCGGCTTCGTGTTCATCGCTGTCCCATCCCCACTGGAGATCAACACCATGAAGATTCATCTACTTGCCATTTCAGCCTTCCTTGCCCTGACCGTTTCCGCCTGTGGCGACGATGCCGCCAAGAAAGCCCAGCCAGCCAAGGCAGCCGCGGAGGCGGTGCAGAAGGCTGACGAAGCGGCCAGGAAGGCCGGAGCCGCCGTTGGCGCGGCGGCCGAAACCGCCAAGGAAGCTGGCAAGGAAGCGGTCGCCGCGACCAAGGAAGCTGGCAAGGAGGCCGTCGAGGCCACCAAGGAGGCCGGCAAGGAGATCGTCGTCAAGGCGGCCGACGCGACCAAGGAAGCTGCCGAGGCCACCAAGGAAGCCGCCGACAGGACCAAGGCTGCGGTCGGAAAATAATCGCCGTCGCACCGCAGGGCCGGGCCGAGGGGCGACCCCGGCCCGGCTTTCCTGTTGCGTGCGGACGCAAGCGTTACGGCCAGCAGACCGCGCCGGCATCTTCGGGTAAGATCGCGGCCACCATGCACAGCCGGCTCCGTCCGGCCCATCGCCCGCGAACATTCCCGCCATGACCGATCAACTGAACCTCTTCGACAGCGGCGCCAGGCCGAAGGCCTCCGACCCGGCGACGCCCGAATTGCCGCCGGCCCTGCCGCCTTCGGCCAGCGGCCCGGCCGGCGACATTCCGTCGCCCGCCGATTACGCCGCCCGCCGCTACCTCGAATACGCGATGAGCGTCGTCACCGGCCGCGCCCTGCCCTCGGTGGCCGACGGCCAGAAGCCGGTGCAGCGCCGCATCCTGTATGCCATGCACCGCATGGGCCTGTACCGAAGCCCGCGCCACGTCAAGTCGGCGCGCGTCGTCGGCGACGTGATCGGCAAGTACCACCCGCATGGCGATTCGTCGGTCTATGACGCGATGGTGCGCATGGCGCAGGACTGGAGCCTGCGCTACCCGATCGTCGACGGTCAGGGCAACTTCGGCTCGCGCGACGGCGACAACGCGGCGGCGATGCGCTACACCGAAGCCCGCCTGACGCCGATCGCCGAACTGTTGCTCGCCGAAATCGACGAGGGCACCGTCGACTGGAAGCCCAATTACGACGGCGCCAACGACGAGCCCGCCCTGCTCCCGGCGCGCCTGCCCTTCGCGCTGCTCAACGGCGCGTCGGGGATCGCCGTCGGCATGGCGACCGAGATTCCCGCCCACAACCTGCGCGAAATCGCCGTTGCCGCGGTCAACCTGGTAAAGAACCCGAATTTCAGCGAGGACAAGCTGCTGGCGCTGATTCCCGGCCCCGATTACCCCGGCGGCGCCCAGATCATTTCGACGCCCGAGGAGATCGCCGCCACCTATCGCAGCGGTCGCGGCAGCCTGCGCGTGCGCGCCCGCTGGAAGATCGAAAATCTGGCGCGCGGCCAGTGGAAGCTGGTCATCACCGAGCTGCCGCCGGGCGTCTCGACGGCAACGGTGATGTCGGAAATCGAAGCCTGCTCCAACCCGGTGGCCAGGGAAAAGGCCGGCAAGAAGGTGTTCACGCCGGAACAGCTCAATCTCAAGGCCGCCTTCCTCTCGGCGATTTCGGAAAGCGGCGTGCGCGACGAATCGGGCAAGGAACACGCGGTCCGTCTGGTCATCGAGCCGGCCAGTTCGCGCCAAGGGCAGGACGATCTCGTCCGCCTGCTGCTCGCCCACACCAGCCTGGAAACCAACGCCGCGATCAACCTGACCGTCCTCGGCGTGAATGGCGCGCCGCGCCAGGCCTCGCTCCACGGCATGATCGCCGAGTGGTGCCGCTTCCGGCTGGCCACCGTCGAGCGCCGCACGCGCCACCGGCTGACCGCCGCCGAGAAGCGCATCCACATCCTCGAGGGGCGGCAGGCGATCCTGCTCGACATCGACCGCGTCATCAAGGTCATCCGCGAGTCGGACGACCCCAGGGCCGACCTGATGGCGCACTTCAACCTGTCGGCGATCCAGGCCGAGGACATCCTCGAAATCCGCCTGCGCCAGTTGGCGCGGCTGGAAGGCATCCGGATCGGCGAGGAACTGGCCAAGCTGCGCGAGGAAGCCGCGGCGCTGAACCATCTGCTGAGTTCGGATGAAGCGCTGCGCGCCTGCGTTGCCGGTGAGATCCGCGCCGACGCGAAGAAATATGGCGACGACCGGCGGACGCTGATCGAAGCGTCGGAGAAGGTCACGATGTCCGACGCCAAGACGGTTTCCATCGTCGACGAAGCGACGACGCTGATCGTCTCGAAGCACGGCTGGCTGCGTTCGCGCTCCGGCCACAACATCGATCCCGCGCAACTTGCCTTCCGTTCCGGCGACAGCCTGCTCGCCTGCCTGCCCTGCCGCACGGTCGACCACCTGATCCTGCTCGATACCAAGGGCCGCGCCTACTCGATCCCCGCGTCCGACATTCCCGGCGGCAAGGGCGACGGCGTTCCCGCGACCTCGCTGGCCGATTTCGTCGTCGGCGGCAAGCTGGCGCTGGCGCATGTCGTATCGCCCGAGCGCATCTACCTCGTCGCCGGCGACGGCGGCTACGGCTTCCGCTGCCGCGGCGAGGACTTCCTGTCGCGCGGCAAGGCCGGCAAGGCCTTCCTGACCCTCGGCGAGGGCGAATCGCCGGCCGTCTTCATGCCCGCGCCGTCCGGCGGCGAGGTCGCCTGCCTGACCCGGGACGGCCGCGGCCTCGTCTTCCCGGTCGAGGAAATCCGCCTGCTGCCGCGCGGCCGCGGCCTCAAGCTGATCGACGCCAGCCCCGGCAGGACCGCTCTCGGCGAAATCGTCCCGGTGGTCGACGGCGCCGCCGGCCGGCTCAAGGGCGAGCGGCTGGAAGTCTGCCGAGGCAGCCGCGGCGCCAGGGGGCGGCCGGTGAGAGCCACGCGGCGGTAATTGCCGC
>JAFLDQ010000098.1 GCA_017302355.1 Dechloromonas sp.
TCCGCATTTCTTTGCGGGCTGAGATTCGCGCCATTCAACAGAAGTTGGGCATCACCACCATCTATGTGACCCACGATCAAGAAGAAGCGCTTTCGCTTTCTGATCGCATCGTGGTAATGAGCCAGGGGCGCATGGAGCAGGTGGGGACGCCTTTCGAGATATACAACTTCCCACAGACCCAATTCGTGGCAAACTTCGTCGGTTCTTTGAACACGGTCAAAGCTGAGGTTTCTGACCCTGCCAAGGGCTTGGTGACCGTGAATGGCGTTCAATTCATCACCGCGTCGGATATCAAATCTCGCAAAAAGGGTGACGCCATTCGCGTTTCCGTCCGCCCTGAGCGTTTCAGTTTTGCAGAGATCCAAAAGAAAGACAATGTCTTGGATTGCACCATCGAGAACATCACCTTCCTGGGTTCGGTCGTGCGCATTCAAGTAAAGATCGGCAATTCAAATTTCAACATGGATACCTTCAACAACCCATTCCTTGAATTGCCCAAGATCGGCTCAAAAGACCAAGTGACCTGTTCCAAAGAAGCGGTCCTGGTTCTGGACGAATAACAAATGTAGGTCACGCTCAAAGCGTGACCTACTGCTTTATGAGGTGTGCTATGTCTAAAGTGATTTTGGTTCTTTCGGATGCACTGCGTTACGATGTGGCAAAAGCCAATATGGGCTATCTCATGCATATGGTGGAGTATAAAAAAGCCAGCCTGTATAAGATTATTGGTGAATTGCCGAGCATGTCTCGCCCCATGTATGAAACCATTCACACCGGAATGCCTTCCAGCGAAAACGGCATTGTTGCCAATTCCATTGTGAGGCTTTCCAACCAGCCAAATGTTTTCAAGGCTGTGCGAGAAGCGGGTAAAGTAACTGCGGCGGCGGCATATTATTGGTACTCTGAGTTATACAACCGCGCTCCATATGACGCGATCGATGACCATGAAGTGGACGATGCTAACCTCAACATCCAGCATGGTCGTTTTTACACGCAGGATGAGTACCCGGATACGGAGTTGTTCAACACGGCGGCGCACCTCGTCCGCAAGTATTCACCCGATTATCTTTTGCTTCACCCCATGGGCATGGACTATCACGGCGAAACCTACGGTTCAGACACCAAGGAGTATCGCAACCATGCCATCTATCAAGACTCAAAACTCGCGCCGCTTCTTGTGGAATGGCGCGAGCGTGGCTACACAATTTTTATAACGGGCGATCATGGCATCAATGCCGATGGAGGGCATGGCGGGTCAACGCCTGAACAGAGAGAAGTTCCCTTTTTTGTGATTCAGCCGTCGCTTAAGGGAAGAGGCGATACGGGGGAGGTCATCTCCCATTTGCAAATTGCGCCCACAGTGTTGAGTCTGCTTGATGTCCCCATCCCATCCACAATGAAACACAAACCGCTAGCCATTCAATAACCCTTCTTGCTCTAGAGGGGGCTTAGCCCTCTCTAGAGCAGATTAGGACAATCCCTCGACTAGTGCCTTGACCAGTTCGCGGTTGAAGTCGGGAATATCCGCCACCACCCGCCCCCAAACCTGATTGCCCTCTCGAAATGCAGCTTCATCTGCCCAGACCCCGCCGACATTTTCAAGATCATCTTTGATGCCAGTGGAGCCGGTGACGCGCTGACCTTTTTTGATGATGCCTGCGGAGATGGCGATCGAACCGCCATGACAAATAATGCCGATGACCTTGTTGGCATCATTCATTTCTTTTACCAATTTTTTGACAGCATCATACCTGCGGACTTTATCCGGTGCCCAACCTCCGGGCAGAATGATTCCAAAGAGTTCGCTGGCTTTGAGGTCTCCAATCTTCGCATTGGGTGTGATGACGAGACCGTTCTTGCCGCGTACAGGTTTAAGGTCGAGCCCTGCACTCAAAACCTTTGCGCCTTCTTCTTGTAAACGCATCACAGGCACATAATACTCAAGGTCTTCCACGCCTTCGGCGATCAGGGTGGCAATCACTTTATTTTGTAGTCGCATAATAAGCTCCTGTTCATATGAAGTGACAGTCACCTCAAAGGTGACTGTCACTTTTATTCACCAATAATTTTTATCAACACTCGTTTTCTTCTTTTGCCGTCGAACTCGCCGTAAAAGATTTGCTCCCATGTTCCAAAATCAAGCTGACCATTCGTCACTGCCACCACCACTTCACGCCCCATAACTTGGCGTTTCATGTGCGCATCGGCATTGTCTTCGCCGGTGTCGTTATGGCGGTATCCATTGACCGGTTCATGTGGGGCAAGTCTTTCCAGCCATTTTTCGTAATCGTGATGCAGTCCGCTCTCATCGTCGTTGATGAACACCGAGGCGGTGATATGCATGGCCCAGGGCGCCGGATGGAGCGGAGATGCCGGCGGCCAGGCAGGTGGCCCGCGCGCCGCGGGCCCGGAAGGCGAAGGCCGTCAGCGAGTAGATGGCGGGGCGGGTTTCATGCCGTTTCCAGGTCAATGGTGACACGAAGGCGAGCCGCCGGCCGTGGCGGGAGCACGGCATGCGAAGTCGGCCAAGTCACGGTTGCTCTGGAAACGGAATCAGATCACCAGCAGCAGTTTGGCGCGCAGGCTCTCCGCCTCGCGCCTGCCGTCGCGAGAGGCGGTGATCGCCTGGTACCACTCGTCGTAGAGGCCGCGCAGGCCCGTGTGGCCAGCGGCATTCTCGATGCGATCGAGCAGCGAACTGGTGCCGAGGGCGCCGACGAAGGCCTTCAGCGTGTTGCCCATGAAGTTGCGCGCCTGCTGCAGGCGGACCGCGTCCGGCGCTGCCGGCAGTTCGCCGAAGGCGGTGATCGGCGCCAGCGCGGCAGGTGGCGCGCTGGCCACGCCCGAGGGGCCGACCACGGCGCCGACCGCAATGTAGCCTTCTTCCTCGAGCATGCCGAGCGTATGCTGGAGGTCGTCGCTCTGGAGCATGCCGCGCAACTCGTCGACCGTGCGCTTGCCGTCGACGAAGATCAGCGCGCGCCGCACCCGCGGCGTCAGCCCGCCAGCCTTGGAGGTGATCTCCTCATGCCCCTTCGGGGTCTTGGCGAATACAACACCCATTGTCCTGTCTCCTTTGTCGGGTAGTTTCGGGGCATTGTACATAGATCCAAAAAAACAGGACCCGCCGTAGCGGGTCCACCGTGAAGAAGATCACGAACCGCCGTTCATGCGGCGGCTTGCACGGGAATCCGGTGTCCCCGGCGGGTGATGCGGTTCTGCGAATCGACGTAGATCAGTTCCGGCTCGTACCTGGCCAGTTCGACCTCGTTGTAGACGCCAAAGGTGGCGATGATCAGGATGTCGCCGGGCGCCGCCCGGCGGGCGGCCGAGCCATTGACCGAAATGACTCCCGAGCCGCGTTCGGCGCGGATCGCGTAGGTGGTGAAACGCTCGCCATTGTTGACGTTCCAGATGTCGATCTGCTCGTACTCGCGGATACTGGCGGCGTCGAGAAGGTCCTCGTCGATCGCGCAAGAGCCCTCGTAGTGCAGGTCGGCATGGGTTGCCGTGACCCGGTGCAACTTCGATTTCAACATCGTTCTCTGCATGGTTTCACTCATCCAGACGGTTTGGGGTAGCGAATTGTAACGGCACTGGACTCTCTGTCAATGGCTTTTCTCGCCGTGAAAAGGGTGTCAGATCTCGATGTTATCGATCAGCCGCGTGCCTCCCAGACGACCGGCGGCAAGCGCCACGAGCGGCACGCCGATGCCTTGCGGGGCCGCGAGATCCGACTGTTGTCGCACCGCAACATAGTCGATCTGCCAGCCGCTTGCGGTCAACGCGGCCAGCGCGGCGTTTTCCAGTCCGGCGATGTCGTGCTCACCTTGTCTGAGAGCCTCGCGGATGCGCTTCAGTTCCCGATAGAGGCGCGGGGCTTCGGCGCGCTCGGCTGCGCTCAGGTAGCCGTTGCGTGACGACAGCGCCAGGCCGTCGGCGGCGCGCACGGTTTCGCCGCCGACTATGGCGATCGGCAGCGCGAACTGGCGGGTCATGTTGCGGATGACCATCAGTTGCTGGTAATCCTTCTTGCCGAAGAGCGCGGCCTGCGGTTGCACGCAGTGGAACAGCTTGAGGACGACGGTGGCGACGCCGCGGAAATGTCCGGGCCGGAATTCGCCGTCGAGAATGTGCTGGATGGCCGGCGGCTCGACCACGTATTCCTGGGGTTCCGGATAGAGGTCGGCCTCGGTCGGTGCGAACAGGAGGTCCACGCCGGCCGCTGCCAGCTGGTCGCAATCGTCGCGGAAGGTGCGCGGGTACTTGGCGAAATCCTCGTTCGGCCCGAATTGCAGGCGATTGACGAAGATCGACGCGGCGACCGTGTCGCCGTGGGCGCGCGCCTGTTCCATCAGGCTGATGTGGCCGGCGTGCAGGTTGCCCATGGTCGGGACGAAGACGACGCGGCCGCGGCCGGTCAGCGCCGCGCGCAGGGCGGCGATGGCGGAATGGATCTGCATGGTCGGAGACTCGCTCGGCGGTCAGCCGATGTAGGTGTGCTCGGGCGCCGGGTAGCTGCCGTTCCTGACGGCGGCGACGGCGCGGACGGCGGCGTCGGCGAGGCTCGTCGCGCCGTCCATGAAGTTGCGGACGAACCGGGCCTTCCTGCCCGGCGGGATGTCGAAGGCGTCATGCACGACCATCACCTGACCCGAGCAGTCCTTGCCGGCGCCGATGCCGATGGTGATGATGGCGAGGCTGGCGGTGACCTCGGCGGCGAGCGCGGCGGGGATCGCTTCGAGGACGAGCATGGTCGCGCCGGCGCTCTGCAGGGCCAGCGCATCGTCCTTGAGACGCTGTGCGGCGGCTTCGCCCTTGCCCTGCACCCGGTAGCCGCCGAGCGCATGCACCGACTGCGGCGTCAGGCCGAGGTGACCGCAGACCGGGATGCCGCGGCTGACGAGGAAGTCCACCGTGGCGGCCATCTCCCGGCCGCCTTCGAGCTTGACCATCTGCGCTCCGGCGGCGAGCAGCGTCACCGCGTTGCGCAAGGCCTGCGCCGGCGCCTCCTGGTAGCTGCCGAAGGGCATGTCGGCGATGATGAACGGGCGGTCGCTGCCGCGCTTGACGGCCGCCGTGTGATAGGCGATGTCGGCGACGGTGACCGGCAGCGTCGTGTCGTGGCCCTGAATCACGTTGCCCAGCGAATCGCCGATCAGCAGGGCGTCCACGCCGGCGCCGTCGAGCAGGCGCGCGAAGCTGGCGTCGTAGCAGGTGAACATGACGACCTTCTCGCCGGCGGCATGGAGCCTGGCGAGATCGGCCTGGGTCAGGCGGCGGGTGATGCTTTGAGCGGACATGGGAGGGTCATGACGGGAACACGGACGGCGCCTAGAATACACAGCGCCGGCCACAAATGGTCAGGGTTGGACTTCGGATGCCGGAAAAAAGTGACGCAGGGCTGATCCGGAGATGGAATCACAGGCGGACGACGCCTTGAGTGGCGACCGCCGGCAGCCAGGCGGCGACGCTGCCGCGCCCGGGGATCGTCAGGTCGGGGGCGATTTCCGCCAGCGGGCGGAGGACGAAGGCGCGCAGATGGAGCCGCGGGTGCGGCAGCGTCAGGCGCGGCAGGTCGATTTCGCTGTCGTCGTAGAGCAGGAGGTCGAGGTCGAGGGTGCGCGGCCCGTTGCGGTCGCGGCGGCGGCGCCCGAAACGGGCTTCGAGGTCGAGCAGGGCATCGAGCAGCGCCTCGGCGCCGAGGGCGGTCTCCAGCGCCGCGGCGGCGTTGATGAAGTCGGGCTGGTTCCTGAGGCCGACCGGGGCCGTCCGGTAGAGCGGCGAGGCGCGCAGGACGCGGCTTTCCGGCAGGCCGGCAAGCGCCGCGAGGGCGGACACGACGGTAGCCGCCGGGTCGCCGATGTTGGCGCCGAGGGCGACGTAGGCGGTGTTCACTGGGTGCTGGTACGGTCCACGCCGGCCGCCGCCGGATTTCTCCGCCGCCGCCGGCGCTTGCGCTCGCCGGCCTGTTCGGGCAGCAGCATGCGCGCCCTTCCTTCGCCGCCGGCATTCTGGAAGCGGGTCCACCAGTCGCCGAGTTCCGCGTCGATTTCGCCGGATTCGCCGCGCAGCAGCAGGAAGTCGTAACCGGACCGGAAACGCGGGTGTTCGAGGAGGCCGTAGGGCCGCTTGCCGGCACGCGACTCGAAACGCGGCTGCAGCGACCAGATGTCCTTGATGTCGCCGGCGATGCGGCGGGTGATGGCGAGCTTCTCGCCCTGGACGTCGAGCACCGTGTCCATGGCCTGATAGAGCGCGGGAATCTTCAATTCGCCGGCGGCCTTGAGCTTTTCCCAGTGCGCCAGCACTTCGTGCCAGAGCAGCGTCGCGAACAGGAAGCCGGGCGAGACGCCCTTGCCGGCACGGACGCGCTCGTCGGTATTGGCGAGCGCGAGCATGACGAACTTCTCGCCCAGCGGTTGTTCGAGAATGACGTCGAGCAGCGGCAGCAGGCCATGATGCAGGCCTTCGTCACGCAACCGGGTGATGCAATTGACCGAGTGGCCCGAGGTCAGGAGCTTGAGCATCTCGTCGAAGAGACGGGCCGGCGGCACGTTTTCCAGCAGTTCGGCCATCTCGCGGATCGGTCTGCTCGCCGCCGGGTCGATGATCAGCCCCAGCTTGGCGGCCAGGCGCACGGCGCGCAGCATGCGTACCGGGTCCTCACGGTAGCGCGCGCGCGGCTCGCCGATCATCCGCAGGGTCTTCTGCTTGAGGTCGCCGACGCCATGGTGGTAGTCGATGACCGCTTCGGTGGCCGGGTCGTAATATAGCGCGTTGGCGGTGAAGTCGCGGCGGGCGGCGTCGTCGGCCTGCGAACCGAAGACATTGTCGTGCAGGATGCGGCCGTGTTCATCGGTCTTGGCATTGGTGTCGAGCATGCCGCGAAAGGTGGTGACCTCGATGGTCTCCTGGCCCATCATGACATGGACGATCTGGAAGCGCCGGCCGATGGCGCGCGAACGGCGGAAGGCGCGGCGGATTTCATCCGGCGTGGCGTCGGTGGCGACGTCGAAATCCTTGGGGTCGGCGCCGATCAGCAGGTCGCGCACGGCGCCGCCGACGACATAGGCCTGGTGGCCCTGCTGCTGCAAACCCTCGCAGACGCGCCGGCTGCCCGGACTGATGCGGTCGCGGGTGATGCCATGGCGGGAGACGGGAATGACTGCCGGTTCGCGGTGGCTGGCGGCGGCCTTCTTGCCGCCGAAGACACGGGAGATGAGTTTGCGGATCACGTGGTGCGGTTCGGGAAGCGCCTGGCGGGCGCCGGGAAAATCGTCGATTCTACCGCAAAGTAATGATTTTCCAGCCCATTTTCAGGCTGTGCCGATGCAGCGTGGGGTCGGGGTCGACCGCCACCGGCGTCTTGACCCTGCCCATCAGCGGTAGGTCGTTGTGCGAGTCGCTGTAGAAGAAGCTCTCGGCGAAGCTGCCCCACCACAGGCCGAGCGATTCGAGCCAGTTGTCGACGCGTTCGATCTTGCCGTCGCGGAACGAGGGCGTGCCGCGCGGGTTGCCGGAAAATGCCCCGTTTTCGACGTCGACCGCGGCAACCGTGCCGATCAGGTGCGGAATCCCGAATTCGTTGACGATCGGCCGCGTGACGAAGCTGTTGGTGGCGGTGACGACGGCGCACAGGTCGCCGTTGGCCAGGTGGCCGCGCACCAGCTGGCGGGCCTTGTCGCCGATCAGCGGCGCGATGTGGCGCGCCATGTACTCGCGATGCCAGGCATCCAGTTCGGCGCGCGGGTGGCGGGCCAGCGGGGCGAGCTGGAAGGCGAGGAACTCGTCGATGTCGAGGGTGCCCTCCTTGTACTGGTCGTAGAAGGCCATGTTCTTCGCTTCCTGGATCTCGCGGTCCACGACGCCCTTGGCGATCAGGAACTGCGCCCATTCGAAATCGGAGTCGCCGGCGATGAGGGTGTTGTCAAGGTCGAAGAGGGCAAGATTCATTGTCGGAAATCCAGCGGCAGTGTTTCATTGAGCAGTTGGCGCAGCAACGGCAGCGTCACCGCGCGCTTGTGCTCAAGAGTGTAGCGGTCGAGCGCGGCGATGAAGGCGGACAGGGTGCGCATGTCGCGCGGGGCGTGGCGCATCAGGTAGTCGATGCTTTCCGGCGACAGCTTGAGGGCGCGTTCGCGGGCCTGGCCAAGGAGGGCGGAAGCCTTCTCGGCGTCGGACAGCGGCCGCAGGCGATAGATCAGCCCGGAGCCGAGGCGGGTGCGCAGGTCCTCACGCAGCGCGAGATGGGCCGGCGGCTGGCTGGCCGCGGTCAGCAATCGTCCAGCGGCCATCTTCAAGCGGTTGAAATGATTGAACAGGGCGATCTGCCCGGCCTCGCTCAGCGCGCCGACATGGTCGACGGCCAGTTGCCGGACCTCCGTCACCTTCCCCAGCGCCGGGTCGAGCGCCGCATCGACGTAGGTGAAGCCGCTGGCCAGCAACAGATGCGAAGTCCCCGAACCCGCTTCTCCCCACAGGCAGAACGACGTCTCGGCGCGCGTTCCGGCCAGCCAGCCGGTGAGGGCGGCGACGGCTTCCGCATTGCCGCCGGCGACGAAATTGTCCAGGGTCGGCGGCGCTTCGGGAAGCAGGTCGAGAAACAGTTGGCGCATGCACTTGGCGCGAGGTGAAGGATCCCGATTCTAGCATTGGCGATGCCCCCGGAATTCGTGGAACGGCAACACGCATTCCGTAGTTTCCGGGCCGGCCGGGCATCAACGAAAATGCGGCCGCATGGCCGCATTTTCGTGCTTTCGTCGAAGTCGACCGCAAGCGGCGGCCGTCCGCGGCCAGATTCAGCTGCCCAGCGTCAGCATCAGTTCCGACTGGGCGCTGTGGGGCTTGGCGCGGGCCGACCGGCGCCGCTGGTAGACGCCGTCGCCGTTCATGTCCCAGGACTGCTGGTTGTCGGCAAGATAGAACTTGAGCCCTTCGGTGATGACGCGTTTCTTGAGCTTGGCGTCGAGCAGCGGGAAGGCCAGCTCGATGCGGCGGAAGAAGTTGCGGTACATCCAGTCGGCGCTCGACAGGTAGACCGACTCCTTGCCGCCGTCGTAGAAATAGAAGATGCGGTGATGCTCGAGGAAGCGGCCGATGATCGAATGGACCTTGATGTTCTCCGAGAGTCCCGGCACGCCGGGGCGCAGCCCGCAGACGCCGCGTATCATCAGTTCGATCTGGACCCCGGCCTGCGAAGCCTGGTACAGCGCGTCGATGGTTTCCGGCTCGAGCAGCGAGTTCATCTTGGCGACGACGATCGCTTTCTTGCCCGCCTTGGCGGCTTCGGCTTCCTTGCCGATGGCGGCAACGACGTTGGGCTGGAGCGTGAACGGGGCCATCCAGACATGTTGCAGCGCCTGCGCCTTGCCTAGGCCGGTCAGTTGCTTGAAGACTTCATTGACGTCCTGGGTGATCTCGTCGTTGGCGGTCATCAGGCCGAAGTCGGAATAGAGCCGCGCCGTGCGCGGGTGATAGTTGCCGGTGCCGAGGTGCGCGTAACGCTTGAGATGGCCTTCCTCGCGGCGCACGATAAGCAACGCCTTGGCGTGCACCTTGTAGCCGACGACGCCATAGACGACGTGGGCGCCGACCTGCTCCAGCCGGGTCGCCCATTCGATGTTGGCCTCCTCGTCGAAACGCGCCATCAGTTCGACGACGACCGTCACCTCCTTGCCGTTCTGCGCGGCGCGGATCAACGACTGCATCAGCACCGAATCGGTGCCGGTGCGGTAGACGGTCATCTTGATCGCGACCACCGCCGGGTCGGTCGATGCCTGGTTGAGCAGTTCGATGACCGGCGCGAACGACTGGAAGGGATGGTGCAGCAGGATGTCGCCGTTGCGGATGCTGTGGAAGATGTTGGCGCCCTTGCCGAGGGCCTTGGGCAAGCCGGGGACGAAGGGCGGGAATTTCAGGTCCGGACGGTCCACCCAGTCGGGAACCGACATCAGGCGGACGAGGTTGACCGGCCCGTTGACCCGGTAGAGGTCGTCGCGGCGCAGCCCGAACTGGTCGAGCAGGAATTCGACCATCGATTCGGAACAGCTGTCGGCCACCTCGAGGCGGACGGCGTCGCCGAAATGGCGTTGCGGCAGTTCGCCCTGCAGCTTGGTGCGCAGGTTGGTGACCTCCTCCTCGTCGACGAAGAGATTCGAATTGCGCGTCGCGCGGAACTGGTAGCAGCCGCGCACGGTCATGCCGGCGAACAGCTCGCCGACGCATTCGTGCAGGATCGACGACATGAAGACGAATCCATGGGCGCAGCCGGAGATCTCCTGGGGCACCTTGGTGACGCGGGGCAGGACGCGCGGCGCCTGCACGATGGCGGCATTGGAACTGCGGCCGAAGGCATCCTTGCCCTCGAGTTCGACGGCGAAATTGAGGCTCTTGTTGAGGACGCGCGGAAACGGGTGCGAGGGGTCGAGTCCGACCGGCGTCAGCACCGGCATCATCTCGCGGAAGAAATACTGGCGGATCCACTCGCGCTGCTTTTCGCTCCATTTCGAGCGGCGCAGGAAGCGGATGTCCTGTTCCGCGAGCAGCGGCAGAACGACGTCATTCAAGGTCCGGTACTGTTCGTTGACCAGGGCATGCGCTTCGTCGCAGAGCAGGCGGAACGCGTCATGCGCGGTCATGCCGTCGGTGGTGACCACCGGGGCATGGGCCTTGATCTGTTCCTTGAGCCCGGCCACGCGGACCTCGAAGAACTCGTCCAGATTGCTGGAGACGATGCACAGGAAGCGCAGGCGCTCCAGCAGCGGCACCTTGTCGTCCTGTGCCTGCGCCAGGACACGGCGGTTGAACGCCAGCAGGCCCAGTTCCCGATTCAGGTAGTGTTGTGGCGGATAGTCGTCTTTTCCTTGATGCAGTGTCATTTCGGCCTCCTCGCAAGTTTGCAGAAGTATATTCTTCGCGCCCGCCGATTTGAAGGATCCGCGGCCCGCCGCGCGGACTTTTTGCAGGCGCCGGCGGGCGTTCAGCCGCAGGCGCTCCGCGCGTTCGCGGCATGGGCGGCGAGCGCGTTCAGCAGGGCGCCGATCTTGGCCTCGGTTTCGGCAAGCTCGAGCTCGGGGTCGGAACCGGCGACGATGCCGGCTCCGGCATGCAGTTCGATGCGCTTGCCGGTGATCAGCGCCGAACGCAGGGCGACGTCAAAGGCGCCGTCGCCGTTCGTGTCGAGGGCGCCGAAGCCGCCGCTGTACCAACCGCCGCGGACTTCGCCGTGACGCGCCAGCCAGCTTGCCGCGGCCGCGCCCGGGAAGCCGCCGACCGCGGGCGTCGGATGCAGGGCGCGGACGAGATCGAAGAGCGAGATCCCGGGCGCGGTGACCCCGGTGATCCGGCTGCGCAGATGGCGGATGTGGCCGGCGGCGTGGATTTCGACCGGTCCGGGCTGCGGCGGATGTGCGCAGTGGTAGGCCAGACTGGCGACGACGGCCCGGGTGACCAACGCCTGCTCGTGGCGGTTCTTGGCGGCATCGAGAGCGAGCGATCCCGGCCAGGCTGTCCCGGCGAGCGCGTCGGCCGAGAGGCGGCGGCCGGCGAGACTGACCAGCCGCTCCGGTGTGGCGCCGAGGAAGGTCTGCGGCCCCTCGCCGAAGGCGTAGATCGTGGCAGCGGGCTGCTGTTCGATCAGCGCGCCGAGCAGAGGGCCGGGCGGAATCGGCGCATCGGCCGCGAAATGGCGGCTGCGCGCAAGCACGACCTTGTCGACCTGCCCGTGGCCGATGTCGCGCAGGGCGGCCCGCACCCGGGCGATCCAGGCGCGGTCGACAAGGGTAGGGTCGTGCGCCGGCAACAGGCGGTAGGCCGCCGCGCGCACCGGGTCGGCCAGCAGTTTCAGCCAGCCCGTGGCGGCCTGGGCGATTCTTCCGGCGGTCGTGCTGAGCGTCGCCTGGCAGCGCCCGTCCCGCGCTTCGAGGAGGATGGCGGGGACCGCCAGCAGTGCGTTGGGCAGCGGCGCCTGGCTGCGCTCGTCGAAGGCGAAGCCGCAGAAGGCCAGCGCCGGCCGGTCGTGACGCCAGGCTTCGCGCAGGCCGGCAAAGGTATTGTCGAGCGCGGCGAAACGGCTGGGGCCGGCGCTGCCGACCTGCAGCGCATGGCCGATGCCGAGGCGATAGGCCGCCTGCGCCGGCCGCGCCTGGTACCAGAACGGCGCGCTGGCGGGCAGGGCGGCGAGCCAGTCGGTGTCGCGCCGGCCCAGTTCGATGCGCAGGCTGACCGCCGCAGCTGCCGGGGCGCCTGCGGCGAGCGCCCGCAGTTGGGCGGACAGCGCGGGGTCGGCGAGGC
>JAFLDQ010000099.1 GCA_017302355.1 Dechloromonas sp.
TTCATCCTGGCGTGTCCTCGTTGGTTGCTGGAAATCGTTCTCGACAAACCATTCTCAGCAAAGACACGCCACCTCTTCAACCCCCAGCCGTCCCGCCAGGGTCATACACCAGTTTCGACTTTAGCTCATCCGCGCCGACGCCAGGCTCAGGCGTTCGCGGTCAACGGCCGTCAATGGGATCCCCGACAGCATGGCCGATGCCGCCGCGGAAACCACCAGCGCCTCGAAGGCGATACCGCGTAGTACATCCATCGCGGGGAACGGTCGGCGCTCGGGTTTGCCGTAACTCTCACGAGGCGGGAAGAGGTCGCTGATTTCCAAGCCAATGGCCGCGATCACTTCATGGACGGAGCACCCGGCAAAACAATGAATCAGTATTTTTTCGTCAGCATGGCGAATGCTCAAGGAGGCGGATTTGTCCTCATGGGCAGGACAGCAGGCCATCCAGCTATCCGGGCCAGACTGGCGCACCTTGTCGAGACGAGTGATAAAAGTGTCGACGTGGTTCATTTCGCCACCTCGCCAGCGGCCAAGCGTTCCACTTCGTCGGCAGGCCACAACAGGCGACCGTTCGGCAACTTCACTGGTACCATGCCCAGCCAGTGCCCGAGGCGGCAGAGCGATGCTCTGGGGGTTTGCGGCGCTGCGCGAAGGCGGGCGGCGGCTTCTTCGGTGGAATACTTGACGCCGGCTTTGGCGGCAGGTGTGGTAGCTGGTGCTTTCATGTGAATGTGCTCCTGTATCCGGTTTTCACCGTATGGAGCGACAATCAATTACGGCACTTCTCCGGGGCATTACCCCCGTAATTGATTCAATGCATTATCAATGGGATAGATGCTAACACCCGGATTAACACCCGGAATCAATACCCGGAATTAAAGGTTTTCGGCGAGGCCCTCCCATTGCGCGATGTTGTCCGGAAAGCTAAGGCGCAGGAAGTTAGTCAGCGCCGTCTTATTGCAGTGCCACCGCTTTTGCGGCGTCGTTGTCGCAAGGCAGGCGGCCAGCACAGCGGGCTTCCAGAGGTGGGAGCCGCCAGCACCCCCTCCTGGCTTTCCAACTGGTACGCAAGCCTCGCTGACCCACTTGGGCCGTTCGTTGAGTATGTTTTCCAGCGACGGCGCGCGTAGCGGCATGGGCCAATCGACGGCGAGAATTTCCTGTTTTGAAAATAATGGTGGCTCGGCACTCTCAGGCGCTCCAGACGAGACACTCTGCTCACTGTCTTTCTGCGATAGCTGCCAATGCGGTTCAACTATCGCCCTAAAATCGTCAGGAACTTCAAATTCTCCCTGCAATCCGCCATCTACAAACTTTAGAAGTTGGCTTGGGGTGCACGGAAATCCCAGAGGTGGACGAGTCGCTCTTTCAAGGAGGACGCGGCGCTCTTCCGGGAATAGTGAGCGCAAATCGTCGTCGCTGTATTGTTCCGGATAGACGCCCGACTGGCTGACGGTATATGCCCCACCTTTGCAGATTCCAATCCCCGTAAGTTCTTCCCAGTGATGTACGAACAACTCCGGCAGTTTGGCCAGTTCGGTGCATCGTTCGGCCGACAATTCAGAAGCGGAACGCTGTGCTCCCGCTACGGGTTCTCGAACGGCGTTGAACGCATCCTCGAATTGGCGGCGCGAACATCGGTTTTCCGGGTTAAGGGAGTCAAGCACATCCCTGCGATGCCTCAATTCGGCTGCCATCCCCAAGCGCGCCAGATAATCGTTCAGGTCGCCAATCGAAAACTTGTCGCCATCCTTGAGATGCGGGAATTTCATTCGAAGCATCTTTGCGTGTTCGCGCTCGGCCAGCAGTCGTGGAACGGTGTCAGTGTCGTTTAACTCTATCCCACCATTCCGGTCCGGTCGGGGGTAGAGCGCGTCGGCAATTGCTCCAGGTACTTGGTCGGCCGGAATCAGAATTTCGTTCTGGGCAAGCCAAAAGACTATCTTTCGATGGCTGAGGCGATTGCCTGCTGAGTTAGGTTCTGGGGCGACGCAACCCTCCTGAAGCCACTCGATCATTTCGGCGGGTACGTCTGGGCTGGTGTTGAGTGCAACTGCATCTCGGCATTCCCCGTCATGGGTCCCTGGCGCGTATATCCAGTCAACAAAACTCCGCAACTCGTCCAGGAAAACAAACATCCCCGCAGGCAGTCGGCGGGTCGATTCGCGCAATGGCTCATCGGCTTCTGGCTGGAAGTCACATTCTGGTGCGGTGGCATGAAGGCGCTCTGCGGTGACAGGTTGTACGCGACCTCTGTCGTAGCGGTAGAAGCGCAGTAGCGGAGCGCCTGGGTCGACGTCCTTTGAGTCGCAGGCGGTACGGGCGCTGAGGACAATTAAGGAAGGTGGAAGCACCAACTTGTGCGTGAAGATCTCGGCGCCTGCCACCCAAGGGATGGCGCGCACTGGCAATGCCTCGCGGCCATCAATCGTAAATGTCAGCTCCATTTGTTGCATTCCTTCCGTTGGGCACTGCCCCAGGCGGGCGAAGGACTCCCACTTTGCGTCTGGCAGGATTAGGGGGCGTTGTGCTCCGTCAGCGTGCCAAACATCCTTGCGCAAAATCTTGCCAGAGCAGGGCGGATTCAATAATCGTTGTGTTCATTGCGTTTCGTCACTGCATCTGAATGACCAACCGCTTGCCGCAGGCGCTGGCGTACTTGCGCAGGGTCGAAAGAGATGGGGCGTGTTTGCGGTTGCCAAGGCTGGATTCGATACGTGCCAGCACGGGTTGGGAAACGCCCATTTTGGTGGCGACTTCGGCTTGCGTCAGGCCGGCGTCCTTTCTGGCCTTCAAAAGCACAGCAAGGGCTGCGAATTCATCGTCCAGCGCATCATAGGCGTCGCGAAACGCCAAGCTATCTTCCCGCTTCCGGGCGGCGTGGGCCTTGGGGTCAAAAGCCACGGGCTTGAACTCATCCATTCTGTACCTCCTTCAATCGCTGGCGCGCGGTCGTCAATTCCTTGGCGGGCGTTTGCTCTGTTTTCTTGATGAAGCCGTGCAGGATCACTACACGGCGGCCCACCAACGTGCAGAAGAAAGCCCGGCCAATCCCTTCCTTGCCCTTGGCGCGAATCTCGAACAGGCCATCTCCAAATGGGCGGGTGTAGGGCATGCCCAAGTTGGGGCCATATTCCACCATCCGTTCGGCAATCCGGGTAAAGCTGGCTTGGATGCCATCCGGCCAGGAGAAAATTTCCACCCGTACGGATTCACTGTAAAACTCAAGGGTGTATTCCATGGTCAATATAGCTCACATGCTATCAAATGGCAATCGGCAATACTTGGCAAGTGCGGTTCACTTGCCTGCAACCTTGCGCTGCGGCTTCATCGGCACCACGTTTGCGGCTTGTTTGCCGGTGGCGATTTCGTCCAGGCGTTGCTCCCAGGCCGTCAGGGCGGCGCGTTTCTCTTCAATGTAGCCGTGACGGTCATAGTGGGCATCCTGTACGCCTGACAATCCATGGCTGAGAAGCTGAGCGCGCGTGTCCTTGCTGATACCCATACCGGCCAGCATCGTTTCGCAGGTGCGACGCAGGTCGCGCAGGTCGAACGCTTCTCCGTTCATGCTCTTGCAGATTGCAGTAGCGCGCTTGCCGGGGGTGGTGTCGGCCAACGGCGTTTTGCCCTGCGAAGACAATAGCCAGAGGTTGCTATTTCCCGGTTCCCGCCCTTCCTTCCTGGCGTTGGCTTCTTCCAGTGCTTTGGCGCGTGCTGCCAGCTTCTCCACGATGACGGCGGCCTTGGGTGCCAGCGGTAGCAGATGTTCGCGCGGGGTACTACGCTTGCCTTTGCCATCCCAAAGGCGCAATGCTTTGGTGTGCTCGTCGTAGTCGCCCACCTTGGCGCGAAGAAGTTGCGCCATGCGCTGCCCGCCAGCGTAGAGAGCCAGCTTCAACGCCAGGTCAGGCAGGTCATCATCGGACAGGGCGGCCATGTACGCCTTCAGTTCGCCGGCTGTCAGGGTGTGGTTGCCTCGTCGCACGGCGATGGTCGATACCGGCTCGACCGGGTTTGATTCAATGCCATAGGCGATAAGCGCTGATGGCAGCTTGGCGTCGAAGGGTGACTTTCTGGCGGCGTTGAATGCGGCGCTTAGATAACTGCGAAGGATTCCGGCGGTGCGGTCTTTTCCCTGCTCGGCGACTTTGCGAACCATGGTGGCGATTTGGTGCGCGGTCACATCTTGCGCGGGCAGGGCGGCAATATCCGGGTGGGCGTCGAGAACATGGCACTTGAAGATTGAGCGGGTTTGTCTGGCGCTCTGTGCCTTGCCGTTTGCTTCAAGAAGGTCGGCATACGCTTCGCACAGGGCTTTGAGGGTGTATCTCTTGCGCTTTTCCGCATCGTCTGTGGCGGCCTGTTTGGCAGCCTTGGCGCGAGCCTTGGCCTCTGCCTGCTCCCGCTCCAGTTCTCGCGGGTCAGTTCCCTTGTCAACGAGCGTTTGCAGGCGACGGGCTTCTTCGCGAGCCCCGTCCAATTTCCAGTTCTTGACGTCACCAATGGTGCGGCGTATGGTTTGCCGGCCCAGTTTGGCTTCAAAGATGAACGACTTGGCGCCAGCGGTAGCGCGCACAGCAAGGCGGGGCGCATCGGTGTCCCAGATGAACGCCTGTTGCCTTCCTTCGGGACATTTGAAGGCGGCGATACGGGCCAGGGTGAGTCTCTCGCGTTGCATTATCGGCTCCCGGAAAGTTGGCTACATGGAATCCATGTAGCCACCATGTAGCCAAATTATATCAACGCACCTCCATATAAATCAACCTTATGATTCATGTAGCGCACGTATTTATGCGGGTTTCAGAGGATTTTGGTGTTCACTGTGAATCTGTATCAACGCGGATGAATCGGCGAAAATTATGATTTGTAATCATCAGGAGTTGGTTCGATTCCGACCGGGGGCACCAGTAAAATCAAATAGTTAAGCCACTTTTCGAAGTGGATTTTTTGTGGCACGCCCAGTATTGTGCGACCCTGGCCAGCAGCGGCAACCACAGGCGGGTACAGTTCCACCAGGCGCGCCTCGGCGTCAACCGGTTCGGCGAAGCGGCAGGAGATCGAATGATGCAGGGCCTGCCATAAGGCTCTTGCACTTCGTAGTTTTCGATGAAACACTTCTGTATATTCTTGTTTTACGGAAGTTCTGCCGGGGCTATGCTTTGGCGCGTATCACTCAACCTTGACGGAGACACAAATGAAATCCTTTGCCATCATGACTGCTGCGCTGGTGCTCGGCTTGACGTTGATTACCGGCGACGCCGAAGCAGCGAAGCGCCTGGGTGGCGGCAAGTCCGCCGGCATGCAGCGCGAATCGGTGAGTTCCCAGAAATCGACCAATGCCGCCCCGGCGCCCGGTACCCCGTCCCCGAGCCAGGCGGCGGCGCCCGCGCCGCACGCCGCGGCGGGCACTCCCGCAGCCCAGCCCAAGCGTTCGTGGATGGGTCCGCTGGCCGGTCTCGCCGCCGGTCTGGGCCTGGCGGCGCTGGCCTCGCACTTCGGTTTTGGCGAAGAACTGGCCAATATGCTGATGATCGGCCTGCTGATCATGGCAGTGGTCATGGTCATCGGTTTCGTCATGCGGCGCCGGGCGGCGGCCCAGCAACCGGCGCTAGCGGGCGTCGGCGGCATGCAGTACGCCGGGCAGGGTGCGGGTCTGACGCGTGACCGGCACGCCGAGCCGGGTTTCTCCGCTCCGCTTGCTGGCGGCAGCGGGGCGGTCGCAGCGGCCGGTACCGGCGCCACGGGAAACATCCCGGCCGGATTCGATGTCGATGCCTTCGTCCGCAATGCCAAGGTGAACTTCATCCGCCTGCAGGCGGCGAACGATGCCGGCAACCTGGAAGACATCCGCGAATTCACGACGCCGGAGATGTTCGGCGAGATCAAGCTGAATTTCGTCGATCGAGGCCAGGCTGCGCAGCAGACCGACGTCGTCACCGTCAATGCCGAGGTTCTCGATGTTGCCGAGGAGAGCGAGCGTTACATCGTCAGTGTGCACTTCTCCGGCCTGATCCGTGAAGCCGCCAATGCGCCGGCCGAGCCGTTCGACGAAATCTGGCACATGATCAAGCCACGCACGGGCGGAGGCGGGTGGGTTCTCGCCGGCATCCAGCAAACCCAGTAAGGCAACGGCACTTCGGCAAGGGGTTCCACGGGAGCCCCTTTTTTGTCCACCGCGCGTGCTTTCCGACGCCGGGGAGTGTGGGTCGTTGATTGACGGAGCGCAGGCGTCGTCGAACAATGCACACTCGCAGAACCGCTTTCGCCATCCCTGCAGGGTTCGGGTGTTCCATGTCCGTCTCCACCAAACTGATTCCCGGCTGGCTCGCGGGCTATTCCAGGGGAAAACTCGGGGCGGATGTGGCGGCCGGCCTGATCGTCACCGTCCTCGTGATCCCGCAGAGTCTTGCCTACGCCTTGCTGGCGGGCCTGCCGCCGCAGACGGGGCTCTACGTCAGCATCTTTCCCGTCATCGCCTATGCCCTGCTCGGCAGCAGCATGGTACAGGCGGTCGGGCCGGTGGCGATCACGGCGATCATGACCTACTCGGTGCTGACCCCGCTCGCGGCGCCTGGATCGCCTCAATACGTCGCGTTTGCCGCGACGCTGTCGCTGATCTCCGGCGTGATGGTGCTGGCCTGCGGTTTCATGCGCCTCGGCTTCCTGTCACAGTTGCTGAGCCGGCCGGTGATCAGCGGCTTCATCTCCGGTTCGGCAATCCTGATCGTCATCAGTCAGATGAAGTATCTGCTGGGCGTCACATCCGACGGGGGCAATGGCTGGGAGCTGGCGCTCGATCTGCTGACCAAGACTCCGCAAGTTCACGGCCCGACGGCCGCCATCGGCCTGACAGCGCTGGCGGCGCTCATTTTCGTCAAGGCGGGCCTGACCGGTCTGCTGCTGCGCGTCGGAATGGACGCCGGCAAGGCTGCCTTCGTTGGACGTCTGATGCCGCTGGCGGTCGTTCTGTTCGGCACGCTGGCGGTCGTCCATTGGGATCTCGACACCAGGTCGGGCGTCCCGGTGGTTGGCGCGATCGTCGAGGGGCTGCCGGCATTCACTTTTTTCCTGCCTGGATACGATGCGATCAGTCCCCTGATCAAGCCCGCCTTCGTCCTGACGCTGGTCGGCATGGTACAGAACCTGTCGATGGCCCAGGCGCTGGCGATCAAGCGTCGGGAGCGGGTCGATGCCAACGCCGAGCTGGTCGGCCTGGGCGCGGCCAACGTGGTGGCCGCGTTTTATGGCGGCATGCCGGTTGGCGGGGGCGTGTCGCGCTCGGCGGTCAATGTCGCCGCCGGCGCCCGGACCCCGCTGGCCAGCATCGTTTCGGCGCTGGCGATGATCGCCGTGGTGGCGGGCGCCGCGCAGTGGTTCCAGCGCTTGCCACTGGCGGTTCTGGCTGCCAGCATCATCGTGGCCGCGTATTCGATGATCGATGTCGGCGCCTTCCGCCGGGCCTGGGCCTATGATCGCGCCGATGGTCTTGCGCTACTGGGAACCGCCGGCGGCGTGCTGGCTTTCGGGCTGGAAGTCGGGATCGGGATGGGTGTCCTGTTGTCGACGGCGACCCTGCTCCTGCGCGCAAGCACACCGCATATCGCGGTCGTCGGCCGGATTCCCGGCAGCGAACATTTCCGCAACGTCGCCCGTCACAGCGTCGAAACCATTCCCGGTGCCCTCTTCGTCCGTATCGACGAGAGGCTGTTCTTCGGCAATCTCGGCGCGGTCGAGTTGCGCCTGAACCAGGAGCTCGAGAAAGTCGCCGGGATCCGGGATCTGGTCCTGGTGATGAGCGCGGTCAACCTGATGGATGCCACGGCGGTCGAGGTCTTATGCGAACTGAACCGTGACCTGGCGGGGCGCCGCATCCGGCTTCACCTGGCCGAGGTCAAGGGGCCGATCCAGGATCGCTTGATGCGCACCGGGTTGTGGTCGACCCTCTCCGGAGAGGTCTTTCTCTCGGCCAACGATGCCTTCGAAAAGCTGGGCCGGATCTGAAGGGCAAAAAAACCCCGCCACGCGGGCGGGGTAACAGGGAGGTCTCGAAACGAGGGATTTCGAGGGAGGGTAAAAGGTTCAGTCCTTGCGCCGCCTCTTGAGCAGATGGCGGCCAATCGCGATGGCGGCGCCGACGGCAACCGCGGCAAGGAGAGCGTTGACCGGTTCGGCGCGGCCATCGGCCAGCCAGTCAAGGCCGGCAACGCCGACAAAGACGCCGAGGCTTTCGTTGATCGGGAGATTGTCGGCAAAGGCCATCAGTTCACCTGATGAACTGGCTCGGAAACGGGAGCGACCTCGACCGTGACCTGATCCAGCAGATGCTGGCGTGCCGTTTCCAGGAACCGGTCGATATTCACTGCGCTCATGTTCTTGTTTTCCTCTCTGGAAGCTCTTGCTGATGATTCATGGCGCCGATTCTACGGGCGCGCAAGTGCCGCGTCTGTAGCATGCGCGTTGCCCCGGCGTAACGGTCGATGATGTTCTGTGACGTTATGTGACGGGAGCTACTGCGCCAACGGCCAGGTGAGGGTGAAGCGGGCGCCGCCGAGGGGGGCGGTGTCGGCGGTGGCGGTTCCGCCGTGCAGTTCAAGGACGCGCCGGGTGATGGCCAACCCGAGCCCGTAGCCCCCGGTTGCACGATCACGTGAGCGGTCCAGCCGCGTGAATGCGGAAAAGACGCTCTCGCGGTCTTCGGGCGGGATGCCGATGCCGTCGTCGTCGACATGGACGACGATGCTTCGCTCGCGGAGTTCGGCGCTGACGGCGATCTGCCCGCTCGCGTACTTGAAGGCGTTGCGCAGCAGATTGCGCAGGGCATAGGGCATCGCCTTGCGATCGACATCGACCGCCAGGTTTTCGGGCAGTTTCGCGGTGTCGACCGTGATCTTCAGGTCGCGTCCGAGCAGGCGAACGGCATCGACCTCGTCGCTCAGCCAGTCGGCGAAGCGCACGCTGGAGAAATGCGGCTCGGGTGCCTCGCGCTCGAATCGGGCGTAGGTCAGGCTGGTGTCGATCAGGTGATCGAGTTCGTCGAGGTCGGCTTCCATCATCGCCCACAGCCGCTCGCGCTCGGCGCGATCATCGGTTCCGGAGAGCATTTCCAGCGCGAAGCGCATGCGGGCGATCGGCGTCCGCAGCTCGTGGGAAATCGCCGAGGAGAGTTCGCGGTGAGTGGCGAGCAGTTGCTGCACGCGCTCGGCCATGCTGTTCATGGTGTCGGAAAGCGCCGCGAAAAGCTTGCTGCGGGCCGGCGGCGAGCGCGCCTCGAAATCACCGTCGCCGAGGTCGCGAGCGGTCTGGCGCAGGGTTTCCAGATCACGCCAGACCGGGTGCACCCAGAACCACAGGGCAATCCCGAAAATGACGCCGATCAGGCTCCAGGTCAGCAGGCGCAGGCGCAGGTCGAACGGGAGACGCTCCGTCAGTTCGGGATTGCGGTTGGCGGCCAGCGGGCCGACGACCAGCACCTTGCTGCTGGTGCCGAGCCGGCGATACATGATCTGACCGTCATGGTCGATGGCGATGTCGCCTGCGTCCAGCTTGCTGACCTGGTCCGGCGTCAGGGTCCGGTCGAGGCTGATGCGTTCGACGATGTCGAGGCGGTAGGAAAACTTGTCGTCGAGTTGTTCGATCTTGCGCTGCCAGTCGCGGCGGGGGGTCCGGTACAGCTCGTCCTCGATCAGCGTGATGGTGCCGCGCATGAAGCGGCGGGCGTAGTCGTCGGTGATGCCGCGCTGGGCGGCGGAGATGACGAAGTCGGCGGTGTAGGCGATGGCGACGAAAGAACCCATCGCCAGCAGGTAGAAGTTGAAGAACAGCTTGGACAGGCTGTAGCGCCCGCCGCGCCAGCCTGGCGGCGCGGCGCGGAAGAGCGAGCGGGCGAGGCCCTGGCTGTGTTCCCGGCCGTTGCCGGGCTCAGTTCCAGTCATGCTTGCTGAACAGGTAGCCTTTGCCGCGAACGGTCTTGATGCGTGTCGGGTTCTCAGGGTCGTCGTTGAGTTTCTTGCGCAGGCGCGAGATGCGGGCATCGATCGAACGGTCGAGGCCGTCGAAGCCGATGCCGCGCAGTTCCTGCAGCAGGTCGTCGCGTGACAGGACATTGCCCGCGTGCGAGGCGAGCAGCCAGAGGAGGTCGAACTCGGCGGTGGTGAGATCGATCGTTTCGCCGCCCAGCGATGCCGTGCGCGTCGCCTGGCTGATCCGGAACTGGCCGAAGACCATGGCCTCGGATTCGCCGGCCGCGCCTTCGCCGCCGGCCGGAAGGCGGCGCAGCAGAGCCTTGATGCGCGCGAGCAGCACGCGCGGCTGGACCGGCTTGGCGATATAGTCGTCGGCGCCCATCTCGAGGCCGAGAATCTGGTCGAAGTCCTCGTCGCGGGCCGTCAGCATCAGGATCACCCCGCGATACTGCCGGCGCACGGCGCGGCAGACTTCGAAACCATCCTTGCCCGGGAGCATGACATCGAGGATGACCAGATCCGGCTGCTCGGCCAGGATACGGGCCTCGGCCCTGTCGCCGCGCGGCTCGATGCCGACCTGCAGGTCGTTCTTGGCGAGGTATTCCGCCGTCAGATCGGCGAGGCGTTCATCGTCTTCGACCAGGAGTATGCGTGTGCTCATCTTCCAATCTTAACGGCGGCCGGCGCCGCGGTCCACCCTCCCTGTCGCGGTCGACGCTTCCCGGAGAGCCTTTTTCGCAGGTCTACCGATTCTTCCGATGACTGCCTGGATGCCGTAAAATGACCGTCTCCACACAATTTCGCGGGACTGCATGTTATCGGGTGTCTTGGACCTGCCTTGGCGGGGTTGCCTACGCTACGTCAAGAAAGCGCGCGGTTCGCCAGCCTTGCGCTGCCGTTGGCAGAATGCCGCCACCTCCCGCATCGGCGGGTTGCCCGGCGGGTCTGTCCGGAGGCGCCGCCATGCCCTGGCGTGAGGTGCCCGTCCGGGCATGGTTTGCCGCGCTGGCGCTCGGCGCCTTCGGCGCCGTCGCGGGGGGCATGGAACTGCAGAACCTGGTGCGGCTGGCACCCTGTCCGCTATGCATATTCCAGCGCCTGGTCTACATGGTCATCGGGCTGGTCGCGCTGCTCGGGGCGATCGCGCCTGCCGGGCGGCTGCTCTGGTCGGCGCTGATCGCCGGGCTGGCAGCCGGCGGCATGGCGGTGGCCGGTTACCAGAGCTGGATGCAGGCCTTTCCGCATCTGGCGACCGAGTGCAGCTACAGCGACCCCAACGCCATCGAGCGTCTGGTCGACTGGCTGGGCATGGCATGGCCGTCGCTGTTCCTCGCCACCGGCTTCTGCACCGGTCGCGACTGGGAATTCCTCGGGCTGTCGCTGGCCAACTGGTCGCTGCTGATCTCCGCCGGCATCGCCGGCTATGCCGCGCTGCTCTTCGTGCGCAGGGGTTGACCGGGCGCCGGCCGATTCCTCAAGCGCTGTCCGCGTCGGCGGGGCCGCGCACACAAAAAAACCCGCCACGCGGGCGGGTTTGCCGGATGCCGGAACTGCCCCGGTTATCTCAGCTTGATTTCCTTGTATGCGACATGCTTGCGGACCACCGGGTCGTACTTCATGAACTCCAGCTTTTCCGGCGTCGTGCGCTTGTTCTTGGAAGTGGTATAGAAATGCCCGGTGCCGGCTGTGGATTCCAGCTTGATCTTGTCCCGACCGCCTTTGCTCTTGCTAGCCATCTTTCTTGTCCTTCCTCAATCAGCAATCAGAGTTCACCGCGGGCACGCAGGTCGACCAGGACGGTATCGATGCCGTCCTTGTCGATCATGCGCAACCCGGCGTTGGAAACGCGCAGGCGGACGAAGCGGTTCTCGCTTTCGACCCAGAAGCGGCGATACTGCAGATTCGGCAGGAAGCGGCGCTTCGTTCTATTGTTGGCGTGGGAAACCTTGTTCCCAACCATCGGGGCTTTCCCCGTCACTTGACAGACTCGCGCCATGATTGGTGCTCCAGAATTCGCTAGAAGAAAGCCGGTGAGTATAGCGAAGAATCACTGGCAACTTCAAGTTCTTTTTGTCTCCCAAATTCCGCGATTGGAATTTGACGCCCTACGGTGGCGGTTGAATTTGCTGGATTTGCGATGGTTTGGCGGGCTGGAGAGGGCCGATCTGCGGATTGTGTAGTGCTGGCGCGATCGACTTGATGCGACATGGATCAATGCGCGAATTTTGTGCGCAC